>DATBLC010000200.1:0-24621 GCA_036555515.1 Binatia bacterium
CAAAGGTTGTTTTCAGGCCCTGCCGGCGGGCATTTCCACCTATGGAGAGTACGGGGTGGTGGCCGGCAAGGCAGAGAACCATTGACCGCGATCGGAAGGGCTCGCCTCTCGGTCGCACACTAGCGACATAGTCTCTAAATAACGAACTCATTAGTAAGCCTCAAACGGGGGAGGTTTTTATGACCACCAACAGCAATTACGCTTTGCATCTGGCGACTCACTCGGGATGGTACCGCTTCGAACCGCAAGGTGAGAATTGGGCGCAAGCCGACAGGGCGCTGACTTATTGGCAGATGAGCTGTGTCCAGGTCGACCCGGAAAATCCTAAGCGGGTTTACATCGGGACGGAACACTCTGGCATGTTCGTGACCGACAATGGCGGGGAGGAGTGGAGTCGCGCCACTCCCAACGTACCCTGTTTGGCCATGTCGTCCATGCTCGCATTGCCGGGCAAACTTTTAGTTGGCACCATGCCGGCGGCACTTTATTTTAGGCCGGATAACGGAGGCTGGCAGGAGCTTAGGGGAGTACGCCAGGGGGCTGTCGGCGGCACGTTTCCCCCCAATCCCGACCTTCCGGCCCGCACACGTGTGCTCTCGAGAGAGAACAGCGGTAGGCTTTTCGTCGGCATCGAGGTGGCGGGCATTCTCGTTAGCGACGATGACGGCGAGACCTGGGCGTCTGCAAACGCTGGCCTTACCGACCCGGACATGCATCAAATCTTGCCGTCCAAGAAACACCACGGGCTTGTCGTAGCGGCTTGTGGCGAAGGCGTTTCGCGCAGCACGGACCGCGGCTCTCACTGGGAAAAGGTCACGCCGGCGGGCAATCGCACCTATGGCAATGCCTTGGCGGAGGATGATGATGGCAATATCTACCTCGGCATTACCCAGGACCGGCCGCGCACCTGGACGCGCGCCGGGCGGGCAAATACCGCCATCTTCAAGTCTCAAGACGGCGCCAACTGGGAGTTGCTGACCGAAAAGATGAGCGGCGGCGTGATGGATATCTGCGCGGCGCCGGGCGGCAGAGGGGTGTTGATTTCAACGGCCGACGGAGAAGTCGTCAAGTTGGAGCCTTCGGGCGAAACGCGGACGATCATCGACGGTTTGCCGTGCATTACGGCGATGGCGCTGGGCGCCTGACGGCGGTTCCGAGTTCAAAGTTCCGGGTTTCAAGTTCCTCTCCCAACCTGAAACCCGAACCCAAAAACTCATTTACTATGTCGGTAGCTTCCGATATTTGCCCTTGAAGAAAAGTAAAGGACGATCGCCGGTAGCGCTCACGTCAACAATTTCACCCAGGACAATAGTGTGATCGCCGCCGTCGTAGCATTGCGTGATTTTGCACTCCACGCTGCCCAAAATCCCCTCTAGAATCGCCGCGCCGTTGCTTCCTTCTTTCCAGCGAAGCCCGGCGAACTTGTCGACGCCTTTGGTGGCAAATCGCCGTGAGATCTCTTCTTGTTCTTCGCTGAGAAAGTTGACGGTGAAACCGTTTTGCGGCTCAAAGCAAGAGTAGCATGTCGCGCCTTTGTCAACGCTGATCAGAATCAACGGCGGATTCAATGAGAGCGACATAAAGGCATTAGCCGTGAGCCCCTGGGGCGCTCCGTCTTTGTCCCTGGTGGTAATGACGGTCACGCCAGTCGCAAAATGGCCCATCACCCTGCGCAGCTCTTGCGGATCGATCGTCATTGGCTCCATCAATGTGTTCAGGTTTACTTTAACAGGTACCAGAGGCAAGCTCGCGCTGTCAAATCAAGAAGAGATACAGTTCGTTGGTGAATAGACACACGCGAACCAAGGGGCGGGTCGGTGGCGAGCCTGCTGCGTGTGCGGTTCAAAGTCCAACGTTCAAGGTTCGAAGGCTTCGCCTGTTCAACGTTCAACCGCCCCACCTTGAACCTTGAACGCGAAACCTTGAACCGCGCCGAAGGCGCCGCGGGGTGGACGGAAGCTCGGCGAAAGTGATAAAGATTATCCCATTGAAGGGAGGGTTTATATGGCTGTGCAAGAACAAATCGCCGAGAGTTCTTTCCATCGCTACATTGCAGAAGTCCGCGCAGTTTGGGGTGACGGCAAAGATCCCGAGTTGCCGTTTAAGGTCAAGGCACTGATGGAAAAACTATTCGCTTCTACCAGCCCGGAGGACCCGTGGATGGCCGAGTTGATCCGCGAAGGGAAACCATCGCGGGAGCTTTATCGGGATCCGGAGCTTGGATTCATTCAGATGGGCCACATTCATAAGCAGGGGCACGGCAACAAGCCCCACGATCACGGTCCATGCTGGGTCGTCTACGGCTCCTTCAAGGGCATCACGGAAATCACCAAGTACAAACGCACGGACGATGGGTCAAGGGAAGGCCATGCCGTCATCGAGAAAGAGCGTCTCGATCGTCTCACGCCCGGTGTCGTCGTGCCCTACTTGCCGGGCGACATTCACTCCACCAACGCCGTCGAAGGTCCGGGTGTCGTCTTCCGCTTCCTGAGTTACGACCTGGATAAGATCGAACGCTACCGCTATAACATGGAAAAGCAAACGATGGCGAAAGCCTGACGAACAAGGATGAAGGCTGACGCGAGGTCGTTGATGGCCAGCGAAGAAATATTTTTCGAGCAAATACGCTCCAGCGGCTGCCTCTCTTATATTCTGGGCTGCAAGCAGGACAAAGCGTGCGTCGTCATCGACCCGGAGCTCGACAAAGCCGATGACTACATCGAGCTGGCTCACTTCTTCGGGTCGAAGCTGCTCTACGCCATCGACACTCATACCCACGCGGATCACAATTCCGCCTGTAAAATCATGCGCGAGCGTTACGGCGTGAGTGTTGTCATGCACCGCGCCGCCGACGCTCCTTACGTGGACACAAGGGTAGGGGACGGCGATGAAATCAAATTCGGGCGGCAGACTCTTACAGTCGTTTACACTCCGGGTCACACGCACGATGCGATGTGCCTGCTCTGCAAGGATCGAATTTTTACCGGAGACACGTTGCTAATCGGTGGCTGCGGCCGCACCGATCTGCCGGGAGGCAACGCCGAGGCGCAATACCAGAGCCTGTTAAAGTTAAAGGCGCTGGGCGACGAGATCCGTGTTTACCCCGGCCATGACTACCGTGAAGCGGTTTCTACTCTGGGCGATGAAAAACAGAACAACGCGCGCATGCTTATACCCACCCAGGAAGAATTCGTTCACTTTATGACTTCACGCAAACCTCCCTTGCCTCGCAAGATCCAAGAAGCCCTCGAATGGAACCGCACACCGATACAGGGCACGCAACGGGGGATGGGGGAAGGGATATAGATGGCAATCTTTAACTCAGATTGCCGGCGCGTCCACACTCATCGCTGGTGGTGGCGCGCTAGTCGACCGAGTTTTGAACGTTTCGCAAGTTCTTATTGACTGAACCGACAGTCTCGTGCATTGATTTGTTTCGAGCGTGAGACGATCGAACAACTGGGCAACCGCCGACATCCTCGCCACAGTGCGCCGCTACTGGGGCTACGCCGAATTGCGGCCACTGCAGGAACAGGCGATCCGCGCAGAGCTAGAGCACCGCGATTCCCTGGTCGTTATGCCCACGGGGGGCGGCAAGTCACTTTGCTATCAAGTCCCCGCCGAACTAGCGAAGCGCACGGACATCGTGGTGTCGCCATTGATCTCTTTGATGAAAGATCAAGTCGACGGGCTGCGCGAGTGCGGCTTTCCGGCGGCGGCGCTACACGGCGGCATGCCCGCTCACGCCCTCCACGAAACCGAAGAACAGTTCGCCGCCGGGCGTTATCGCTTGCTCTTCGTCGCGCCGGAGCGTTTACTGCAGCCGCGACTTTTGCGGCTCATGGAACGTGTCGCCATTGATGCTTTCGCCATCGACGAGGCGCACTGCATCAGTCACTGGGGGCACGACTTTCGCCCGGAATATCGCCGCCTCGCGGAGTTAAAAACACGCTTCCCTCACGCTAGCGTTCACGCATATACGGCGACGGCCACGGAGCGCGTGCGCGCCGACATCACCGAGCAACTCCGTTTGCATGACCCGGCTGTAATCGTAGGAACATTTGACCGGACTAACCTCGTTTATCGGATCAATCCGCGCATCGACGCGCAGGCTCAAGTGCTTGAGCTCCTGCAGCGACATCCCGCGCAGGCAGCGATTGTTTACTGCATCAGCCGCACCGATACTGAAGCGATGGCGGCATTCCTTCGAGCCAACCGACTGCGCGCAGCTTTTTATCATGCCGGCATGGAAGCCGAGGAACGGCGCCGCACACAAGATGAATTTGCCGCCGAATCGATCGACGTGGTAGTCGCCACGGTGGCCTTCGGCATGGGTATTGACCGCAGCGACGTGCGCTGCGTCATTCACGCTGCCATGCCTAAATCCATCGAGCATTACCAGCAGGAAACCGGCCGCGCCGGTCGAGACGGTCTGGAGGCGGAGTGCGTGCTGCTCTATTCGGCGGTCGACGTCCTTCGTTGGGAATCGCTGATCGAAAAGAGCGCCCTGGACGCCAAGGAGCCCGCCGAAGTGATCGCCGCCTCGCGCGAGCTGCTGGAACATATGCGCCGGTTGTGCGCCGGCGTGCACTGCCGGCATCGCCAGCTCTCCGAATACTTCGGACAACCGTATTCCAAACCCGACTGCAAGGCCTGCGATGTCTGTCTCGACGAGGTCGAAGGTCTAGCGGATGCCACGGTGACCGCTCAAAAGATTCTTTCCTGCGTGGCGCGCACGGGCGAACACTTCGGCGCGGCACACATCGTCGATGTTTTGCTGGGCGCCAACACAGAGCGAGTAAAACGGTGGGGCCACGAGAAACTCACCACCTACGGTCTAATGAAGGGAACGAATCGGAAGTCGCTATTGAATATGCTCTACCAACTCCTCGATCACGGCCTGCTCGAGCGCACTTCTGACGATCGCCCGGTTCTCAACCTTAACGAATCCTCGTGGGAGGTGCTGCGGGGCAAGCGCAGCGTGCGATTACTGCAGCCTAAAGCAGAGGTGGAGAAGACCCGGTTCGATACCGATTCTTGGCAAGGCGTCGACCGCGGCCTGTACGAGAGTCTTAAAGATTTGCGCCGCGATATCGCTCGCGAACGCGGAGTTCCGGCGTACGTATTGTTCAGCGATGCGACGCTGCGCGACATGGCCCGCATACGGCCGCGGTCGCCATTGACACTGCTAAGCGTGCGTGGCGTCGGCGAGCGCAAGTTGAGCGATTTTGGACAACGTTTTCTTGAAAGGATTGCGATCTACTGCCGCGCAAACGGATGACCACTTCGCGCAATCGCCGGCGTCCGACCGTGCTGATAATAGGCCCATGAGTTAATTTTGGACGACGTCCTACTATTTTCCCGCGACTTGATCCAACGCGCCAGTTGCTAAGAAACTGGGCTGTTTCATTCGAAAGAATCCGGTTCCTGTGATTCTAAGGTGTTCGCTTTTTCCCTTTGCCAGTGGAAGTCAACCGCTTGCCGTCTTCTTCAAGACCTCGCGTTAGCAATCCTTCTGTGTCTTTCCTTTTTTGCAATCCTGAAGGAAGTTGTTCCTTCTTCTCGCAGAACTGTTCGAGATCGAAGGGAATGTCGCCGGCCGCACGGCCATGTTTTCCTTTTGTCTCATCATCTTGCTTACCCTTTGCTTTACCTTTTCCCTTCTCCTGTGCGTAAACGGAGGATATCGTGATGCTCACGCCAAAGGCGATCGCCAGGGCCGACAAATTTCTGAAAGTCGCGTTCATGGGTTCTGTCTCCTTCCAACCGCGGTTTCGACCGCTTATTTAGTTAGAATGACCGTGTCCATATCCAGCGCCGTTACAGCGACCGCCGTAATGCGCCATATTGCGCATGGCCGGCGCCTGTTACGATGCTGAGTTAAATTGATAGGTAGGCAACAATTGTACCACCGTAACGAAAGCCGTTTTTTTGCGCTCTGGGGTGTAAATATGTCCGGTTTAGAAAACTCGGCAAAGAAACAACTACATGACGAGAAAAAAACTCCCGTCACACTTGCCGCCCAGTGGCATCGAAAAACTGCGGTTGCCACTGGAAAATCAAGCAGACTCCGCGAATTTTTCGCCAGAGACCGCCAAAAGTGGAATTGTCTCCGGGAGCGGAAAATCTCAGAAGGTTAATGATACCCAGACTCTTGTCGCAGCCATAAGGTGAAACGTCCGATGGAACAAACTAAGCCGCGTAATGAGTTAAAGAGACATTATTGCACGCTGAATGATCTCGGATTAGCGTCTAATTTCTTGCAAAACAGCAACTTGTCTCCTTGGTCCATATCTTGCGTTAACAACACAACGAGAAGTATGACAACCAACTGCCAGCCTAGCGATATTGGAAGTATAAAAGGCCTCGACGAAGGCTCAGTAGAAAAATACAGTGCCAAGACGAGTCTTTATTAGCAGGTCTCCCTCCAACTTGCTTTCAAAAGTAAATCTCATCGCCGTCCATAGCGGCAAGGGAGCTAGTTGATTATGAAAACAATATTGACGGTTTCGGTCAGACCTTGGTCTTTCATTATTATTCTTGCCAGTGTCTTGATGCTCGTTTCCACAGCGCAAGGGGACACACTCTTTGACAACGGTCCCATTGGAGCCCCCAAACCTGCAACTCTGTTCAATATGACTTCAACGTGTTGCATGATTTACGACAACTTTGTTTTGAACTCCAACGCGACAGTTACAGGTTTTACGTGGTCCGGGTTCGAAGACGTTGGGTCCGCGTACACTAGCACATGGTTCAAGATAGTGGCCGGTACTGATCCTCAGTCGGGCAATCTCATTACCTTTGGAACTGTAGTCGCCAGTCGCGCCCCCAATGGACGAACCGTTCCAGGCTACCCGCTTGTCGGATACGATTATAGAGTAACGGGTCTAAGTCTATCTCTGACTGCGGGAACGACCTACTGGCTCGGGCTTACTAACACAGTGTCCTTTGGCTCGCTTATGACCAGCACAGACGCGAGTATCCTTGGACGCGGTGTTTGGCAGGATTTCTTCGGGGGCCTTTTTCATTACCCAAACGTGGAGATGGTCTTCGGTATTGAGGGGATTAATATCCCAGTCAATCATTATTATTGTAATGGTTTTAAAGCACCGTTATCAGACTCGTTGACCCCGCTCGCTGTCAGGAAGGCCCATCGAACGCTGCCCTTTAAAGCCGATCTGGTGGACAAGAATGGCAATGTAGTGACTGACCGGACGATCTCCGCACCACCAGTGATTCAAGTTATCTACACGCCAGGGATCGGTGGCACACCATCAGACATTTCACATGACATAGTAGCAGCGGGCTTGGGGAAAGATGGCAACCAGTTCGTATTCGGGGGACAGAAGTGGCATTTCAATTTGAAGCTCGGCAAGAACGAAGCCTTCGGCGCACCGGGAACCTACAAGGTCACCATGGCACCAGGCGACGGGTACGTTATCATGCCAACGTGCGAAGCCACATTTGTGATTAAGTAGCGGTACATTGGTTCAACTTGCCTGGACCTAACGGAAGCGGCGGCGGACTGGTACGATCTCAGATAAACCATCTCTAAGGCCATGTGGAGGATCGCCGATGATCTACCCGGGTAAAGATGAACACCCAAGCTTCAATGTGAATTAAAGATTTCCAGGTAGGCTTTAGTGTTCACAAAGTCTTATCTCTTACGGACCAATTCGATCCGGAGCCGGCTTGCCCATGACCCAATCGGTAATAGCCGTACTTACTTCGCGTTCCTTACCGATGAATCCATGCGTATAGTCATGAAGCCAACCCTAGGACTGTTGACCAGACGCTGGTGTTGCTGTCGGGCGGCTTCAAAGCTCGCACATGTATCGTCTTTGTATGAACGAACAGCGCGGGATAAGCAATATCATGTAGAGGTTGCCTTGCGATCAAAGACGGCGCGCCTGTAAGAACAACGCCACCAATTCGGGGGGTCTTTTAGAACTGCCGCAAGATAAGCCACCGACGTAGTTCCTGCGCTATGGCCGATCAAAAATATGGGCGTTGGCCACTTTTGATTTACGAAGTCGATGACTTTCCTCACATCCTCCAGATGTTCTTGGCTGGTTCTGAACCGATCGCCGGCCCACATTCCATACGGGCTGCTTTTTGGTCATTTGAAATTGTTTCGAATTTCGGATTTCGAGATTCGAATTTGAATGCCGCATATGGCGTGCTTTGCGCGAATCAATCTCTTTAACTACGCGATCGTAAATATTTTCGGTTAGCCTTTAATAATATACGCCTCCATCGCGGGTTTGTACGACCTCGGGAGCCAATAGGGGCGCCGCATGTTTTCCGGGCCCGGCGCCGGACGGGTCTTCGCCATCCACCGTTTATATACTTCATGGGCTTTGTTGGTGTCGACGAAGACGTCGCCGTATTTGTCGTCGGGACTCGGTGTCGTTACACGCACTTTCTGATGCCAGCAGTGCTGGCCGCTGATGAAGTCGGGTTGCACTGGAAACGTCAAGTTCTGATGCACGCCGCCGTCCTGCCAGAAAATTCGTCCCGAATCCGGATCGTCGCTCTTGAACGGCTTGATACCGTGAATTGTACGCATCATCCATTTCCCTTCGCCCACCTGCTTCAAATCGACCAGTGCGGTGGACCATCTCTCGCCTCCCTGCTCTTCCGCCAACCGCCAGCGCCCGAGATGGTGCGAGCAGGCGATCACACCAGGTTTGATGCCTTCGGTAACCCAAACTTTATCGATGAAGTAGCCGATTTCCGTTTGCACTTTCAGCAGATCGCCGGTTTTCACGTCGAGCCAGCCGGCATCTTTTGGATTTAACCATAATGGATTTCTATGGGAGATTTCGTAGAGCCACTTGGAATTTCCGGACCTTGTGTGAATCAACGTCGGCAAGCGAAACGTCGGCAGCAAGAGCATCTCGCCTGCATTGACGTCGATATTATCGGAGTGCACATGGCTTTTGATGTAGCCCGGAATCGCATACTCCGGCCATTTCCAATCCTTTAATGTCCTGGAGAAAAACTCCAATTTGCGCGACGGCGTCGGAAAACCGGCGCACGCTTTACCGTCTACCTCAACCCCCAGAACGGTGCCATTCTTGGAAATGACGTTCGTCAGAGGATTCGTCGTCGCGTCGGCCAGGTCTGCGGTGTTAACTGCAGTCTCATGAACTTTATAGACGTTATCCTCGATCAAGAAGGCGCCATACCTGCGCATATACTCCAGTGGCGCCAGGCTTTGTTTTGCCGCCGCCGCGGGCAGTCCCGGCACGCTGTTTTCAAAGATCCAGCGGTAATAATCGTCAACCGTCATCTTTTTGCCGGGCTCGTAGGGGGATTCGAAATATTTGCGAATCCCGAGCGAGCCGTCGGGATCGACGCGCCAGGAGAGCTCGATCCAGAATTCGTCTTCTTCCCACACCTGGCCGATGCCCGCTGCTTCGTGGGCTTCGTAGGTATAGTTGAATTTCTTGCCCTGCCTTTCCAGAGCGACGCGCAGGATAGGTTGGCGAAAGCCGATCCAGCGCGCCGCTTGGGTTTCTTGGCTCATTAAATCGTGGCGTTCGGACGCGTGGCCCATGGGCAGTACGTAGTCGGCAAACCAGGCCGTTTCACTCCAGGTCGGCGTCAGGCACGCATGCCGTTCGACTTTGCTTTCATCCGAAAGCATTTCGATCCAGCTCATGCCGTCGGGGTTGGTCCACACCGGGTTGTAGACTCGAGTGAAATACATCGCCAGCTTGCCGCGGCCCTCTTTGACGAAATGCGGCAACAAAAAGCTCATCTCGAAAAATGCCAGTGGAAATTCCTTAGGAATAAGCAACTCGTTCCAAACCTTCGAAGGCGGTGGCATGAGCGGTGGCGCGGGAATATATTTATTTGCAGCGTTGGGAGCCGTGCCTCCCGGAGTGCCAACCGCACCCATCAGAACAACCAACAATTGCAGCGCGCGGGCCACCTGCCAGCCGCCGAGATTACCCGCCGCCGTGTTGCGCCATACATGCGACGAAAACGCCGAACCGGCTTTGGCGATTTCATGCGCGACCTCGACGATTATTTCGGCGGCGACGCCGCCCTCTTTGGCGGCAAACTCGGGCGTGTACTGCGCGTAGGTTTGCTTCAGAATCTCGACGAAAGATCGGAAAGTTTGCGGCTGATCGGGGTGCTCTTCGCGCAGATATTCTTCCCAGTTGACCCAGTTTCTAAGAAATTGACGATCGAAAAGATCTTCTTGCAAGAGAATATTGCACATCGCGAGCAGAATCGCTGCTTCGCTGCCCGGCCACGTCGAGAGCCAATAATCCGCCTTCGAAGCCGTATTGGAAAGGCGCGTGTCGATAACGCAGATCTTCGTTCCCGCGTTCTTCGCTTCAATGATGCGTTGCGCGTGAGGATTGAAATAGTGGCCCGCTTCGAGGTGCGAACTTAAAAGCAGAATGAATCGCGCGTTAGCATGGTCCGGCGATGGCCGGTCGATGCCCGACCACAAGGCGTAGCCGGCGCGCGCCCCGGCGGAGCAAACGTTGGTGTGACTGTTATGGCCGTCGATGCCCCAGGAATGCAAAATTCTCTGGTGATACAGTAGCTCGTGGCCAGGCCGGCCGACGTGGTACATGATCTCGTTGCGACGGTCTTCTTGCAGTGCCTTGCGCACGCGCCCGGCGATGTCATCGAGAACCTCGTCCCAACTCACGCGTTCCCATTTGCCCTCGCCGCGCTTGCCGACGCGTTTTAACGGATAGCGAATACGCTCGGGGTCGGTGATTTGGTTCAACGTGGCGGGACCCTTGGCGCAATTGCGCCCCCGACTGCCGGGATGTTCGGGATTGCCCTCGAAGCGGCGGATGCGGTTTGTGTCTTTTTCGACGACACCGACGAGGCCGCACGCAGCTTCGCAATTGAAGCAGATCGTCGGAATGATTCGGCAATGCTTTTCAACCTTGCGCGGCCATTGCGCCGTGTCATACTCGACCCAGTCGTCCCATTTCTCGACCGGCGGGTAACTGGCCAGTCCGCCGGCCGGGTCCAAACGCGCGGCATCGGGATTGAGAGGTTGCGGCATATCACTCATGCTGACTGATCCTTTTTAACTAAGCGGTACTGCCTGCCCGGCCTTGATCCAAATATTTTCGTACATCCACAAACCAAACAGCGCCAAGAAAGACGCGGCGATGTTCGGATAAATCGAGATGGTGGGCCAAAGTGTCAGCACGATGGGCGCGATGGTGCCCAGGCCCACGACAACGAGCCAAAATTGTTTCCAAAGAGCTCCCGTAAGGAGAAGGTTCACCGAGCGCGATACCTCTTCGCCGCGGTGGCTCACCAACAATTCTCCGAAGATCATTGCGAGTCCGGCCAAGAGCGCGATTACTAGCAAATTCCCCAGCCAATAAAGCATCTGGCCGCTGAGGAACTGGAATGGCGTCATGAGCTCAAGCGCCGCGAGCAATGTCAGCCCCGCCGCGCCGGCGGCGAGCGCCTGCACGATGAGCTGCCAGAAGAGCAGCGGGCTTTGCCAGAAGTCCCTGCCGCGCGCTTGAGCGAAGAGAAAAGCGGAGTAACCGGCGGAAGCGATGGCAAATAGCGCGGTCGGCCAAACCACCAGAGACGGAACCACCAGACCCCTTAGCCCGTGAAACAACCATATACCGGCCAAGACGCCATAGATCATGAGAACGTAACCACCGAGCACCAGCCAAGAATTAAAGTTTGGCTTTGTCGCAAGGTAAAAGAAGCGCCCGGGTTTTTTTAGGTCGAAGATCAACAACGCCATCGTCAGCGCGAGGAAAAGCAGGGCAGTGATTGGGCTGACCACGTGTAGTAGCGGCGCGTCTTGTTCGAAGCCCAGGTTGAGCGCCAACGCCGAAATGAGCAGCACACCAGCGGCAATCGATTTCGCCCAGAGATACGATGCTATCTTTTTCCCCCAGGGAGTTATGTGGGGCACGTCATACACTTCCCGCGCGACTCCCGGTATCGGTCGATCTGGGTTGCCACTGTTCAGCACGTAAAGATCTTCGCCGGGATCTTTCTCGGCCCAGAAGTGGGCGCTCTGCGGCTCCATCATGGTCGGGCTGAGCAAGTCGCCATCGACGCCAGCGTAAAAGAGCTTAGGCTTGGTCCCTTTCTCCGGTTTTCGCACGCTGACCTTTTCCATGGCGATTCGCTTGCTGATCGTGCTGTTCGGATCGTCGAGGTCGCCGGAAAGAATCGCCTGCGTGGGACAGACGACCTCGCAGGCGGGCTTGTAGCCCATTTCGACTCGGGAGGCGTCGAAGTTGCACTTGGCCGCCGTATTTCTGTCGGGGTCGATGTAGAGCGCGTCATAGGGACAAGCCTGCATGCAGGACTTGCATCCGATACAGCGCTCGTTGTCGAAATCGACGATGCCGTCGGCGCGCCGAAACAAGGCGACGGTGGGACAGATTTCTATACAAGGCGCGTCGTCGCAGTGATTGCAGCGCAGCACGGCAAAATGTCGCCGCGTATCAGGATAGTGTCCCTTCTCGATGTATTTCACCCAAGTCCGGTTTACGCCGACGGCGATGTTGTGTTCTTCCTTGCACGCCACCGTGCACGCATGGCAGCCGATGCATCGGTTCTGGTCTATAAGAAATCCGTAGCGCATTTACTACCTTTCGAATCAGAAAACTAAACTACCCATGCAATAAGTTTGCACTCTGATAGCAGGAAAAAGCCGACGAGGTCAATTGAGTTGACGAAAAATTCCGAAGCGGCGATGCTAGCTGCCGGGTCAAAGTTCAACGCTCAAGGTTCGAAGTTAACCTGCACGGGGTCGGAAGTCCTGATGTAAAGACTCCCGAACCGCTATAGGTTCATAGGCATGTTCTGAGCAAAGGTTTAGAATTTTGTGCTTTTCGATCATTTGGATTTGTTTCGAATTTCGGATTTCGAGGTTTGAATTTTTTCTCTCCGCCCTCATTCCTTGGCGGCCATTTGCGTCCCTTCGGCTCCGCTGAACAGCCCTTTATGGTCTAAGTAACTACTTGTTATTTTCGCGCGGGAAACGCCGGCGGAATGATCTGCTCGACGCTGCGGCTGTTCCAATCGCGCCCGGCCCAGTTGTTCCAGGCGCGGCTGGCGCCAGTCTCTGCCTGGGCGAACAATTCGTCTTCGTCGATGCGCGTCGAACGGCCGTTTTCCACGACTACCTCGCCGTCGACGATGACGGTTTCAATGTCGGCGCCCGAACCGTATTCCACCAGCGCATTTATGGGATCGCGAACCGGACCGTAACGCGTGGTGCGCAGGTTGATAATGACCAGGTCGGCTTTTGCGCCCGGAGCGAGCCTGCCGAGATCGTCCCGGCCCAGCGCCTTCGCTCCACCGATGGTCGCGGCATTGAAAACATCCGCTGGTCGCGCGCCGGCGGCGTTTCTGTCCACCAGTCGGGAAATCAGCGATGCGTAACGCATCTCTGCGATAATATCGAGGGGGTAGGTATCGGTGCCCAAACCGATGTTCACGCCCGCGTTGCGGTATTGATCGAAGGACTCCATGGCAAAAGCCATCTTGGCGCATTTGTGCGGGCAGTGGCCGACGGTGGTACCCGAATCGGCAAGCAGCTTCAATTCATCGCCGCGCGGGTAATCGACGCGCGAGTGGCCGCCGGTGATCGCCATATGGCCGATCGTTGTGCGCGGCCCGAGAATGCCGGTCTCCGCCAGGTATTCAACCACGGGCTTGCGATAGGTGTTGAGAATCTGCAGGAACTCACGAAAATTGCCGCCGGCGTGAATATGGATCGGCAGGTCGAGCTCTTTCGCCGCAGCCACCGATTCTCGCAATAACATAGGCTCGCAGGTCTCGGCCTGGGCCGGATTTAGAATTCCCTGCACGCGACCGTTATGGGCACCGTGAAATCGCTTGATGAAGTCAATCGCCCGTTTCAGGCCGGGCCGCCCCTTGTCCTCACGTGCCTCGTAGTAGTGGCGCCCTTCGCGATCGGTGAAAATATCGTGGCTACGGTACGGCGGGCTGAAAAATACGCGCCCGCCAAGCTGGCCGACGATGGCGACGTAATCATCCATTGCACCCGGACCGCCGCCGGGATCCAACACCGTTGTCGCGCCGTTCCTGAGTGCGCTGTACAACGCGTATCTTCTCCCCAGCGCCACCGCCGGGGCTGGAGGAGTTTCCACCTTCTCTTTCAACGGCGCGCCGAAGACAAACCAGTTCGCCGCGAGATAATCTTTTTTCGTGACGTCGGTCAAAAGATAGTCGCCGACGTTGAGCTGCGAGTGAACATGCAAGTTAACAAAGCCGGGGCAGACGATTTTGCCCGCGGCATCGATCACTTTGTCGGCAGGTTGTGACCGGTCCGTAGCCACGGACTTTATTTCGCCGCCGTCGATGACAACGGAGCCGTTGGCAATGATCTCGTGGCTGGTCCCCGACCAGCCTACGACCACGCCGCCGTCGATGCGAATGCTCATGGGCGCTTCCTTTTTAGAGCGAATGTTGTAGCGGCTATGCGGGCGGCATCGGCGTGTCGTCTTTTCTGCCGTGCAGCGCGTACCAATAAATGCTGTTCATGTATCGCCAGCGCCGGATGGTGGCTTCCTCAACCATCTTAAGCGCCAGCGCCTGCAATTCAGGCGTGTCGCAATACTTCTCGACGATCGCAAAACCTTTGGAGCCGTGAATCTCGTCGGCGTGGACATGCTCCTCAAAAAAACGGATTTCACGGGCCTGAGCCTTATAGCCGTAATGATGGTGCAGGGCTGGAACCAGTTTTTTGCAGATATCCAAAAATTGCGACTCTAGTCCGATGAACAAGCCGGCCGCCGCAGCCGGCCACGGCGTCTGATAGACCATGCGCCAACCCCAATTTTGCAGCTGATCGGTCCCCGCTAGCACGATGGAACCCTCCACGCTATCGCGATCCATGCCGCTGGCGGCGACGTAGTCCTTGAGCATATCGAGATGGCGATCCTCAGGGTTTTCCTCGTCGCCGAGATTTTCAAACAGATAAGTCTTCACGTCGCGGTGAGGGATTTGCGATGCCTCGAACGCCAACCAGTTCAAATATTCGACGACGTAATGATAATGCTGGGAGCAGTAGACGGCGGTTTGCTCCTTTGTTAGTTTGCCCTGCGCCCATAGCTCGAAGAACGGATGGTTCTTACTATGCTTTTTGTCCCGGCTGGCGACCAATCGGTCGTGAAAGCTTGTCCCCATAAACCCCTCGTTCATTATATTCCCAAACCTCGACAATCACTGGGCGGGTTCGAGGTTCAGCTCAATGTCCTGTTAGTCATTGAACAGGCGCGTATCGAATACAACAACGCCGGCCGAGCTTTTTAATGCCGGGCCGGCGTTTTAGGTCCAACCGAAATTCAACCGGCTGGCGCCGGATTGTATCACTCGCCCCGCTCAACGATCTGTTCGACTGGTTTGAGGCGAATGTCCAACAACGCGGACTGGCCTGCGGCGACAGCGCGCAGTCCGCGCTCGACGGCTTTGCGCACTTCGCCCGGGTCTTCGACTGTCTCACCATAACCGTCGAACGCCTTGATGATCTGCGCGTACTCCGGACACGGCTTGATATGCAAGCCGGAAAAGTTCCCTGATTTAACCGCCCAGCCGTCGGGGTAATATCTTGGAATTCCCGATTTCTGCGAAAGGTAACCATGGTTGTTAAACATGATCGTTAGAAAAGGCAGATTATGTTCCTGTGCGGCGCCGTACACGGCTGGCGCCGGATCGTAGTTGAACGAACCGTCGCCGATCACGCAAACCACCGGCCGCTTCGGATTGGCCGCCTTCACCCCTAGCGCCGTTGAAAGCCCGGTGCCCAACCCGCCGATGCAGCCGGCGAAAAACGAGCCTGGTTTTAGAGCATCGAAATATCGATGAATCGCCAACCGATGCGTGATCGTCTCGTCGACCACCATCGCATCCGCAGGCAACACTTGGCTTATCTCATGGGCAACCCAACGAGTATCCATCGGCTTCTGTTTGTCGAGCGCGAGGGCTTCATCGCGCCACGCCTTTCTGGCGGCGACGTTCTTCCCGCCGATTTCCTCGGCGCGCTGCTTGCGCGTTGCATCGCCGGCGGAGACGTTCTTTTTGAGCGCGGCCAGCAAATGCTCGAGGGAGCTTTCGATCTCTCCGGTCAAGCACAAATCGGCCTGATACCCGTAGTAGGGCATATCATGACGCAAGGGATTTTCATCGAGAATTGCCACCGTCGCGCCCGGCGCGGGAGTGACTGAAGCCGGATGCCACGGCGCAATGACCGACAGCAAAAAAATCACGTCCGCGCCGCTTGAAGCTCTCTTGGCATCGTAGCCGCTGTGCAGTGGATGCGTGCGTGGAAAGTTGATTGAACCCGTGCTCCGCGTCTCGCAAACGGCGCAACCCAAGAGTTCGGCGATCTCGACCAGGCAATGCACCGATCGTTCCGTGCGGCCCGCGTCTTCAGCGACGATAACCGGGTTTTTGGCGCCGGCCAACAGCTTGGCGAGCTCTTCGATGCCCTTCGGATCTGCGGTCCCGCCCGGCGCAAATCCAAGGTCGCCCGGAACGTCCTTGATCATCTTGGCGAACAGATATTCCATCGGCAGCGAAACAAAAGTCGGGCCTCTGGGGGCCGCCATCGCGAGCTGACAAGCGCGCTGGATGGTCGCCGGCAATATGGCTTTATTGTTGACACCGAAGCTCCATTTCACCGTTGGCTCGACCAACTTCGCCGGACCGCCGATATTGGAGAGATGACCCAACCACTGGCCTCCTGGATCGGGCCCTTCGTCCTCGCCGAAACCAACCGACTCCCCCGTCAAAACCACCATCGGAACCTGTTCGCGGACCGCCGCGCGCATGCCCATCGTGGCGTGCAAAGATCCGACAGTCGTGTGAATCATAACCGCCGGCAGTTTGCCGGTAGATTTGGCGTATCCGCTCGCCATGCCGACGGCGACTTCCTCGTGACGCGTGCTCAGATACTGGGGCATGCCTTCCACTCCGGGTTCCGCGAGGGCCTCCCACACCGGCGACCATTCGGAGCCGGGGGACGCAAAAATCTTCTCCACGCCCATTTTCGCGAGCACGCGCAGCATCGTCTGCGCGCCAGTTAATCCTTTGGTTTGAATCATATGCGCTCCTTGCTCGTTTAGAATTCAGCAGTCACCAATCGGTCAATCCCGCGCAAGTGGGAATCCAGTTTTCTTTTGAGTCACACATTCGGCAAAGCCTGGATGCCCGCTAAAGCCCGCCCCCGACCGGATCGGGGGCGGGCATGACGGACTCTCAACTTCGGTCGGCAAAGGGACCCGTTTTACCGCGGTGCCAATCAGCGTATAATTAAATGTTGTAAAACCGTTTCGCGTTGTTCAACAGCAGGTCTTTCTTCACGTCCAGCGACAGATCCTCGCGATTCCATAAGATGGTTGCCGACTCCGGCCAGCTCATATCCCAATGAGGATAATCAGAGGCGTACATGAGCGTCTTCGAACCGATTTCGCCGACGACGTAACTGATCATCTTTTCTTCCGGCTCACAGCCATAGTAGCTGTTCTCGTTAAACAGGTATTCGCTCGGCTTCTTCTTGCACAGCGGCGCCTCGATCTTGCCGCGTTTTTCCCACTCCTCGTCCATACGTTCCGCCCAATACGGCAACCAGCCGCAGCCGACTTCGAGATACCCGATCCTTAACTTTGGAAACAATTCCGGGATGCCGCCGAAGACCATCGCCGTTAGTTGACGCAGCACCGGGAAAGGATGGCCCGTCGTGTGCAAACATATGAACGTATCGAAAACCTCGCTGCCGGGCTCGTCGCCGCCGAAGGCGTGGATCGTAATCGGTGTATTAAGCCGTTGCGCTTCTTCGTAGAGCGGATAGTACTCCGCGCTGCCCAAATTTTTTCTATGCGCTTGGGCAACTAGCATACCGCCGCACAACCCGAGCTTGGTCACGGCGCGGTTGAGCTCTCTGGGGCATTCCTCCGGATTGTTGACCGGCAAATTCGCCACTGCCTTAAGGCGCGGTGACGCCTTGCAGTAGTCCGAGATAAAATCGTTGTAGGCGCGGCAAAGCGCGGTTTGGACCCGCGGCTCTCGGACCCGGCCGAGGCCCAAGCCGCTAGTGGGAAACATTACGGCGGTGTCGATTTGCTGCCTGTCCATGGCAGCCAAACGTTCTTCGACCTTGGCTCCGCCCTGGCCGAGCGTCCCGCCGAGATTGCGGTCGTAATGTTCGCTGGGGATCAAAGAAGCTCGTTGATTGCGATAGGGCTCGGGCAAGTAGGGCTTGATATCGTTGTCGAAATCACGCGCATGGGCGTCGGAATCCAATACCTTTATTGCGTCACGTAGTTCCATAACGTCACCTCTGTATTAAGTTATCTGACTGGACGCGGCCGGCTCTCGACGCCGCTAAGCGGCCACTGGCAACGACGCCGGCGCGTTCAAGTTATAAAGTTTGCGCACGTTGGCATTCAGTAATTTATCCCGGTCCGTCGCCGGCAATTGACCCATATCACGGTCGATCACCGCGCGCGAGTTCGGCCAGGTGGAATTCTGGTGCGGGTAGTCATTGGACCACATGCAATTATCAGTGCCCCACCAGGAGAAGAGCTTCCCGCCCACATGATCATTAAAGAAAGTCGCGTACACCTGGCGATAGAAATATTCGCTAGGCAATTTATCGATCGGGAGCCTCTCAGTGTGGCGATGGCGCTTGAACCCCTTGTCGCACTGCCCGAGCCAGAACGGCATCCAGCCTACTTCGTTCTCCACCGAGACGATCTTCAATTTCGGATAGCGCTCCAGCACGCCGGAAAAAATAATGTCGAAGAGCGCATCTTCGATCTCGCGATGCTGCTGCACGCCGATACGGTAGCGATGAATGCCATGGCTTGTCTGGCGGTTCATGCTATCGCCGAAGCCGGTGAGAATATGGAGATGAACGGGCAGATCGAGGTCCTGCGAAGCCGCCCAGAAACGCTCATAATGTTCGGAAGTGAAAGGAAGTTTCGAGTCCGGTACCTGCCAGATCATCGTGCCGACGATACCGGCTTTCTTGCAGCGCTCCATCTCGGCGATGGCGTTATCTATATTGTACATTGAAATCAGCGCGATACCGTACAGCCGGTCTGGCACCTTTTGGCAGTAGTCAATGATCCAGTCGTTATAGGTGCGGAACATCGCTTCTTGAAACGCCGCGTCTGTGATGCAGTATAAACCGAGACCCAAGCTTGGGTAGAGTACTTCGGCGGCAACCCCATCCGTCTTCATATCGCCCAGCCGCACGATGGGGTCCCAGCCCCCGGGTCGCGCGATACTGAAGCCCGCCCTGCGATAGGTTTCCCTTTCCTCCGGCTTACCGCCGGCCATAAATAACGCGCCAACGGCTTGCGCCTGCACCTCTGGCGAGCCGAACATCCAAGCGTCGCGCTTCTCATCGAAGTAGCACTTGGGAGCGCGATCTCTAAACGATTGTGGCAGTCCTTTCTCCCATAAATCCGGCACTTCAATAACGTGAGAGTCCGACGAAATAATGGTCTGTTCCATAGTTCCTCCTTCGAGCTATCTCTTAGCCCATAATTGGTCAAAAAAACCACTCTTTTCCATTTCATCCAGATATCGACTATCGATCAATTCCTGGGGCTTGATCTTCTTCGCTCGCGCGTCGTTTTGACTTACTTCGTCAAGAATCGCTTGCAAAGAATCGGCTTTGATCAGAAGTCGTGGCTCCAACACTTTTATCTCGGCATTATATGCCGACTCAAGCACCTTTCTGTCCGTAACGCGCAGGTACTTGCCGAGCACCTTATAGACGAATTCTCGGTCCGTATGGGCGATCTTCGCCGTCTCAGCCATTACGCGCATGAAGTTGCCAATCACCTGCGGGCGTTTGGCGATGACGGTTCGCTTCGTGACAAACGCAGTTGCGGCGTAAGGAATCTTTAGGTCGGGGCCGTAGATCACGTAGTGATAACCTTTGGAAATCGCCAGAGCATCTGTCGGCGGCGTCAAGTTGGCTACTTCGATGGCGCCGCTAAGAAACGCGGCTAGAGTCTCGGGATCGCCGCCGGTCTGAATAAAGGTATAGTCGCGATTGGGTTCCATATTGTATCGGCGCAGGGCCTGAATCGTAAAATAATGGGAGTTTCCGCCGATCCGGCTTACGCCGATTTTCTTTCCTTTCAAATCCTCCGGGTTTTTGATGTTGCCGCCAGCGACCAGGGTTTGGGTCATTACATTCTTTACCCCGCCCGAAAAGACCACATCGGTCGATCCTCTCACATAGGCGATCACATTTCCGATACCACCCGTTACGGTCATATCGGCGTCGCCGCCGAGCAGCGCGGCGGTCACGATGCTCGACGAAGCCACAAACACGAGATTAAAGTCGAGATTGTATTTCTTGAATAGTCCCGCTTCCTGGGCGATCCATGGAAAAGACTGCGACATTACGCGGGCGGAATGGATGCCCACGAGTTTGTCCGCGGCATAGAGATCGCCGGCAAAAATTAAAGAAAACAGCGCACAAGTAGCGGCCCATACCGCCGGGCGGCGGCGATTCGATAAACTCATCTATTACAGTATCCTTTCACCTAGTTGCGGCTCAAAGCGCCTTATATCTCCTAACTCGTATTCAATCCCGTTGTCAAAGAATCCTTGCGGCGGCAAGTGTCAGCTCCAGAACCTTTGCCGCCACTGATCGATGGCGTCCGGGTTAACCACGGTCTCGGGCACTTTGCCCTTGAGAATCGAAAGGATGCTTTCAGCGGCCATGCGCTGGCCTGCTTCCGAGGACCCGGGGTTGGCGCCGATGTTGTGCGGCGTAATGATCAATCTGTTGGGGTCGACCCGGCGTACTGGATTGCTTACCGGCGTAGGCTCCACTTCGAAGACGTCCAGCGCCGCGCCCGCAATGATTCCCTCGTTCAATGCCCGGGTTAAGTCCGCTTCGTTTATGGCCGGTCCCCGCGAGGTGTTAATGATGTAGGCCGTAGGCTTCATCAGCTTCAATTCCCGCAGCGTAATCATGTTACGGGTTTCTCTGGTGAGCACGACGTGGAGCGTCACTACATCCGATTCCCTCAAAAGCTCTTCCAGCGAGACCATTCTGATCCCCAGCGGCGCCACAGATTCTTGAGACACATAGGGATCATAACCGAAAAACTTCATGTCCCAGGCGGCCAATCGCTTCGCGACGTTGCGGCCGATGCGCCCGACGCCGATAATGCCGACGGTCTTGCCGACCATCAACGTGCCGCGGTTCTGCGCCTCTTTCCAGCCACCGCCGCGCAAAACGGCTTCGTTCAATTTGAGCCGCTTGAACAGCGCAACCATAAATCCGACAGTGGCCTCGGCGACGCCCAGATAGTTCTCGGGCGTCGGACTATTGCAGCAAAGGATGCCGAGGTCTGTAGCGGCGTCCACGTCCACGGTTTCGATGCCGATACTCGACTTGACCACCGCCTGCAGCTCCGGACAGGAGTCCAGGATATCCGCGCCGATCACGTCGCGCCCAGACGGATAAACCACCGGGCAGTCGCCGATCAGGTCGATCAATTCGCGCCGCTCGTATTTGTGAGTGCGAAAATCCTCGGCGTTTTTGCCCAACACGAGCTCGCAGTCCGCCTCTTGCAACAGCTCTTCGATAAGCTTTAGCCTCATCGGCCCCGTAAGGCACACTTTGCGTTTTGCGGCCATATTGCGTCACTGCAAGTTGTAGAGTTTCTTAGCGCTTTCCGCCAACAGCCATTTCTTGGCCTCTTCGTTCAAATCTTCGCGCCGGCTCAGATGCTCGATGTTTTCCGGAAACTCGGTGTCCCAGTGAGGATAATCCGAAGCGTAATAAATTACCTTATGCGACAGCAGATTCGCCGTCGCGCCGATCAGCGGTTCGTAATCCTCCGCATGAAAATAGATCCGTCCTTCTTTGAAATACTCGCTGGGTTTTTTCGTGCAATTGGGCGCCTCGACTTCGCCGCGTTTTTCCCACTCCTCATTCATGCGCCCGAACCAATAGGGCGCCCAACTGCAGCCGGCTTCCATAAAGGCGACGCGCAGCTTGGGGAAACGGTCGAACACGCCGCGAAACATCATGCTCGTGCATTGCAGCATTTGGGCGAAAGAATGTGACAGCGTATGCACTTCGATAAACTGGTCGAACATGTCGCCGGCAAAATAATGCGGGCCGCGCACCGTGGCGTGGACGCCGACCATGCAGTCTAATTTTTCCGCCTCTTCATAGATCGGCCAGAAGCTCTCATGGCCCAGCGGCAGTCGCAGACCGACGGCGGGGAGCATGAGACCGACGAGTTTCAGCTCCTTGACGGCGCGGCGCAGTTCCTTGACGGCCTCCGCCACGTCCTGAAACGGCACCAGCGCCACGCATTTGAGACGGGAGTTCACTTTTTGAAATTCTTCGGAACAGAAATCATTCCACGCGCGGGAATACTGCACGGCGACATCGGGTTCGCGTATCCAGCCGACGCTCAAACCGTTGGTCGGGTAGAGCACCGCCGTTGAGATCCCGCCCTTATCCATGGCTTCGAGCCAGCTCTTGGCATCCTTAGCGCGGGTACCGAGTTTTCCGCTCAATGACCGGTCCCAGCTGTCGCGAGGCGTCAGCGTGGCGACGCGTTTGACGTATTTTTCCGGCATATACTTTTTTAGCTGGCCGTCTTCCTCCGTGATATGGCCGTCGGCATCAATGACTTCGAATTGTCCGGACATGGCGATTCCCTCCCTGATTTGAATAATATCTGTCATTCGTCTACGCCCTATCAAAGCCGCCTGTCAAGAGTTCTGCCGTCACGCTCGTTTCTCGTGCTCACGCTGATGGTTCCAATCGTTCCAAACGTTTTCCGGGTGACCTGAACGGTAGAACGACGACAACCTCTCAAACGGCTGGAACGATTGGAACGGGGGTTTCTTCTTTTAGAAGTACATCCCTGCGTCATGGCTCGCTCTGGGCAACGGAGAGAGAATCGCGAAGAGGGTTTTGAGCGCCCAGTTCGCCAGTGCCGCTAGGATAAATATGAATAAGAGCAGCCCGTACATATCGGCAATGCGAAACTGGCTGTAGTATTCCACGATCAAAAATCCTAAACCCGCCTTGGCGATCTTGGTCTCGGCGAGCAAAGCGCCGGTAACCGCCGCGCCCATGCCGAGTCTGAGCCCGGTAAAAACCTGCCCGGCGATGGCGGGCAGATAAACCCGCGCGGCGATCTGCATCGCGCTCGCTCCCATGGTGCGTGCGACGTCGACGTAGACCCTCTTGACCTCGCGCATCCCGGCGATCGTCAAGAGCGCGATCGGGAAGAAGGCGGCAATGGCGCCCACCGCCAGCTTGGAGCCCACGCCGATACCGAGAAACAAGATGAAGATGGGAAAGATCACGATCTTGGGCACCACGGCGGCGTAGAGGATGAGCGGCTCGACGACCTGCAGCCAACTGCGCCGGGTCCCGCAGATGATGCCGAGGGGAACGCCGGTCAACGCTCCCAAGAGCAGCGCGCCACCGACCGCCCTTCCGCTGGCATCCAGGTGAGGAAGCGCCACGGGCGTGGTGAGATAGACCGCCAGCGACTGAAGAACGGAGAGCAGGGACGGAAACAGTTCCGGAAACAATAGGCCCGTTCTGCCGATGGCTTCCCAGACCGCAACCAGTAGGGCAATGGTCAATGCTTGCACCGCAGCGGGGGTTTGCAGCGTAGCGGTGCGTGTAGGATTCTTTCTAGCTTTCGCGTTCATCGTTAGCGGCGCACCAAGGACTCGGAACGGTTGAGCAGGTAGAGAAAAAACACCGACAGCGAAATGGTTCCCAACAAACCGGCATACACCTCCTCTACCTCGAAACGAAACGCCGCGTCGGAAAGCCACATGCCGACGCCACCCACTTGCGCGACATATTCGAGGCCGAGGACCGACTTCAAGATGTAAGTGAGCGCAAGCCGAAAGCCGCTGAAGACCATGGGCGCCACGGCGGGCAATAGAATATGGCGAAACTTCTGTTTGCCGGTGAGATTCATGCTCGCGCCCACTTCGAGCAGGATCGGATTGACGCTTTGAAAGGCGCCTTTGGTATTGATAATGATCGGGATCAGCCCGAAAATCGTTGAGAGCGCGATCACCGCGGCACTGGTGCGCCCGAAGGTAACTAGGAAAATCGGATAGGCGAGGATCACCGGGGAAGAGAACAGCGCTGCCAGCGGCATCTCATAGCTCGTGCCGATGAGCCGGTAGCGCCACAAGAGAAATCCGGCCAGGAGCCCGACGATGGTTGAGATAAAAAGCGCGGCGGCGATTTCATAAAGCGTGATGGCGGTCAAAAGCAGCGCATTGCCGCGCGCGAGTTGCACCCAGAGCACGGTCAAAGCTTGCAGCGGTGAGGCGAGAAAAAAAGAACTGATCCAGCCCAGGCGTACGGCGGATTCCACCAGCAGGAGAAACCCGAAGATCAGTCCGAAGCGCCATGCCGCGAGTTTGTTGTCGCCCGTCGCCATAAATAAACGCCCGCACTTACTAATGAGTTCGTTATTTAGAGACTATGTCGCTAGTGTGCGACCGAGAGGCGAGCCCTTCCGATCGCGGTCAATGGTTCTCTGCCTTGCCGGCCACCACCCCGTCCTCTCCATAGGTGGAAATGCCCGCCGGCAG
>DATBLC010000201.1:0-2320 GCA_036555515.1 Binatia bacterium
GATCGCGTTGCTGGCGGGGCGAGAAATCCGGGAAACAATGGCACCTTCCGGCACCACCGAAATACCTGGCATTGGCCGATTCGCACTCGTCCAGAGAAGCGTACAAAGGCAGTTTCGGCAATTCTGACTCCACGATATCTCTTCCAGGGGGATGGATATGGCAGCTCTGAACCGCCCAACTGAGATCTAAGGACGCGGCGAGCCCAAGCGCGACACCGACAATGAGTCTCCGGCCGGAAAACAATGGTGCAGCGCTCGAAATCATGAAATTTTCAGTTTCCGTTGGCGTCACAATAACTTCACCAGCTCCGGTGGCGCAGCCGCTCGCGCATCCTACACCCGCACGCTTAAACCGTCGGATAGGGCATTGCGGTACGCCTTCCATGCCGGAACGAACCCGATGATTAAACCCGCCAGGACTACCGCCGCGACATAGAGATGCTCGGTCGCGCTGAGCGGCTTGATTGGAAGATACAACCCGAACTGTTGCTCGACCAGGGGTTGGAGCAAAACTACCAGACTGTAGACAAGGCCGATCCCCAGAAGACTTCCAACCAGTGATAGTAGACCAGACTCGGCAACGAGCAGGAACATGATTTTCACCGGCCCCACCCCCACCGCTCTGAGAATGGCGATTTCTCTGCGCCTCTCGTTGAGCGACGTGTAAAGCGCCATCAACATTCCGACCAGCCCGACGACAACCACGAACAGGGCCACGATTTTGAGCACCTGCTCGCCGTAGCTGATTCCGTTCCAAAGCTCGCTTAAGACGACCCCTGGGATAACAGCCATCAACGGCTCTTCGGCGAAAGTATTGACTTGCCTCTGCAACGCAAGAGTTTGCACCCGCGCTTTGGTGCGGAGAAAGAAAGCCGTGATCTGCCCGATTTCGATGTTCTCCTTTTTGATCTGCTCTGCGGGCACGGCTTGCCCTTTGAGCGGCGGCGCGCCCTGTTTCCAGTCGATATGGATGGCTTCGATGCCTTCGAGAGTGACGTACAGTGAGCGGTCCAAGGGCGTGTGAGTAGGCTTCAATATGGCAACTACAGTGAACGGCTTATCGTCGTGGTCCATGATGCCGCTGGCGCTTGTCACTCCATGGGTGACGACGATCCGGTCGCCCAGCTTGTAGCCGAGCTTTTCCGCCACTTCACTGCCCAGCGCCAGTTCGAACACGTCGCTGGGAGCGCGACCTTGTTGAAACTCGACTTGCCGGTCTTGCCGGTAACGGTAGTGTCGATAGAAATCTTCGTTAGTGCCGACCACGCGATACCCGCGATGGCTATCGCCCAAGGAGATTGGAATCGTCCACAGGACGGCGGGGTGTTTCTTGAACTTATCGTACGACTCATAGCTGACGTTCGCCGTCGGGGATCCCATATGAAACACGGTGTAGAGTAGCAATTGTATGGAACCGCCGCGGGCGCCGACGATGAGGTCGGTCTGGCTGATCGTGTTAGAAAAGCTTTCCCGCGCGCCGCTTCTGATATGCTCGATGCCGACCCAGAGGCTTACGCTCAAGGCCAGCGAAAGCAAGGTCAGAATCGTCGTGAGTTTGCGATTCCTTAGGGAGCGGTAGGCAAGTGAGAGAAGAACCATGCCCTATGCCTGGTTGAGGTCCGGAAGCGACAGCGCACGGTCAAATAGCGGCATCATGCGGCGGTCATGGCTTACGAAAATCAGCGTCGCGCCGATCTCCCGGCAATGGGTAAATAGCAAATCCAGGAAGTTTCCTCTTTGGTCTTCGTCGAGGGCGGAAGTGGGCTCGTCGGCGATCATCAGCTCGGGGGATCCTAACAAGGCCCGCGCCGCCGCGACCCGCTGCTGCTGCCCCACGCTGAGATCGGTGACATTCTCAAAAATAATTGAGCCGATTCCCAATATCTCCGCCATTTCCTGCGCCGCTTTATCCAACGGCCTGCCGTTGAGACGCTTGCCCCGCTCCCTGCTCACGCGGCAGGGAAGCATCATGTTTTCGACAACGTTGAGATAGGGAATGAGATTGAACATCTGAAAAATGTAGCCGATATGGGCACCGCGCAAAGCGTCCCGCGCCGGTCCCGAGATCCGCGCAAAGTCATGGCCGAGTATTTTCACGCTCCCTTGGTTCGCTTTGAGAACCCCCGCGAGAATTCCCAACAACGTGGTCTTGCCGCTGCCGCTGGGCCCGTGCAGGAAAACTTTCTCGCCCTTAGCAATCGCCAGCTCGCGAATCTTCAGGACCGCCTTTGGCGCGCGATAGCAAAACAGCAGATCCTTGATGTCAACGACGGGGTCCATGAACCGTCAAAAGCGCACCTCGCCTTTGTCTTTCTTGATC
>DATBLC010000202.1:0-31149 GCA_036555515.1 Binatia bacterium
GCCGATGGTGAGGCCGTTCTTCGCGCTGTAGGCAATGCGATCGAATCGCGGAATATCGGCGAGACTTACGACGACCTTGGGCATCAACAAGCGTTGGCGCATCATGATCAGTAAGGATGTTCCGCCGGCAATGGCGCGTGCATCATCGCCGTATTTTTCCAAGAGCGCGAGGGCGCTTTTCAGCGTCCTGAGCTGTAAATAGTCGAACTTATTCATCGCTACTCTTTAACCACGAAGGGCACGAAGGGTTCGGATATACATACTCTTAAACTTCGTGTTCTTCGTGTCGTCCGTCAAAAATTTGGTTGGGTTCGGTTGCGGCTTCGCCACACTCTAGCCTTACTTTTCTCTTCGTTGCTCCCGCAGCGCCTTGAGAATCTTCTCGGGTGTAATCGGCAGTGTCTTAATTCGCACGCCCACCGCGTCGAAGATGGCATTGCTGATCACGGCTGCGGTAGGGTCCATGTTCAACTCGCCCAGACCTTTGGCGCCAAAGGGTCCCGTCGGTTCATAAGAATCGGCGAAGGCATGCTCGAGGGGCGGCATGTCGCGCATCGACGGAATACGGTAGTCCGAGAAATTTGGGTTCACCGGCCGGCCTTCGTCAAATTGCAGCCCCTCGGTGAGAGCATAACCAATGCCCTGCGCCAGGCCGCCTTCGACCTGGCCTTCCGCGCCGATAGGATAGATCACCGTGCCGCAGTCGGACGCGATGACGAATTTGAGCAGTTTGACTTGTCCGGTCCGGCGGTCGACATGGACTTGGGCAGCCTGAACGCCGTAATTATAGGCGCCCGATTCGTTGCCGAAGCGGGTGCTGTCAGGCAACACCGAGTCGGCGTCGAAACTTCCCGAACCGACGATCGGCGCGCCGTTGTGGCGAAATAGCCGTGCCCGCGCCACGTCGGCGACGCTAAACGATTTGCCTTCTGCGCCCTTGACGAAAATCCGCCCGTCGCTGGAGATTAGATCGTCAGGGTTCGCCTCCAACATCTCAGCGGCTTGCTCGAAGAGTTGCTGCTTCACGTTGGCAGCGGCGTTTTTCACGGCATTGCCGCTGACATAGGTGAGGCGGCTGGCGAAGGCGCCAAGACAAAAGGTCGTGAGATCGGTGTCGGCCCGGGAAATCTCCACGTCTTCGACTGGCACTCCCAACTCTTCCGCCGCAATCTGGCACATGGCGGTGTGCACGCCCTGGCCGCACTCGCCTTCACCGCTTAGGATCAGCGCTTTGCCATCTTCGTTGAGCTTGATCGTCGCGGAGCTGCCGTCATAGTCGCCGAAATGGCGCTTGCCGCTGACATGTACGGTGCATGCCAGCCCCAGCCCCGTGTCCGGCGCTTTGTTGGCGCGTTTGGCCTTCCAACCGACCATCTTCTCGGCCATGTCAAGGCACTGCTTGAGCTCGCAGCTGGTGACGCGGTTGCCGTGGGGCGAAACATAACCGGCCTCGGCGGCGTTGATGCGGGCAATTTCAATGGGATCGATGCCGAGCTCATGGGCGCCGATATCGATGGCTTGCTCCACCGCCCATTCCGCCGACGGATTGCCGAAACCGCGAAACGCGCCGGTGGGAATCTTGTTTGTGTAAACCAGCAGCGCCTCGGTTTTTACGTCGGAATATTTGTAACAGGTGTCGTGGCGCATGGCCGCCACGCCAGTGATGGCCGGCGCCTTGGCCGAATAAGCGCCGTTGTCGGCGATCACCTTAACGTGCTTGGCGCGGATGCGGCCGTTCTTTTTGAAACCGAGCGTGACGTTGATCTTCATGAACACGCGCGGCCGGCATCCGGCAAGAAATTCTTCTTCACGGGTATTGATGAGCTTCACCGGTTTGCGCGCCTTGCGCGCCAGCACCGCCGCAACCAGGGCGTTGTTGTCGTCGCAGGATTTGCCGCCGAATCCGCCGCCCACGGCGCTTTGAATGATGCGCACGTCGGTCTCCGGCACGCCCAGCGCGCTGGCGATGCGGTAGCGCGCATTAAACAGCGTCTGGGTATTCATGTAGATCGTATATTTGCCGTTGGGCGCGTATTCGGCGACGCTGCCGATGGTTTCGATGGCGCAATGCCACTGCGGCATGCTCTGAAAGGTGTCTTCGACGATGACGTCGGATTCGGCGAAGGCCTGGGCGATGTTGCCGCGCTCGATGTCCATGGTCATAGCGATGTTGTTAGGTTTGTCGTCGTGCACTAGCGGCGCGCCGTCTTTCATCGCTTCCTCGGCGTCGAATACGCCGGTCAGCGGTTCCCAGTCCACTTCGATCAGATCAACGGCTTCTTCGGCGATATCCGGGTCGATGGCGGCCACGGCGGCCACTTCTTCGCCGACGTAACGGGTCTTGCCCACCGAGAGAATATACTGGTCGGCGAAAAACGCGCCCCAGGGCCGCTTGATGGTGTCCTCAGCGGTCACAACGGCGCGCACGCCGGGAAGCCTTTCGGCTTTGCTGGTGTCAATATGACGAATGCGCGCGTGGGCGAAGGGGCTGCGCAGAACCTTGCCTACGAGCATTCCAGGTAGATAGATATCGGCGATGAACTTGGCGTCGCCGGTGACTTTATCGAAACCTTCGACGCGCTGGACCCGCCGGCCGACAACGGAGAATTTTTCTGCCTTTGCCATAGTGATTATCTCTCAGTACGCTTTCGCTCGGTTATCATTCTGAGACGAAGGCGAAGATTCGGTTGATCAGATCCAGGCCCTTCGCGGAGTCTATCCTGAGCTAAGCCGAAGGAGTCAGGGCGACATGATCCACTTAAAGTGGATCATGTCGTTTTCGCAACGGGTTTGTAAACGTCCAGGCTTTGGATCTTGGCGGTTTGCTCGCGCTTACGAAAGGCGAAATTGGCATCGAGCTTGTCATTGACCACCGCCATGACGGCTTCGAGTATTTTGTAATACCCGGTGCAGCGGCACAGGTTGCCCGACATCCATTCCTTGACTTCAGCTTCGCTCGGATTGGGATTTTCGTCGAGCAATGCCTTGGCCGCCATGATCTGGCCGGGCGTGCAGATGCCGCATTGAAAACCGCCATACTCGATGAAAGCTTGCTGCAAAGGGTGAAGCTTGCCGTCCCTGGCGAGGCCTTCGATGGTTTCAATGTTCTTGCCGGCGCAGCCGGCGGCCAAGGTCAAGCACGAGCTCACCAGGCGCCCATCGATAATGACGCTGCACGCGCCGCAAACACCGATGCTGCAACCTTCTTTGGTGCCGGTCAAGCCCAGATTGTCGCGCAGCACCTGCAGCAGCAAACGGTTCGTCTCGATCTCGACTTGTTGTTCTTCACCGTTGACGGTTAGGGTGATTGGCTTTTTCATTCTTTCACAAGAGCGATTTTTTTGAGTGGGATTTAATCGGCCCAACTCGTGAGTCGATTATCAAGCGTTTGAACGAGCGCATTGCCAACGAGACCGATTATAAGGACAATCATTGCAATAGCAAATACCTTGGCGGCGTCAAACTGAGCGCCGTACCGCTGCGCCAACGCGCCCAGACCGACAAACGCAATGAGCATTTCGCCATTGATCATTCCCTTGACCGCGCGTCCCATGCCGAGGCGAATGCCCGCAAATATGAGAGGCAAAGAGGCCGGCAGCAAGATTCGAGTAAAAATTTGGCGCTCGCGGCAGCCGAATGAATACGCCATTTCAACCAGCGAAGGATCCACGGTGCGGATCGCAGTTGCAGTGTTAATAACGATGACAAACATGGAATAGACAACGACGATCGCAACCCGCGCGCCATCGGACAAGCCGAAAATGGCAAAAAAGATGGGCGCAAACAGAATCGCTGGGCAGACGAAGAGCGCGTGGACATAGACATCGAGGGCCCTTTCCATATGGCGATAGCGACCCATGAGCGCACCCAAAGCAAGCCCAAAGACCAGAGCAAGAGCAAAGCCGGTCATCAGTGCCATCAAACTCGAACCGAGATTGGCTAAGATCACTCCGCTTCGGACGAATTCCAGCAACGCTTCCATCACTTTAGAGAATGGCGGCAACCACTGCAGCCCAAGCCCCCAACCAAGACTCTCCCAAAGCGCGGCTCCGCCGAGAAGCGCGACGACTTCAAGCGACCTGTCGCGCGCGAACCGCCGCAGACCGCGCATCAGACCGGTTGTGCTCGCCGCGCGCGCTGTTACTGCCGTCTCTGTGACCGTCATCTGTGTCACTATGCCGCCGCCTGCATCGCTCTTAACTGTTCCCAAAGATATTCCTTCACGTCGACGAAGGCGCTTGATTTCTCGACGTCTCGCGACCGGGGCCTTTGCAAGGGAACAGCGATCATCTCCTTGACTCTTCCCGGACGTGGAGTCATGAGCATAACCCGATCACCGAGCATGACCGCTTCCTCCATGCTGTGGGTGATGAATACAACGGTCTTTCGTTCCTGCTCCCAAAGGCGCAGCAATTCTTCCTGCAAGAGGCGGCGCGTTTGTTCATCCAAGGCGCCGAATGGCTCGTCCATGAGGAGAATCCGCGGATTCACCGCTAGCGCGCGCGCCAGGCCGACCCGCTGCTGCATTCCGCCCGAAAGTTCTTTGGGCAAGCGCTTCTCGAAGCCTTCGAGGCCAACGACCTTGATAAGATCCTGCGCTTTGGCTCGGCATTCCTCCGGCGTTCTCCCGCGGATCTCGAGCCCAAAGGCTACGTTCGTGAGCACGTCGGCCCAAGGCATCAACGCAAAGTTCTGAAAAACCACGGCGCGTTCCGGTCCCGGTCCGATGACCGGACCGCCGTCGATGGTAACTTCGCCCTGGTTGTAGGGAATCAACCCGGCGATGATGCGCAACAACGTGGTTTTGCCGCAACCGCTCGGACCGATGATGGTGACGAACTCGTTGTCATTGACTTCGAAATCGATGTCACGAAGCGCTTGGACCCCGCCGCCGTTATCGAGCGTTCCAAACTCCTTGCTCAATCCGCGTACCCGTATCATTTATCGCACCTATCCGATCGAGACGTCCGGCGCCCAGCGCGTGACTCTCTTTTCCAGGGCTTGCATCGCGGCCAGTAAAGCCAAGGCTTCGATGATAACCGCGATCACCGTCGCGAACACGAGATCGGACTGCATGCGGCCGGAGAATTCCAACAGCAGGCGCCCGAGTCCGCTGGCCACGAGCAAGAGTTCCACCATCACCATGCCGGTGATGGCGCGGCCGAGGCCGATTCGCATGCCGGCAAAGATCGCCGGCGTCGCGCCGGGGATCACGATCCTGCGCCAGATCTGTGCTTCGCTCGCACCAAACGATTTCGCCATTTCGATGAGCGATGATTCCACGTTGCGCACACCGGCGCGGGTATTGACGGTGATGAACACGAACGAAAACAGAACGACGATGAACAGCCGCGCGGCGAGGCCCAAGCCCAGCGCGATGATAACAATGGGGATCAGCGGCGCCACGGGCATGACCAGCAGCACGCCGACATAGGGATTGAGAACGCGATCCGCCCAGCGAAACCGTCCGGCAAGGAGCCCCAACGGGATACCAAGAAAAAGTGATATCACGAAGCCGAAAATCAACGCTTGGTTGCTTATATAAAGAGCCTCCCAGAACCTGGCTTCAAAAAACAGCAAACGAAAGAGACCGCTTGCGATCTCGGTAAATCTCGGCAAAAGAAAGTTTTGCGAGGCGCCGAGAAAAAGCTCCCATGAGGCCACGGCCACAATGAAAACCGAAAGTCGGAGACCCCAGTCCAGGGCGATGCTTCTTTTCATGCGGTTGCGTCGCACGCCGGTTCGGTGCATGCTTTCCTTCTGGACCTTGGAGCGCCGGCGCATCTTGCCGTGTGCAAACGCCACCAACCCATCTGTTACCGCGCTCCGGGAACTTTGCCCACCTTGCTCAGCGCACCGGCGAGGATTTTCGGCTCGACAAGTTCTTTTGTGTTCACGGCGCTCTTCAACTCGCCATTGTCGGTGAAAAACTTCACCGTATCATCGAGGATCGAAGTGTCGCCGCCATTTTGCGGCCAGGCGCGGACGATTTCGATGTAAGCCTTGATCGCTGCCGGAATGATGTTCTTCGGCATGTCGGGCAAATGCTTCGCTACCAGGGGTTCGAGTATTTTGGGATTCCCATGAACCGCGCGAAAGGTTTTGAGCAGTTCGGCGACATAGGCGATCGCGACCTCTTCGTTTTTCCGCAACCAATCGGTATTAGCCCAAAAACTGGCGCCGCTAATGTTAAAAAGGGTGCCGGTTTTGATGATGTGGTACCGCCCCGGCGCCTTGGCATCGAGATTCAGCCAGTCCCCAAGCTGGACCAGAGTGGCGTCGATCTGATTGTTCTGCAGCGCCACGATGCGATTTTCTCCGCCCGGTATCACCATCATATTCGGCTTCACTTTGCATTCGTTGAGCAGCCACAGTTTGACCGCAAGCGAGGTGGTCGCGGCTTCGCCATGGATGGCGAATCTTTTGCCCTCAATCTCCTTGCAACTCTTGATATCGCTCTTGGCAACCATCACGAACTCGCCGCCGTTATTCTCCATGATAAAACCGAGCTTGGCGCCCTTTTGCGTCGCGCGCACGGGGTCCATAACCTGCGAGTTGGACATCTGAACCGTTCCCTGCGCCAGAGCCTGAACGTTGAGGTCGGTGCGCGTAAACTCGACGCTGCGGGTGTTCCAGCCATTGCCGTTCAGCCGTTCATGGGTCAACACCGCGGGCAGGTCGTAGAGGGAAATCGAAGAGGGGTGGCCGAGCTTGATTTCCAGATTGCCCTTTGGCCTCAACACCTCCACTTGGGCCGCCTGCGCCGCCGCGCTGATTAAAGAGACTGCAAGAAAAACAAACACGAATCGTTTCGTCATGGTTCCTCCTCTGATGCCGCAGTGGTAAAAATCTATAAGGTACCGCATTCTGTTTCTTGAAGCGGAGTTCGCTATCGCTCCTTTGCTTTCGCCGGATCGTCGGCGCGCAAGCGAGCCGAGGCATCCAGCACCGCCTCTTGAATCTTATAGTAACTGCCGCAGCGACATAAGTTGCCGGCCAAATAATGGCGGATTTGTTCGACTGTTGGCGCCGGATTCTCCGCCAACAGGCTTTTCGTGCTCAGGATAAATCCCGGCGTGCAGTAGGAACATTGAAACGCATTATGATCGATAAAAGCCTGCTGGATAGGATGCAGGTGACCAGGCTCGCTCAGTCCCTCGATGGTCATGATCTCTTTGCCCTCGGCCAGCGAGGCGAGCATAATGCATGAGCTGGTCGGTTTGCCGTCCAAAAGCACTGTGCACGCCCCGCACATGCCAATGCCGCAACCTTCGCGCGCGCCAAACAGTTTGAATTCCGCGCGCAACACTTCGAGCAAAGTATGGTGGGTATGAACGGCTTTTTCTTCCTCGCTCCCGTTTACTTTCAGTTTAATTATTTGCTTCATTGCTTCCTCGATTACGTGAAGAGATTCTATTGCCGCCGCGCGGCGCGCCGGCGACCCAGCTCCCGTAACACTTTTTCGGCAGTGAGCGGGAGGTCGTGAATACGGGTCCCCACCGCGTTGTAAACAGCGTTGCCGATAGCCGCCATGACCGGCGGCAATAAGGTCTCGCCGATGCCGTGGAGTTCCTCGGAGCCGGCGTGTTCCAGCGCGCAGGAGTCCATTTGCCAAGCGATATCCTCGAAAGAGGGGATGTTGTAGTCGCCCAGGTTTGGGTTGATCACTTGTCCGGAATCATTGTAAGTCATCTCTTCAAACAGCGCCTGTCCGAGACCAAAGATCGCGCAGCCGTCCAGTTGCAATTCGCACAAGCGGGGATTGACCACGCGGCCGGCGAAAACAACCGGCGTCAAACGGAGGACTCGGATCTTGCCGGTATCGACATCGACCTCCACTTCACAACCGATCGCCCCCTGATGCCAGTGCACCGAACCGATCCCCTGGCCGGTTTCCAGATCCAAGCCGCCTTGCGTGCTGAATGCCCCGTGTGCGACAAGGTTGCCTTGCTTGCTGCGCAGGGCAACTGCGCCATAGCCGAGCGAACGGCCGGGGCTGCCGCGAACCACGACCCTGCCGTCTTCTAAAATCAAATCATCGACCGACGCTTCGAGCAGCTCGGCGGCGCACGCCGATAGTTGTCGCTTGAGATCGATAGCGGCTTTGACGACGGCACCGCCCATCGAATAAGTCGTGCGGCTCGAGCTGGTCTGTTGATCGTACGGCGTAAAATCGGTGTCCGGATGCGAAACCGAAATACAGCCTACCGGCAATTGCATCGCTTCGGCGGCGATCTGCGCCAAAACGGTTTTTGCGCCCTGGCCGAGCTCGACACTGCTGGTCAAAACATTGAGGCTGCCGTCTTCGTTGAGTTTGAGCGTGGCCGCGGAGGTCGAAGGGGTAATCGTTGCTTTGATGACCAGAGCCAATCCCTTGCCGCGGCGCAAGACGCTTTGCCCCGCCGTGGAGCGGCCCGGGTTAAGCCAGCGCGCATCGTTCGAGGACCACTGCAGCGATGCCGCGGCTCGTTCCAGGAGCCGGTCGTAGTGAATATCGGCCAATTTCTCGCCGGTGGCAAAAAGATCTCCGTCTCGCAGCAAATTTTTCCGGCGAAAATCCAACGGATCGAGACCCAGCTGTTCGGCGATCATGTCCATCTGGCTCTCGTACGCCCATACGGCTTGCGGCACGCCGAAGCCGCGCAACGCTCCGGCCGGGACAACGTTGGACCAGACAGCGCAGGAGTCGATGCGCACATGAGGGATTCTGTACGGCCCCGACATGGCGGAGCCGCCGTTGCGCGCCACCACGGGACCGATGTCGCTATAGGCGCCGGTATTGAAATGTGCCGTCACCGCTCGCGCCACCAAGGTGCCGTCCTTCATCACGCCGGTTTTGATGCGGATGGTCGCCGGATGCTTGCACACAGTGACAAATTCTTCTTCTCGTCCCAGGACGATCTTCACCGGCCGGTTCGATTTCAACGCCAGGAACGAGGCGATGGGCTCCAGCCTGAGCGAACCCTTCGAGCCGAAGCCACCGCCCAGGGTTTCGACGATAACCCTGACGCGGGCCTGCGGTAGATCGAGCAGCTCCGCCATCTGCGCGCGAATCGCGTGCGGCATCTGGGTCGAGGTCCACAGGGTCAGCTTGCCCTCGAAAAATTGCGCGACGGTTACATGTGGTTCCAGGGGAACATGCTGAGCCGCCGGTGAGCGAAAGATATCTTCGAAAACCCGATCCGCCTGGCGAAAGCCCTCCTCGACATCGCCGCGCCGGAGCTTGAAATGGCTGCACAGATTGCTGCCTCCGGGAAGATCCTGAATCAAAGCGCCGAACATCGGCTGCTGTTGCGGGCGTGGATCATGCACCAGCGGCGCGCCGGGCTTGAGCGCTTCTGCTTCATCGAACACCGCCGGCAATTCTTCGTATTCGACCCTGATCAGCGACAATGCCTCTTCGGCGACCTCCTCATTCACGGCGGCCACGGCGGCCACCGGATCGCCGACGAAACGCACCTTGTCCAGCGCCACGACCGCTTGATCGCGAAAGATGCGCCCGTACTTGCCGCTATAACCATGCGCCGGACCGAAGTCTTCGCGGGTCAGCACGGCGCCGACTCCCGCCAGCCGCTCGGCGCGCGCGCCATCCACTGCGGCCAGCCGCGCATGCGGCAACGGGCTGCGCAAAATTTTCCCCACGAGCATTCCGGGCAACTCGACGTTGAGCACGTAAGTAATCCGGCCGGAGACGCGTTCCTGCGCATCGAGCATGGACAGATTTTGGCCGACGGCGGACATCGCTGGTTTGACGCTCCGTTAATGGCTCGCCATTTCTTGCTTCAAGGCGCGCCGGACCAAGACGGCAATGATCTGTTTGCGATACCAGCCCGAGCCGCGCAGATCCGATAGCGGTTCGATCGCGGCGGCGTAGGCATCGGCAATCTCTGCGATAAGTGAATCGGTCAAGCGCTTGCCGCGCGCGAGCGCTTCGGCGGCAGCGATCTCCTGGGGAGTTTCCGAGACGGCGCCGGCGACCAGGCGCAAGTCTTTACAGGTGCCGTCGCGTTCGCACTCCATGACAAGCGCCATGCCCACGCAAGGGCGATCCTCGGACGATCGCGATATGAACTTGAGATAGGTCGCGCGGCTCCCGGGCGCCGGATCGGGGACAATGAGCTCGGTCAAGATTTCATCCGGCGCTAAAGCGGTTTCGTAGAAACCTCTGAAAAGGTCGGTTAAAGGAATTTCTCGTTCGCCTCCGGCGCTGCGAGCCTTGACCCGCGCCCGTAGCGCCACCAAAACACACGGCGGATCGGATGCGTAGTCGGCCTCGCTTAAATTGCCGCCGACCGTGGCCGCATGGCGCACGCGGATATTGCCGACTTTCCCGAAGGCTTGTGCCAGCATAGGGTTTCTTTCGCGGATTACGGGCGATATCTCAGCTTCCCGGACGGTTACCAATGCGCCGATTGTTAATCCGGTGCCCGGCTCGTGACGGATGGCGCGCAATTCCTGCAACCGCCCGAGGCTGATCAGGGTTGCAGGCGCGATGAGCCGATTGCGCAGCATAATAACCAGAGCCGTGCCGCCTGCGATGATTTTCGCTTCGCCGTTCTCCGCGGCGAGAAGCGCTACCGCCTCGTCAAGTTTAGCCGGCTGCAAGAGTTTAATGTTTGGCATCTTGGTTCGCCTTCCCCCCAATCGTGGTGTGCGGGCTTTGTGGTCCTCAGCCTTTCCTTACTTTATCGAGCGCGCGCAGCACTTTCTCCGGGGTGATGGGCAGGTCGAGAAATTGATGGCCGACGGCGCGGCTGATCGCGTTGCCGATCGCCGGTCGCGCGGGCGGGATCGCAGTTTCGCCGATCCCGTGCACATCGGTCACGCCATGAGGTTCCAGAAAATGGACGGTCAATTCGGCCGGCACGTCCTGAAAAGAGGGGATCATGTAGTCCGAAAGATTAGGATTAATGATGCCGCCATTGGTGTCCCGCGATACTTCTTCAAACAGGACCTGGCCGAGCCCGAAGGTCGTCGCCCCTTCGATTTGCAACTCGCAAAGCCGGGGATTGATGACTTTGCCGGCGTAGAGCTCGGCGTGGAGACGCGGCACGTGCACGTGACCGGTCTCGGTATCCACTTCGACCTCACATACCACTACCGCGGGATGCCACTCCGCCGACCCGTACCCCTGGCCGGTTTCAAAGTCCATCACCACCGGGCTGCCGTCAGGTCCGGACCCGGACACGAAGATGCCGTGCCCCAGTAGATTATTGGCTTTGCTCAAACGAATCGCATCGACATACGAGAGCGCCTTGCCGGCAACACCGCGGACCATGATCTTGCCGTCCTGCAACAACAGATCGTCCCTGGATGCTTCCAGGTGAGCCGCCGCGATGTCCAGTAGTTGGCCCCTGATGTCCTTCACCGCCTCTCTGATCGCCGTGCCCATACAAAAAGTCGCGCGGCTCGCCGCGGTCATCAGATCGAAAGGAGTGAATGCCGTATCGGGCTCCGAGATGCGCACGCGGCCCACCGGCAGGCCGATTTCGTCGGCCGCGATTTGTGCCAGCGCGGTCTTTAGCCCCTGTCCCATTTCCACGGAACTGGTGAGAACGTTCAAACTGCCGTCGGCATTCAGTTTCACGGTGGACGTGGACGTCGTGGGCGTGGCCATGCCTTTGACGATGACGCCGATGCCCTTGGCGCGGATCTTGTTCCCCTCGCGCACCACCAGCGAACCATTCTTCCAACCGATTTTCTCAACTGCCGCTGCGATCAGTTCGTTGTAGTGCATTTCCGGCATAGGCTCGCCCGTGGTGAAAGCGTCGCCTTTTTGCAAGATGTTCTTGAGCCTCAACTCAACCGGATCGAGACCTAGCTCGTCGGCGATGATGTCCATTTGTCGCTCGTGCGCCCACGCCACCTGGGTGATTCCGTAGCCGCGAAAGGCCGCGGACGGCGCCGTGTTTGTATAGACGCCATAGGAATCCATGTACAGATGGGGCACGCGGTAGGGCCCGGTGGCGGCGTAGCCGCGCGTGATCAGATTGGGCGACGTATCGCCGTACGCGCCGGAGTTGTAATAGCAGAGCGCTTCCGCCGCGATTAAAGTCCCATCGCGTTTCACTCCGGTTTTGAGCTTGATCTTGCACTCGTGTTGCACGCCGAGCAAAAAGCATTCGGAGCGCGGGGCGGCAATGCGCACGGGCCTGCCGGTTTTCCGCGCCAGGAGGACCGCAGCCGGCTCCAGCTTGGAATTGAGCTTGCCGCCAAAACCCCCGCCCAGGGTAAACACGATCACGCGCACGTCGGCGATGGGAACCTTGAAGATACCCGCAAGCTGGCGCTGGATGACGTGCGGATTTTGATTGCACGTCCATACCGTAATTCGGCCAGCTGCCACCTGTGCCACGACGACATGGGGCTCGAGCGCGACGTGGTTGACCGCAGGCGAGGCAAAAGTGTTCTCGAAAATTTGATCGGACTCGCGGAACCCTTGCGCCACGTCGCCTTTGCGCTGTTTGAAGAGGTGGACGATATTGGTCCCCTCCAGAGAGCGCGCCGTGACATCGGGACGCCCCGGGATTACGCGCCGTGGCCCGGGGTACAAAAGCGGCGCTCCCGGCCGCAGCGCCTCCTCGGCGTCAAAGACCGCCGGCAACTCTTCGTATTCGACGTCGATGAGCGCCAGGGCTTCGGCCGCAGTATCGGCATCCGCCGCCGCCACTGCCGCCACCGGCTCGCCGACAAACCGGACTCTATCCAGCGCGACCGGCGTCTGATCTTGAATGATCAGGCCGAAATAGGGATCGATGTGATCGCCGATGAGATCTGCGCGCGTTAACACGGCGGCCACACCTCGCAATTTCGCCGCCCTCGCGGCATCGACGTTCACAACACGCGCGTGCGCGTGCGGACTGCGCAGCATGCAGGCGTGCAGCATACGCGGCAATTCAAAGTTCAAAGTGTAGTCGATGGCGCCGCTCACGCGGAGCTGTGAATCCACCATGCTGATCGGTTGCCCTACGGCCATGCTATTTCCTCTACCGCTAGGGGCGGGTTTCAAACCCGCCCTTACATAAACTCGCGCGTAAGCTATTCCAGAATCCATCCCCAACGCGCGAGAATTTTTCGCGTGCGCTCCGGCGTGCTGATGATATCGCCGGCGAGGGGATCGTTCTTCCACGTAAACGGAGTGGTGGCATCGATGATCATGCGCGAGTTGGCGTTTAACTCGCGCCGATCCGGCGCGATGGCCATATCGATGCGGCTGCCCTTGGTGTCCCTGATGATTTCCACGCCGCGTTCAGGATCGCAGCGGGCCAGGATCGCCCAGACGACGTCTTGAATGTTCGTGACATCAACGTGATCGTCCACCACAACCGTGAGCCGATTCATTTCTATTCCGCCGGAACATTGAGAAGCGATGAGCCCGGCCTGCTTGGCATGGCCGAGGTATTGGGTCTTGAGCGCCACCACCGTCATCAAACGGTTGCCGCCTTCCGGCGGAGTCCATACCCCGCACACGCCCGGCACGCCGGCCTTCTCCAGCTGATCCCAGATCATTCCCGCGCGAAGATAGGCCAGGAAGCGATTATCTTCATGGGGCGGCTTGCCTTGGGGGCAACCGAGTAGAATGGGATCGTTGCGGTGGTAAATCCGATGAATGCGAACGACGCGATCCTGCGGGTAACCGTCCTGGTAATAACCCATCCATTCGCCGTACGGACCTTCTTTAGAAAACTCATTGGTGGTGATGAAACCCTCGAGCGCAATCTCGACATCGGCGGGAATCGGTAAGCCGGTTATTTCGCCCTGAATCACTTCGATGGGACTGCCGCGCACGCCGCCCGCCCAATCCAATTCGCTTTCGCCGTAAGCCGGACCCTGCACGCACGATGCTAAAAATAACAGCGGGTCCGAACCGACAACCGTTACGATGGGGCAGGGCTGTCCGCGCCGCATATATTTTTCCTTGATGATGCCGCCGTCGTGCGGGGGCGCGGCTCGAATACCTATGCTACTGCGATCGAAAACCTGGTTGCGATAAGTGCCGGCATTGATGATGCCGGTGTCGGGATCACGCATGATGTTGATGCTGGCCGTGCCGATAAAACGGCCGCCGTCCAACGGGTGCCAGACCGGCGCGGGGAAGGCATCCAGATTCACATCCTGATCTCGCAAAATATTTTCTTGCACCGCTCCTCGTTTGACGATGACCGGCGGGAGCGGCGTAAAACCCTTGAGCAGTTCGCGCCAGAATTGCAGCAGCCGCTCATGCGATGCGTCCGCGGTATCCAAGCCCAAGGTGAGCGCCTGACGCTTCCGCGAACCCATGCCGTTGACCAATACGCGATAGCCCGGCTTATAGTTCGGGATCTCATCGAAGAGGACACACGGGCTTTCTTCCGCGTGATCCAGCATCTCGGTAATGGCGCCGATGTCTTCCTCGGAATTCGCGCCCCGGACCTGTTTCAGCTCGCCCAGGGAGTCCACCAGTGCGAGCCATTCACGCAAGTCGCTCCACTTGGACCGAGTCATTTGGGCCGGCTCCGGCTTTGCCATTTACTTTCCTCCTCGAATGTAGGCCAAGTCGCCTTCGGACATCGGACGCACATAGTCGCCGGGGTTCATGCGCTCTTTCACATCCGGCGGCACGCGGGTAGCGGCGGGGAATTTTCCCGCTGACAGCGGCCTGGTGCAATCGAAAATGAGCTTGGTCTCGAGCGTGCCTTTCTCGTCGCGGCGATAGCCGTAGGTGGGCGGATTCAACCGGCTGCCAATGGAATTGTTGATTACCACCAGGTCTTTGTCGGCTTGAAAACGGGTTGCCAAGGCCCACAGGACATCGGCCTCGTTGGTGACGTCTATGTCATCGTCCACGATAAAGACATGCTTGGTCGCCGGGCTATAAGCCATCACGTTAAACGCGGCCAGATGGGGTTCGCCGTCGGCGACTTTTTTCATCGATATGTAGGCATGATTGCGCGCCACGCCGGAAATCGGCAGATAGAGATTTTTCACATTGGGACACACGTCACGCGCGCGATTGAGCAGAAAACCCATGCGCGCCAGGCCGCCGATCGCCGAATGTTCGCTGCTGGCGTTGAACACATCCACGTAAATTGGGTCGCGTCGCATGGTAATGGCCGTGACTTTGATGACGGGGTACGGACCCACGCCGGTGTAGTAACGCGGATATTCGCCGAACGGCCCTTCTTCGCGCGCGTTTTCCGGGCTTGGATCAAGCACGCCCTCGATGACGATTTCAGCGCGCGCGGGAACATCGAGATCGACGGTCTCGCCGCTGACAACCTCCAAGGGTTGCTGCAAGAGACCCCCGGCGACTTCCAGTTCGCCGCCCATGCCCGGAGGATTCGTCGTCCCCGCCAGAAGTAAACACGGATGATGGCCGATCGCCATCGCCACCTGCATCGGTTGCTTGCGCTCGCGATGCTCCATCAGAATATAGTTCCCGCCCTGAAACGCGCCGGTCATAAAACCGACTTCGTGCGGACCATGGAGCATAGAGCGATAGATGCCGGCATTTTGCACGCCGGTTTTCGGATCGCGCAGAATGAAAACCGCCGAGGTGATGTATTTGCCGGAATCGAGTTCCTGATGGCGCAGAATCGGAAGCTTCGTTACATCCGCGTCGGCGCCTTTCCAAACGATCTCTTTCACCGGCGCCTGGGCACGATCGATGCGTTTGACCGGCACGGGAGAATTCTCGCGCCGGCCGAACTCTTCCACCATGCCCTGAAGGGTAGAGTCGATTGCCAGAGCCAGCCGTTCGTAAGTCCCTTGCAGGTTAATCAGCAACGGCATCGACGAGTTTTTGATGTTGCGAAACAAGACCGCCGGATAATTGGCGTAACGACCGTCCGTGCGCATTTGGTCGACAATCGCCGTCGCTTCGAAGATCGGGTCGATCTCTTTGTCAACGACCATCAACTGTTGGGGATCATGTTCGATGAGTTTCTGCAGGTAAGCGCGCAGGTCTTTCGGAGCCGCCAAGGCCTTTTCGGTCCGAACTTCATCATGCGCCGCTACTTCTGTCACTGCTCTCTGCCTTGCCATTTCAGGTTTCTCCCTTCGCCTCTTCCAAGCAAAAGCACCCGGATCGCACTGTCGAGTTAGCTGTAACGAACCAATTTGGCTGTTGTGCCTCGCTAGCGATTGAGAAGTTCGTAAGCGCGCTTTTGATAGCTCATATCCTCTAATTCTTCGGGCGTAAATGCTTTGGTAATCTTCAAGGCCTCACGGTAAATGTCGATCTCGTGCTGCACGGCCTCTCGAGGCTTGGTGCCGTCGTTGCTATACACAGCCATCACTGCAGCCAAAGCTTCGGTGGCGACGGAGGAGTCGATTTTGTGGATCTTTAAAACATAATCCACCAGCTCGCGATGGTTCTTGGGATCGCGCATGTAGACCATGGTGCGCAACACGGCGCGGATGACTGACAGGCCTTTGGTCGGGTTTTTTTTGAGAGCCTCCGAAGAGGCCAACAGTCCGATGCCGCTGAGCGGGGCGTAATCCTTGGCCTCGGCCAAGCGGTTAAAGCCTTTCAGCTGGGTCTCCTCGGCGAAGGGTGGAGGCAGCATCGCCGCGGCGAGTTTCCCTGACATCAGGGCAGTGCGGGAACTCTGCGTGCTTTGTGTATAGAAAAAATTTACCGCCGAAGGATCTATGCCGTTGCCCTTGATGATCTCGCGCGCCGCGATGGCGGTGGCATCCGTCAGTGCCACCGCGCCTACCTGTTTGCCGATGAGGTCGCGGACACTTTTTATTTCCGGCGCGGCCATAAGGGCAAAAGTCACGGACTGTTGAATGTACAAAATACGCTTGATCGGCAGCCCGCGCATGCTCGCGGAAATGCCAGCTCCGACCGTGGTGGAGAAATCCAGCTCGCCGGCGACCAGAGCCGCGATCGCGGTTGGCGGTGACATCAGCACCAGGTCCGCATCGACGCTCTCACGCGCAAAGAACCCTTTATCCTTGCCGAAAAAGAGCGGCATGGAAGTTAAACTCTTCGTGGGGATATGGATGATGGCGCGCGTGTCGGATTGCGCTGCCCAGCCGACCAGGGGAAAAAGCACGAGAGCGGCAACCAACCAAACAGCAGCCGGTAATTCTTTCATACCGATCCTTGTCCACCCAATCGTCGCCGGTTAGTTAACATGGCTCCAAAAGAATAAGAGATCTCACCTGAAGAGATGAACACGAAGTTCTTGGGTCACAAGGTCCCAATCCTTCGTGACCTTCTGCTCTTCGTGGTGAAAAGGCATATTTGTCAAATAGACTGTTCCTTTGGAAACCATATTCGAATTGAAAAATCGGATGGCCTCTTAGATCCCGATCTAAAGTTTATTCGCCAAAATACAGCCGGCCCGGATTGTCGCTCAACATGGCTGAAACCAGCTCGGTGTCGAGGTCGGCACGCTGGCGAATCTTCTCCACCGCCCCGGGAAAGAAACAATCGTGATGCGGAAAATCAGACGCGAACACCAGCGTCTCTGCGCCCACGGTCTCAGCAACATAAGGCAGCGCCCGCTCCTCAAGCTCAAAAGAGACAAAACACTGACGGCGAAAATAAACGCTCGGCCGCTCTTTTAAATGCGGCAACTCGAACCGATAGTTCTCGGCATGCTCATCCATCCGTTCCAGCCAGTAAGGAACCCAACCACAGCCCGCCTCCATGAAGCCGACTCGTAAGCGGGGATGGCGCTCGAGAACTCCGCCAAGAATCAAACTGGCGGCCGCCGTCATCTGTTCCATCGGATGCGCGTGCAAATGGAAAAGGGAGTAACGATCAAAGCGTTCCGCGCCGGCGGTCGGCAAACGAATTCCCGTGCTGACGTGAACGAGCGCTGGAACATTGAGCTCCGCGGCCAGGTGCCAAAGCGACTCATAGGACGGGTGATCGAGGTTACGGTCGTCCACCGGGTGCGGCGAAATAAATAGGCCGCGATGGCCAAGTTCCGCCACGGCGCGTTCGGCTTCTTTGACTGCCAGGTCCGGTTCCTGAAGCGGAATCATCGCAACGCCGAGCAGTCTGTCTTTATTCGGCGCACAATGTTCGGCCAGCCAGTTGTTGTAAGCGCGAAATAGCGCCGGCGCGAGTTGCGGATGGCGAACCCCGCCAAGGCGAAGCGCGTGTGTGGGGAAGAGAGCGACCTTGTCGATGCCTTCCTCATCCATCACCTTGAGACGCGTCTCAGCAGCGGCAGCCAATTGGAGAAGATCCTGGCGGCCAGTTTCAGGAATGAACCCCAATGGAAAACGACTTGCCGTGCCATCGTTGCCCGTGCTGTTGCCATTCTCAAGCCCGGGAGTTCTGGTCACCAGTTCACGCACCGAGCCATCCACGTAACGCAACCAAATGTCATGCGGTTCAAACACATGCGCATCGGAGTCAATGATTTTCTGTGTCCCCGGCACTGAGGGCCTCCTCTTAATCTCTATGGTTTAATTCCCCGCACTTGCGGTGTTAAGTCTAATTTTGCTTTCCAAAATCCGTCATTCCCGCATGCTTTGAGCGGGAAGCCAGCGAACACCGGAACTGTACGCCGATAAAAACATTCGGCGGTGACGCCTTTGAGACCATCTTGATCAAGCCGCGCCGAGTGTATAATTGATGGCGATCCGCTCGCCGCCATAAAAATGCTCTAAGAATTCGTCCGGCGTGGCGAAAGGCCGATTGGGCACGAGCCGTCCCTCGAAGCACAAGCGCAGGGGATTTACATAGAACGGAAAGGGACGCACCACGGCTTCGGTTTCGTTCTGAACGTCCACCGTAATGGTGACATCTGGTTTGCCTGGCGCCACAGGAACGGGAACGTTGGCCAATGTTTTTGTGGGGCCATTCTTCCGTGCCTGGCTGTTGAACGGATAGCGATTGCAAACGAATTGGGCAAACTGATCAAAAACCTCCATCAGCTTGAAATTGGTCCAGAGGTGCGCGTCGCTGGTCATCCCCTGCAATGCCGGGTCATTTTGCAATGCCGGCAACCATCTGGCGCGCAATTCTTTCTGCGTCACGATGAATTGTTGTACGGCGGGATCCCCAGTGTAATCGGGCATCGACGGCAGAAGCCCCATGCCTCGAGTCAAGAGCGCTTCGCCGTGCATCGAAACATAGTACGCGGCATAGAGGTCTCGCGACGCCAAACGCTCGATGGCGTGGCGATAGAGATCTAACCAGACCCCTTGACCGAGGTGTTTGATGCTGCCGATGTAATCCGACGGAAAGCCCTGCTCATTAAGGGTCGGTTTGATCTCCCAGTCCCACCAACCGCTATCATGCTCTTGGGCCGCGAGCACCATCGAAGCGTATGGATTGAGGCGGGCGAATTCATCGTTTCCCCAGTGAGCCGCCAGCAGCCCCGCTATGCGCGAGTGATCAGTCTGCAAAATCAATAAGATATGGGACTCATCATATGGACAGACCATCATGGCTCGATCCTTTCTTTGACTAGCTGAGGTCTACATTCACAAAGGCCTATGAAATTCAACTACAGAGGACAAAATCATTTGTCCAATATATAAGTTTCATGGTAACCATAGAAAAAAGGATATGGTTTGATCAAGCCTATGACTCTCCATCAGCTCAGGATCTTTGAAGCAGTGGCGGAAAATCTCAACATTACAAAGGTTTCACAAAAGTTCCAAGTCAGTCAGCCGTCTGTCTCTAAACAGCTCAGACTCCTTGAGCAGGAATATGGACTGAAGTTCTACGTGAAAAGTGGACGTGGAATCAAACTTACACAAGAAGGACAGTTATTTCAGGTTACAGTCAAACCTATTCTGGAGCAGATGGAGGGACTCAAAAGAACATTCGAGAATAGAGTCGCTGAGGGAAGAGCTAAAAGCCTCATAGTGGGTAGCAGTCCCAGCCCCGCTGCATTTTTCCTTTCTGCTGTGCTGAAATCGTTTGTGGAACTCCATCCTACTGTCCACCCCACGCTGCGAACAGGGTACCCTCACGCCATAAAAGAAATGATTCTCAATGCCGAGGTTGAAATTGCGCTCACCATTACTCTCCCTGATCATCCTCAGATCATTGCCGAACCAATTCATTCCGAAGAGATCGTGGCCGTTGTCTCCGCTAGGCACCCGTTGGGTAAGAAAGGAAAACTCAATGAAGCCGAACTAGCGAAAGCCCCTTTTGTTATAATGAAGGGAGGTAGGATCGCAGAAGAAATCGAAAAAATGGGACTTAAATTGAATGTTGTAATGTGGTGCGACTCTGTAGAGCCCATTAAGGAATATGTGCAAGCCGGTCTGGGTGTAGGTCTTTTCTACCGAGGCAGCGCAGAGACCGGTTTAAGGGAAGGATACTTTAAGGTCATCGAGATTCCGCGATTAAAACACATTAGGGTCACATATTTCGTCATATACAGGAAAGGGATACCTCTTTCTACCAATGGACGGGACCTCCTCACACTCTTACGCCAGTGGTCAAAGAAGCCAATAGCCGTGAATAAGCGGATAAGTCACTAACGGTCGCCCCTGCTAACGGCAGGTTGTTGCGTCATAGATTATTCTGACCGGCCCGAATGCGTCTTTCCCCAGCGCGCGCGCATGGTCTTGAGGGTGTCGCCCTCGCCCACCGAAACGCGGGTTTTCCGGAGCTTCTCCCAGACTTTTTCATGCTCGCTCTGGGCGGCGAGGTCGGCTTCTTGCGCAAGCTCGTCGGGCCATAATCCCATGAGGTAGCCATGCCATGGCTCCTGCGGCTCGAGTTTTGGCAGGCCCAGTTCTTCCCATATGTTCCGCGCTCGCACCATGAATTCTTTTTTCGGCAGCGACAGCGGTGGAAAGTCGGCTTTGCGCGTGGCGTCGATCAAGACCGAGGACTCGCAGTTGTCGTAGCGGCTCGACGGATGAGTCGCCACCATGCCGATGGGCGTGGCGCCGAATGGGCGGTCGCCGACGATCTTGAAATCCTTGTGCGGCTGCGAGCGGTGCGTGATCGCCCAGGTGACGGCGATGGGATCTTTCACGTTAATGTCTTCGTCGACGGCCACGACCATTTTGCCGACGCGGTCGCCGTAGTCGAGAATGCCTTGCATGACGTCCCAGGGTTCTTGATCGCTGCGCTTCTTCAGGCTCACCGCGACATAGGGTCGGAGATTGACCAGGGGCTCGATCAGATGAACCTCTTGCACCGTATCGAAGCCTTTCTTGATCAGATACCGTTTGATCAGCGTTCCCATGCCCATCGCTTTTATCTTGGAGCTTTCACTGGGCGTTACCTGACTGATAATTGACACCCAGATCGGATCTTTGCGATGGGTGACGCACTTGAGCTCGAACACCAGGCTCAATGTGCGCGGGTCGATATAGCCCATCGATTCGCCGTAAGGGCCTTCTTCTTCCATATAGTTCGTCGGAATAATGCCTTCGAGCACGATCTCCGAGGTGGCCGGCACTTCGAGATCAACGGTCTTGCACTTGATCATCTCCACCGGCGCACCGATGAGGCCACCGGCAAGGCCGATCTCATCGACGTCGGGCGGGACTTTCTGCGTCGCCGCGTAAGAAACCGCCGGCACGGTACCGACGACGATGGCGACTTCCAAAGGGATGCCTTTGCGGCGGCATTTTTCCCATTGATTGGATAAATCCTGCGGCGTGCCGGTCATGAGTCCGCTGCGGTCCGGACCTTTGATCAAGCCGCGATAATTGCCGACATTGCGCTGGCCGGTTTCGGGATCCTTGGTGATCCAGTGGCCGGCGGTTATATAGGGTCCATTATCGAACCCCGGAGTCGATATCGGGATAGCGAATTCATTAATGCCGCCATGTTCGAGCAGAGCGGCTCCCACGTGCACTTCTTCCTGGGCCGGGCCGTGATCGACGATCACCGGCGGGATCAAGTGATCGAGGGCATAGATCCAGCGGTCGGGGACTTCGTCGGGCCGGCACTTCAAGCCCATGCTGTAAATCTCCTCGGAGCCGGAAAGGCCGCCCACGAGCACCCGGCAATTGTACCTGTGCTTTTTGCCGTCGGTGACATTGTCGAAGAGAAAGCCCCGGCGCGCTTCTTCCGGCAGGCCTCTAAATTGCCAGCGGACGAGCGGCTGAAGCTCGGTATCTTTGTTGATTTCACGATGGATTCGGTACAACTTGTTTTTACCGTCTAGCGCCTCGATAAACTCGCGTAGGTCCTTGTAAGGTTTTGCGAAATTCATAAACTTTTTGTCTATGCTTTTTCCCACACTTTCGCAAGCCGATGCGCGCGCAATGGGTTGCAAATAAAGATTCGATCCGCAACAATTAAAGTCTCGCCCATGGCCCTCAAAATTTTCAACACCCTAGCAGGTGAAAAGCAGGAATTCGTGCCGCTCACTGCCGGCGAAGTTCGCATGTATGTCTGCGGCGTGACGGTCTATGACTCGTCGCATATCGGCCACGCTCGTTCCTTGATCAGCTTCGATGTTATTTACCGTTATCTAAAGTTTCTCAGCTACAAGGTGGAGTTCGTGCGCAACTTCACCGATGTGGATGACAAGATTATTGCCAGAGCAAACGAGGAAAAGATCAGCTGCGATGCGCTTACCGCGCGATACATCGAAGAATTTCACCGGGACAGTGAAGCTCTCGGACTGCTCCGTCCCACTGTTGAGCCGCGCGCCACTGCCCATATTACGGAGATTATCGCCATCATCGAAAGCCTCGAGGCCAAGGGCCTGGCGTACCGGATCGGCGGCGATGTTTATTACTCCGTTCAGGACTTTCCGGGCTACGGCAAGTTGTCGCGTAAAAAAATTGACGAATTGGAGGCCGGAGCCCGAGTCGAAGTCGACGAGCGGAAAAAGTCGCCCCTGGATTTTGCCCTGTGGAAAGCGAGCAAGGCCGACGAGCCGGCGTGGCAAAGCCCCTGGGGACCGGGCAGACCGGGTTGGCACATAGAATGCTCGGCTATGAGCACGAAGTATTTGGGGCAGCCGTTCGATATTCACGGCGGCGGCAGAGATCTGATGTTTCCCCATCACGAAAACGAAATTGCCCAGTCCGAAGCGGCCTCGGGGCTGCCGTTGGCACGCTATTGGCTTCACAACGGTCTGCTTACTGTAAGCGGGGAAAAAATGTCCAAATCACTGGGCAATTTTTTTACAATTTCAGAGATACTCGAAACAAATGACCCGGTGGCGCTGCGCCAACTGTTTTTGAGCAGTCATTATCGAAGCCCAATGGATTTTTCCCCAGAGGCGTTGGACGAAGCGAGCAAGGCGGCGGACCGGATCTACGAGACCATTGAGCGCGTTGCCCGCGGAAGGCGTCAAAAAGTTGACGTTCCCGAGCCGGCGCTCATCGACGCCTTTCGCGGGGAAATGGACGACGATTTCAATACGCCGCGGGCGTTGGCTCTGATCTTCGACGAAGTGCGGGCTTTGAATCGGCTGCTCGATGAAAAGAAATCCCCGGGCCTGGAACGGCGCGCCGCGGCCTTGCGTTCGATGTGTGACGCTTTGGGATTGCTGCAAGAAGGATATCTAGAACGAAAGAAACAACGTTGGCTTAGAAAAGGATTCGTCTCGCTGCGCGAAATCGAAGAACTCATCTCCCGCCGGGACGGCGCGCGTAAAGAAAAAAATTGGCAGGAAGCCGATCGCATTCGCTTGGAACTGCAGTCAAAGGGCGTTGTGATCGAAGATACTCCCGGAGGGACGATATGGAAAGTAAAGTAAAACGGCTCTGGAGGAGCGCGATGGTTTTGCTGCTATCGATGATACTCCCCGTGCCTTTCGGTTCCACTCAGGAGAACGCGAGGCAAGCCGATGAAACCGGCACCGCAGAAATCAGTCTGCGCAAAACCGTTGGCGCGCGGGAGTACAAGGGGAAAATCATCGAAGGCGACGAACGAGAAGTGCGGTCCGGCGATACTCTGTGGCACATCCTAGTGCGCGAAAAAGGATACGACGGCGAGCGCTTTAAAGAATACTTCGTTCTCATCCGCGGTTTGAATCCGCAAGTGAAAACTCCGGAAACCCTGAACGTCGGCGATAAAATCTTTATTCCCTTGCGCCCCAACGAGGCGTTGGCATTGCAGGGCGCTTCGGAGCTGGCGCAGAGCGCCGATCGGGTGGCACCGGGGCAGGGCAAGATTCAACAATACGTCGTCAAACCTGGGGACCATCTCTACCAGATTCTGCGCCAGCAGCTCGGCGTCAGCGAGGATCGTAAATTGTGGCAGTATTTCGCCCTGGTAAAGCACTTGAATCCGCAGAAAAACAACTGGGACGTTATCGAGATGGGCGAGACGATTCGTCTACCGGTGGTCGGCGGCGAGTATGAAAAAGGTACGTTGGCTTCGAAAGCCGCTCCGGCGCTAAGCCGGGCGGCAAGCGGCGCCGAACCGGCGCGCGCGCAAACTCAGATGGCGATGTTACCGCCAGCTGCGCCGAAAGCCGTGGCTCCGCCGGTCATCGGTCTGGATTACGCGCAGAAGCTTTCCGCCCGGGAGAACTTCGCTCTTATCGGCTTGGTCGCCGAGAGCCTCGGCAATCAGGTGTATCATAGCGGCGAGGAAGTCGTGGCGCTCCAAGACGGCGCCATACGGCTCGACAAGAACCGGTTTCCAGTGGTTCATAACCCGGCCCTGGATCAGCGGGTGATCCTGGATGGCGAAGATAATATTCCCGAGTCGGTGCGCGCCAATCTCAAGCAGACAAGCGTGAACACGCCGGTGGTATCCATGGCAAAAAATACGACGGTTCAGGAAGCCGTCGGACAGCTGTTAGCGCGGTTGGGTTACCAACCCTTGCCCGCCGAGCGGCCGGTCGTTGTTCACGACGGCGGCGTTGCCTTCGAGGCCAAGGGTCAATGGGCGGTGATGGCACCGGAGCAAAGCAATAAGCCCCAGGAAATTATCGTGATCAATCTGGCGGACGGATCCGGAGAGATTCCCGAAGAGCTGAGAACACACCTGGCTCAGAAGGGGCTGCATCTCAAGAACGTCGCGTTCGGCGAAGCTGCTGCTCGTGCCGAGGAAAGCGAAAAGCAAGCCCCGCTCCCGCCCGCGAGGCGAATCAAGGCGCTGCCCGCTGAAAAATCCGAGTTAGTCGATTCGCTGCTGAATGCATACCAGGTTCCCTTCGGAGTCCAGGACACTTTGGCGGTGGAGCTGCACAGCGGTTTGAAAGCGGAGATTTCTGCTGACCGGACTTTTGAATTGCGCGGGCGTAAAACCGCCCTGTTTTTTCGCGCCGTCGATCCTGCGATAAAGGCAGCACTCGATAGCAAGCAGGGCGTGAAGGCGGTCGAGTTGGATTTCACGGCGCTTAAGTCCCGCGAAATCGTCGCCAAATTGCTGGGCGAGCTAGGAGAAGAGGCGGCCTACAGAGAACATCGCTTCGCTGCCGCCAAGGGCTCGTTGCAGGATCGTCTGGTGATGACCGCCGCGGGTTTTCTCCTTCCCGGCCGCTCGTTATTCGTCACCGACCGCGAGATTCCCGCCCGGTTTCAGCCGATCTTTTTTGAAAAAGGGTTAGATATAGTATATTTTCAGTGAGCCTAGTCGGGCTGCTGAAAACATTCCCGTGAGATTGAGAATTGACCATGGAGGATGGAGAATCGCCATCTTCTATTCTCGATCTTCAATCCTCGACTTTTTTGATCTGTACTTTTCAGCGGCCTGGCAGGACCGTGGGTCGCGCCCGTAGCTCAACTGGACAGAGCATCAGACTTCGGATCTGAGGGTTGGGGGTTCGAATCCCTCCGGGCGCGCCAGTGCTAATCTGGACCGAAGTCTCCGTTTGCTTAAACGGCCCGCGGCTGGCTGAAGCCTCTGGACATTTCACTTCTGCGCGGCGCGCCTAAGCTGCGAGATACCGTTTTCGGCTCGTATGGCCCGATCCAGGATCTCGGTGGAGACCCTGAGCACCGCGCTGCCATCGTCGCCGGTCACGGGAGGCTCGGTATTGGTCTCAATGCTCGTATAGAATCGACCGATGATCGATGCAATGCCATCCGGCGGCGGCATCATGCCAACAGCAAACTTGAATCCGTTGATGAATGTGCATGAAAGTAGTTGCGTAGCGTACTCAACGTTCTCCAGGGCGCGTGATACTGCCCTGGGAACATGCCTCTTTTTGCACGTTATGATTGTCATGTTGGGGAGGTTAACATGGATGGACATCTTCGTTCCGTATAAGTGAACTGTCAATCCATCGGGCTTGGTTCCCAGGGAAACAGAGAGAAACCCTGTCACATCTGTCCCTGCGAAGAAGGCTCTCATCTCATCCAGCCCCCAACGAGGATGAACTCCGTTGTTCCTGCCTGTCGCACAGATATGGAGAGGTTCCTTGATGAGTTGAAGCATGATTGAAACCGGATGGGGCAAGAGCTCGAAAAGTACGCCTCCGGGTAAGCTCTTAATCCAAGCGATTTTTTCATCGCTGTCAGTCCCCGCGGGAACAATCGTTGCGATGTCGAAATGATAGCTGATATCGACATGGAGCAGTTTGCCGATTTTCCCGTCTTTAACGAGGTTGCGCGCTATTAACATCACGGGGGCGAACAGTCTACTGTGGCCGACACACAATTTTACCCGATGCCTGCGGGCGGCCTGGTTCATGGCGTCGGTTTCCGCTACGGTCAACGCCATTGGCTTTTCCACGAATACATGACAGCCCGCTTCGATAGCTGCAATTGCCAAATGCGCGTGCGATTTGGGCGGCGTTAAAACATGAATTACGTCTGGGCGCTGATTCCGCAGCATCGTTTGGAAATTCGGCACGGCTTCAACTCCAAACCGCTTTGCCATCTGGTTCGCCTTCTCTGCGTCGTGGTCAGTAACGGTCACCCGATCAACGCTTTTTTGCTTCACAATAAAAGGCATGTGGTATTCTGCCACAAGGCCGCAACCGACAACTCCTATTCTCATAGATGGCTCCCGATGCAATAATTAATCGAAACTTTTTGTAGCGCAGTCACCTACAATTGACCGGACTGAAAACTGTCAGAATGTATCCTTTTGAATGATCCACATCAACCCGTATCTACCTGATGACCAGCGCGAAATACCCTGACCGCTTGACAGCGAGTTTTGTTGTACGCTACAGATTTTGTTGGTACCCCTAAGAGGACAGCACCGGCGGTCCTCCATTCATGAAGAGCAAATCCACCATAACCACGCCACGTACGAACCGCTGGGCGAGACGCCAGCCCACGCCTCAATTCTCGCGTGCTTTCTGAACCATGGCACGCAAAGTCTTCAGGCCCCTCAACTTTGACAAGGCAAAAACCTATCCACTAACGGGGCGCTCCAGCCTGGTTCGCAAGCGCCTTATGGGTCGACCCACGCATAAAGGGGTGCGTTTGAGTTCATTTATTGCCGGGCTGCCGGACATTTTGGCGGCGCGCAACCTGAAGGAAATCGTCTCGCGCACCGTCCGAGCTCATAAGGGAAACAAAACCATTGTTGTCGGCATGGGCGCCCATGCTATTAAGGTTGGTCTGAGCCCGCTCATCATAGACTTTATGAAGCGTGGCATCATTTCTGCCGTGGCGCTCAATGGCGCCGGCATAATCCATGACTTTGAGCTGGCCTTTGCCGGTGCAACCTCCGAAGACGTAGCCGCCAGTCTGAAGGATGGAAGCTTTGGCATGGCCGAGGAGACGGGTAGGTTCTTAAACGAAGCTATTAATCGTGGCCACAGTCGCAACCTCGGGCTTGGAAAAGCTGTCGGCGAAGCAATCCTGCGGGAACGCTTACCGAACTCTCGTCTGAGCATCCTGGCCGCAGGGGCTCGGCTGGGCATCCCGGTGACTGTTCACGTCGGGGTCGGCACGGACATCATCCACATGCACCCAACTGTGGAAGGCGCAGCTCTGGGCGCCACGAGCTTGCAGGATTTCCGCGACCTGACTGCCGTTGTGGCCACTCTAAGTGGCGGCGTCTTTTTCAATCTAGGTTCCGCCGTGATTCTGCCCGAGGTCTTTATAAAAGCGTTGAGTTTGGCGCGCAACCTCGGAAACCCCGTGCGCAATCTCACCACCGTGAATGTGGACTTTATCGCCCATTACCGCCCCCTCACTAACATTGTCAGCCGCCCCACGATGGGAAGCGGAAAAGGCTATCACATTACCGGGCATCTAGAGCTTATGGTCCCGCTTCTCTTCGCCGCAATTTTAGACGAGATGTGAAATAGAGCCCGCTGGTACGCCTCCGCAAAAGGCAGGCACCCTCTCTGCGTCCCACTTAAAACTCTGTTTAGTTCGATAAAAAATTTTAGCCGCCCTTTTGGGGCAATTTTAAGGATGGCTTTTTTAGTCTTTATAACAACGATTTATCCTGAGATACCGCAATTAACGAATTACATTACAAGAGGGAGCCTATGGATGCATGCAGGGGGTTGCTGCCGATGTCGCAGATATTAGGAAGTTATTTCAATTAACGAAGTGACTGAGTTGGGCGACCGCTTGACTTGATTCTATGTTCTATATATTAGACGGCTGTGTCGTTAGTCGTAACGGCGAGCGTTGTGATCCATGCTGGTGCTGTAGCGATGATGACAGGGCGTCGAGGGCGGAGCCTTATGCAATTTTGATTTTGCTAACAAGATTTTAGAAGTCTACGAGAATTAGTCCCAGCCGCAACTTCCAGCAAACATCATTGATCGCGCGTCGTAACCCCCGGATTAATAATTTCTGTCCCCTCTGTTTTCCGTTCGCCAATATTCCTCGCGATTGCGTCTCCTAGTATTCGATCTTGACCCGCCGCTACCGGTGCTTCCGCCGACTTAAGGCAGCGTCAAAGCGGCAGCGGCAAAATCGAATATTGCCGGAGCCGCTTTTGTTTGGATGGAAGATCGGCGGAGGCCAAGCGTGCGTTTGTACTTTTCGTAGAGAATCCTTGTGTTAAGGCAACAAGCTAAAACCTTCAATTACGGGGTGCGGGCCCAGGACGGGTTGGTGGTGATACTTTCTTTTCTGGTGGCCTTTGACTTGCGGGCCCGTATTCTGCCGGACTATTTGTCCCTTGGTCCTATCTGGACCTTCAATGCGCACCTACCAATCCTTCTTTTAGTGGCCCCACTTTGGGTTTTTGTCCTAAAGTATTGTGGAGCCTATGAACCCGTGCGCAAGACAAACTATATCGAAACTTTTTGGCTGATGACAAAAGCTAACTTCGCAGCCATGATGATCCTTTTCGCAATTCTCTTTATCACCGACGCCGATCGCATCAGCAGATTATTGATCCTGCTCTTCGGTCTGTTGGCCTTCATTCTGCTGCTCGCGAGTAGATTTGCGATTATTAAGATTCTGCGAGCCGTTCGCCGGCGCGGTTATAATTACCGAAATATTCTCGTTGTAGGCACTGGACAGCGCGCGCGCAAGTATGCGGAGATGATCTGTTCTCATGCTGAAATGGGGTTAAGAGTTTTCGGGTATGTCGACGACGACCCGATGGTGGCTGATCGCGATATATTGGGGTCGGCGATTATCGGGACGTTAAAGGACGTTCCAGCTATCATACAAAGGAACGTCATTGATGAGGTGGTCATCGCGCTGCCGCGACGCTGGCTGCCCAGTGTGGTGGAGATCGTTCGAGTGTGCGAGGAAACCGGTATCGAAGTGACGCTCGTCGCGGATTTTTTCAACATCGCCATCGCCAAACTTCATACGACGATGTTTCATGATATTCCTCTTCTTACCTTCAGCACGACACCGTCCCAGCAGTTGCAGCTCTTGTTGAAAGACTGTTTGGATCGTGTCGGCGCAATGGTGCTTCTAGCTGTGACTTTGCCGATACTTATTATCACTTCCATCGCCATTAAATTGACTTCCCGCGGCCCGATTTTATTTAAACAGGTTCGCTTGGGGCTGTATGGAAGAAAGTTCACGTTCTACAAATTTAGATCCATGAAGGTGGGTTCTGAAAAGGAAATAGAGGGACTGAAAAATTCCAACGAGATGAGCGGTCCTGTCTTTAAGATGCAGCACGATCCTAGAGTTACTCCGGTGGGTAGATTCTTGCGCAGAACCAGCATAGACGAACTCCCTCAATTGCTTAATGTGCTGAAAGGAGAAATGAGTCTCGTCGGACCCAGACCGCCTCTGCCGGCTGAGACCGAGGAGTACGATCTTTGGCAAAGGCGCCGACTCAGTGTGAAGCCCGGCATGACTTGTCTGTGGCAAATTAATGGGAGGAATAATGTAGATTTTAACGACTGGATGAATTTGGATCTGCTTTATATCGATAACTGGTCCATTTGGCTTGACATCAGAATACTGTTTAAGACGCTGGTTGCCGTGGTAAAGGGTGACGGAGCTTACTAAGCGCAGCACTGGCTGGAAGTAGCCTGGAACGGCAACCCCCTTGCGGAACCGTACCCACAGGAGTTAACGTTGACTACCCCGCGCGGCGGACAGAATTTAAAAATGACTACCTTAACGCTACCACCAGAGCTGGCCGATCAATACGCCAAAGCAAAACAGTCCATCGCTAACGGAGGTCCGCAGAAAATTAAAACATTGGCCGTTGTCAGCGCGACGCGTTTTGAGGGCACTACGACGGTGGCGGCGCAATTAGCGATCAGCCTTGCTCCGGATCCTAAACTGCCAGTTCTGCTGGTTGACGCCAATTTCAGAAACCCGGATTTGCATCGCCGGTTTCAAGTCCCGCAAGAGGGCGGCCTAAGCAATTTGCTGTGTGGGGAAGGTGATTTCGAGGCGCTCTTGAAAGTCACTCCCACTAAAAACGTATTTCTCATGACGAGCGGTAAGGACGTTTTGGATCCGGCGGAGTTCATTAAGATGGCCGATTTGGAGGACAAGTTAATTCGGCCGGCGGTGAATTTTAGTTACATCGTAATAGACTGTCCCCCCGTGAATACTTGTCCAGAAGCGATCATGTTAGCCTCCCACAGCGACGGAGCCGTGTTAGTTGTGCAAGCCGGCGAGACCCGACGGGAAGTCGTGCTCGAAGCGCGGCAGCGGCTGGCCCACGCCAAAGTGAATCTCTTGGGCGCGGTGCTGAATAAACGAAAATACCATATACCCGAGTTTGTCTATGGGAAGTTATGAGGTTATGTGGTATTGCCCGGTCTTTTGATACTAATGAGTTCGTTATTTAGAGACTATGTCGCTAGTGTGCGACCGAGAGGCGAGCCCTTCCGATCGCGGTCAATGGTTCTCTGCCTTGCCGGCCACCACCCCGTCCTCTCCATAGGTGGAAATGCCCGCCGGCAGGGC
>DATBLC010000203.1:0-4177 GCA_036555515.1 Binatia bacterium
ACCAACTCCTTGGCATGGTCGTAGATATCCACCTCGCAACGGCCCTTCCTGACGAGGAGCACCTCTGAAGTTCCTTTGATTTTGCGTTCCAGCGAACGGTGGAGATGCGGTTTCACCTCGCCGCCGGCGGGGTAAACGACAAATCCGAGTTGCTGCGTAAACTCTGCGGGCGTGAGAAAGACTGTACTTGTAGGGCTCAACTCCCGGCGAATAATATATGACAAGGGCTGGCCCATCCAAACGATTTCTTCGACGAACTCCATGACTGCTATCCTCGCTTGCCGATGTGAGCTGTAGCTTGCTGTTGCGCTGGCGGGCAGGAATCCTTCAGCCAGTCGTTTTTCAGGACAAAAGCACGAAATTTTCGGTTGAACGTGCATTTGACGGTATATTTCAATTGCGCTTGCGTCCGCGCGGCGTCCAGCTGAATGTTCAGAGACCGGGCATCGGTACGGCCCCTTACCATCATGGCGATTAGCCATTCATGACTGTTCCTGACTAGCAAACCAGTTGCACGTTTCAGAAGCGAGCGCATATTCAAACCGGTGCACTGGAAATCCGAATAGAGATCGGATATTCCTTGGTTTCTCATGCGCCGGCACAAATATTGGACCGTCATGCGTTCCGGGGGGATATGATGGTAGACCAGCGCGTCCGGGACGTATCCTATGAGCATTTTTTCTTTCCAAAGCTTAAACATCAAACCGGTTTCGCCGTCCCCGAGCCATACCTCGCCAATGGCTTCCGGGTTAAAACCGCCCATCTTCAGCAATACATCTGCTCGAATGGCCATGTTGACGCCGAAAAAAACTCCATCCGTAGCTAGATGAAAATCGTCGTAAGGTTGCATTAAACTCAAGATGCCAAATGTCTTCGCATCGCCCATGAACTCGATTAACCAATTTGGCGGCGGAATATCCCACGAGGCGCGAACCGGGCCTCCGGCAGCGACCATCTCGCGATGCGAGGCAAAAGCTTCCGCATAAGCTCGCAGCCAATCTCGTTCGAAGGTGGCATCATCGTCAGTGAAGATTAGAATATCGCCTTTCGCGGCCCACACGCCCGCGTGGCGGGCGTGATGCAGGCCCAGCCGTTCCTCTCTCACATACCTGAGCCTACACGATGGGTGATTTTTTCGCGTTTCTTCGACCAGCGCGGCAGTTGCATCTGCGCTGCCGTTGTCGACGACAATGATCTCATGACAGTCCGGCGGATAAGCCAAGTTCGTCGCGCTTTCCAGGGCGCGTTTCAACGACATGGCTCTATTGTAAGTTGGAATGATCAAGGAGATCGTAACAGGTTCCGGGCTCACAGGCTCACATCATCTTCGATTGTCCAACTTATTCAGTGGACAATATACGGCTTCGCCCGGTTTCGGCAAGCGCAACGGGCAGGCTCCTATGTCAACTTGGCTAGGTATCATGTTTGCCGACCACTGCGGGTCAGAGATACAGGATGTTTGTGCTATAAGATAGGTTGCGCCATGATCGGAGGGTTGCTTGATTGACACGCTTTGTTGTCTCAAGTACCCAGTTGGCGTTCTCCAGGTCGATTATCGAGTATCGCTCTTGCACGACGCTCGAAGCCTATCTGATCATGAGAAATTCGCGCATTGTTGAAAAGCAATGGATGACTTGCATCGCACACGCCCCACGAGAATTGCCATTGATACTCTACCGCTCCTCGGCCAATTGAGCGGAGTCGGCCGTTATATTCAGGAGTTAATCCATCAATTCGGCAGGCTTTCGCCTCAGTACGAGTATTTTTACTACTACGGTTATTTTAGCAGGCGAGTGTTATTGGGCGGCAAGAGCGTCCATGGGATTAAGGATTTCGTCGCCAAAGTACCTTTCCTCAGAACGGGTGTGCGGGGGCTCCGAGGAACAGTCGCGAAGTATCATCGCGAGGAATTTGACCTTTACTTTGAGCCGAATTTCATTCCCCTGGATATCAGAGCTAAAAGCATCGTTACGACCGTCCATGATTTTTCCTTTGCGCGTTTTCCGGAAGCGCACCCGAAAGAGCGAGTCCGCTATTTCGCGAAGAACTTTCTTAGAAACGTACGGCGTTCAACCAGAGTCATTACGGACTCGAGTTACACTAAGAACGAAGCGACCGAATATCTTGATATCGCTGCTGAGATGATCACGCCTATCCATCTCGGGGTGGATCATGACGTATTCAAAACCTATCCACGCGAAGCGCTGGATATTTGCAGGCGCGAGTTAAGCCTTCCGGAAAGATTCCTTCTGTTCGTCGGAACCAGAGAGCCGAGAAAGAACCTAGGAAGACTCATTCAGGCCTATGCGGAACTGCCAGAGTGCGTGCAACAGGAATATAATCTCGTGCTGGTGGGTCCGCGTGGCTGGGGCGAAAGCGATTGGGTAACGGCAAAGAAGCTGGGTAAGCGGGTCATGGTGCTTCAGTACTTGGACATGCAGAGACTGGCGCTGACTTACAACCTGGCAAGTGCCTTGGCTTATCCTTCGCTTTACGAGGGGTTTGGTCTTCCGCCGCTTGAGGCTATGGCCTGTGGCTGCCCCGTGGTGGCGTCCCACGTTGCCTCTCTTCCGGAAGTTTGCGGCGACGCGGTTTGTTACGTCGACCCGAAAGAGGTGCAGAGCATTGCCGGCGGGATAAATCGGGTTTTGACTGACGATGAGTTCAGACGGTGCTTGATCCAAAAGGGTTTGGAGAGGGCTAGACTTTTTACCTGGGAAAAAACAGCGAGGGAAACGCTTGCCGTGTTTGAACAAGTCGTGGGAGCAAAGCGGTATTGATCAAGATTGAAACGCCGTTGAAGACGCCAAACCCCTGTCTTCATACGGGTATACCTGAATGTCTATGAAGAGTACTGACCGCGGCGATAAGATACAGCAGACGAAAATATGCTTTCCGCTATCAAAAGCAGTACTTCGCCTCGGTCACTCACTGTATGTGGGAATGAATCTTCGGTCATTTGGAAAGTCCTTACCTAAGCCCAATCAGCCGTCTGCCCGATGAAGGTTGCGCTGATTCACGATTGGTTGACCGGCATGCGCGGCGGGGAAAAGTGCCTGGAAGTTTTCTGCGAGCTTTTTCCAAACGCTGATCTCTACACTTTGATTTACCAGGAGGACCGGATCTCGCCGACGATCCGGTCAATGAGGCATTATTCGTCATGGATCAATCAGCTTCCCGCCGTGAGAAAATACTATCGTCACTGTCTGCCGTTGTTTCCCCGCACAATCGAAGGTTTTGATTTAACCGGCTACGATCTTGTCCTATCCAGCAGCCACTGCGTGGCAAAGGGGGTTGTCTGTCCGGGTGGGCTGCACATTTCCTACGTTTATTCGCCGATGCGGTACATTTGGGACATGCACGATGCTTACTTCGCGTCTGACGCCTCGTGGATTAGTCGAACCGGGATCGCACTTTGCCGGCGTTATCTCCAGCATTGGGACGTTTTGTCCACCGAAAGAGTGGACTACCTGATCGCGATCTCGCATCATATCGCCGGAAAAATCAGAAAGATCTACAACCGCGAGGCAGCGGTGATCCATCCGCCGGTGGATGTCGATCGGTTTCGATTGGGCGAGCGCCAGGAACCTTATTACCTGATTGTTTCCGCCCTGGTCCCGTACAAGAAAATTAACATTGCCATCGAGGCGTTTAACCGGCTAAAGCTTCCGCTGAAAATCGCCGGCGAGGGACCCTTGCGCAGAAGGCTCGAAAAGCAAGCCCGTCCGAATGTCGAGTTTTTGGGATGGGTGAGCGACCAGGCGCTTGCGAGCTTGTATGCGGCGTGCCAGGCGCTGGTTTTCCCCGGCGAAGAGGACTTCGGCATCGTTCCCCTCGAGGCGCAGGCGAGCGGCCGGCCGGTGATTGCTTACGGTGGGGGCGGCGCGCTCGAAACGATCGCGCCATTAAACAGGACCGGGACGACCTCCCCGACCGGGATATTTTTCGATGAGTTAACGCCCGAGAGCTTGATCGCGGCCGTGCAGGCCTTCCAGCAACAGCGGCACCACTTCGATCCGGCTGCGATTCGGCGCCACTCTTGTCGATTCTCCCGGGATCGGTTTAAAGTCCAGATCAGGGATTACATTGCCGCTTGCATGCGAGAACAGGGGCTCGGAGAACTAAGCGATGTTAAAACGCCATAGCCAATTCTTCAAAAGTCTCATGCTCCTGAACG
>DATBLC010000204.1:0-6345 GCA_036555515.1 Binatia bacterium
CTGCCGGCGGGCATTTCCACCTATGGAGAGGACGGGGTGGTGGCCGGCAAGGCAGAGAACCATTGACCGCGATCGGAAGGGCTCGCCTCTCGGTCGCACACTAGCGACATAGTCTCTAAATAACGAACTCATTAGTAAGTACTTAGCCTCGAGAGATCCTGAAACCACTTTCGGATCTTCGGTTTGGTCTCGATCTTTATTCCTTTTAGCTTTTCGACGAAATCCCGGTCCTCCAAGCTGATGCGACCGTTCCCCTAGTTCACTAAATCAGTGAATCACCAATCCGCTGCTTCCGCTTGATAAGACGACTGGACTGGGATATTCGAGCGGTTAATCAAGAATAGAAAGCGAGTGCGCGCGGAGTTGTCGGGTTGGTGAACCCACGTATCGGCTAGGGTCGCTGAACAGTCTTATCAAGCTGATGCCGGACGCGCGGGTGCGGGCGACAAAGAAAATTTCATCTCAACGAACCGGTTTTAGGTTACGGCAGGTTATTGGCGGAAATGCTATATCCGCGGCTGGAGTGATGGAAGGATGGAGTAATGCAGCGATGGTAATCATTCGGACGCTACTAACACTTCTTATTTTGCACGTCGCCTCCGACGCGCGGGCGCAGGACTTGAGAGCGAAGGCGGAGGGGAAGGCAAGCTGATGATGTACGCGACCTTCACCGCCGCCGACTCGAAACCTTGCTGGACGGGTTCAAACAGGTATATCCGAAAATCGATGCGACATATTATCGCAGCAATGACGCGGCGCTGATGGAGAGATTCGTCAACGAAAACCGCGCCGGGCAAAACCTTTGCGATGTGATCGTAACAACGAGTTTCTACGGTCAGAACATCAAAAAACGCGGACTGTTCGCGCCGTATGATTCCCCGGAGCGCAAATTTTTCCGCGAAGGCTATAAAGACCCGCAGGCACACTGGACGTCGACATACACAAATTATGGCGCGTTTGGCTACAACACGCGGACAGTTGCGAAGAGCAATGTGCCGAAGTCCTTCAATGATTTGCTGAAGCCCGAGTGGAAGGGGCAGATCACCATGGAAGGCCGCGCCTATGAATGGTTTGGCACGACACTCAAAGCGATGGGTGAGGACAAGGGGATGGCGTATATGCGTGAGCTGGCCAAACAGGCGGAACTGCGCACTGGTCGCAATTTGCTTGCTCAGCTCGTCGCCGCGGGAGAGTTCAAAGGAGCGCTCAGCGGCTACTCGCAAACGTTCGAAGTCTTAAATCCTGCCGGGGCGCCGGTGGATTGGGTGTATTTGAATCCGGTCTTTGCCAATATTCATCCCACCGGAATTGCCGCCAAGGCGCCGCATCCCAACGCGGCGCGCTTGTTCATCGACTTCGTGCTTTCCAAGCGCGGCCAGGAAGTCATTCGAGGCATGAACCGTATTCCGGACCGGATCGACACGCCCCCCGAGCAAGCTCGACTCATTGAGAACATCAAGCCGGCTTTCGCGCCGACCGAAGTCCTGGAAAACTTCGAGCGCTATGCCAAGCTTTTTCACGAAATCTTTGGCGGGCGCTAAGACTGTTTCGAGTTGTCTCGGAAATAAACCGCAAAGAACAGATAGACCAGAAAGTAAAGCCGTTGCTGGTCGTATCATGAAAGCCAACCACCCAATGAGAAAGGAAGGGACAGGTCATGAGAATTATGTTTTTGAATAAAGCGCCGAAGGCCGTTTACGACGTCGCAGAGATAGAAAAGCTTTTGAACAGCTATGCTTCTCCCGGCACCCGGGTGGAGGTGAACTTTCCCGATAATTTCGAAGGCGCGCGGGTCGAGCAGGTGCTCGGCGACCAGATGATGCTCAACGGTCTCGATCACATCATGGAAGCCCCCGCCATCATCCGCAAGATCGTCTGGGCCTCGGAAAACGGCTACGATGCGGTGATTCAGAGCAACACCTTTGATCCCGGCGTCGACGGCGCCCGGCTGTGCGTTTCCATCCCCGTCATCGGTCCATTTCGCACGACCATCCACATGGTGGCCAACCTCGTCGATCGGATCGGCATCATCGTGCCGCTCGCGCCGCATATTCCTTACACCTGGCGGCTGCTGCGCACGATGGGCATGGACGGGTTTGTCACAGGTGTCAAAACTCTCGGTGTCTACGGTCCGGACCTCAAGAAACGCCGCCAGGAGATCACCGAGAAAACCGCCGGTCTGGTTCGCGCGCTGGTCGATGAAACCGGAGCGCAGGGAGTGCTGCCCTTGGGCGGGGCGCTCATTCCCTATGTGGTAGACCCGGCGGAAGTTCAGAAGATGACGAACGTGCAGGTATTCAACACCAAGGCGATCTCGATCCGCGTTGCCGAGATGTGTGTGGCACTGGGGCTGAGCCACAGCCAGCTCACCTATCCGCGCGGCAAGCTCGCGTATCAGGATTTTCTCTCCAAGGTATAACGAGCAGCCGCATCAACCGATACGCCGTGATTGGAACTTTATGCGTCATCGTCGGCGTGATCGCCATTTACCTAAAGAACACCCACCCCAATTCCGTTGGTGCCGGTCGCGTGCTGAATGAAGCGGCCAACGAAGCTACATGGCCAGATGGAGGAGGAGTCAATTCAAGGATACAGGCGATGCTTCCGATCCGCATCGCTGCAACGCATCACTTGGCGCCGACAGGCCCGGCAAATTTCCTTTTTCAGGCTCCGTTTTCGCGCCATGGCCGCTTTCTAAGTACGCTTATCCAATGAATCGAAAAGAAAGACACCGATTGCGTCTCCACTCTCTCGATACCGCCAAATCACTTACGAGTCCGTAAAACTTCCCTCCGCTTACTCATGGTGCGTCACGAGCCCGTATCCTTATATATGTCGTGTGCGAAGTTGGGGTTTGATCCTCTCCTTTCATTTCGACGTTTCGAGAATTCTCGAAACATGGAAGCGTTGTGAACGTGCTCGGCGCATGTGTTCACGATGAGCAGCCCCTCGGAGGAGGCAAATCCGACGGAATTTCAATCGCGTCTCCGAATCCTAGCAGCTTGTTATGGTCAGTCTGAGTCACGCTCGCGGCGCGTGCTCGAATGGCAGAACTTAAGGACGTTGTTTTTAAGTGGAATATCGTCCAGAAGAGTGTTGCCCGCCGTCGAAGTAATTTCAGCTAGTCAACTACCTCCATTACTGCTCCCGAGATCATGACCCAACGAGTTGAATGAAAGGGAATAAAGAAGTTTGTCTGCAGGAAATGTCTTGCTTCTTGCTCACCGCCTTCGAATAGGTACCTTTTTCCAATCCCCGCGGCATAGCTTTAACGAATTGCTGGCGTAAGTCTTCGGGCTAACCAAGAAAATAGGCTCATTCGGAGTAGTCGAAATTCGGCTTATGGCCGGCAATCGGAATCTGCGGGACGGCTGAACTCTTTTTCGTTGTCTCTGCCTGAGAGCTCATGCTAACATTTTAATCTCTATGGAAGTTCTCAAACGTGAGGTGACTCCGAGTCGTTCGGTTAATTTTGACTTCTCGGCTGCTGACCCTCAAAAGGAGCTTCCTATCAATGTGAGTGACAGAAGCGGGTATCTTTGTCACCGCGGCCTTTGTTGGTCGGCACTCTACCGGCCATCCAATCGAGGCTGCCATCGGCCGGCACCTGTCACAGCTGGTAACGCGGTACCTCGACGCCTGGGACGGTTCGGTACACGCTTGCCTACACGTTTCCCGGTCCGCTTCGGATCGAGTTTCAGGTTCCGGTGTCTTTCAGTGGCTGACCGTGAAACCACAGCACCGAATCGTGTCACGGCTGATCGCGGCACTGAAAGCCGACGGCGTGCTGGAGAACCAAGGCCCGTGGCTCTCCGCTTCCTGGGACTACGCCGAAACGTTACAACAACTCAAGCGCGAACGGGAGCAGTACTTGCCGCCGCAGGCGCTGGCCCAAGCCGCGAAAGCCGGTGACCCGCAAGCGCAGTACCACCTCGCCCTCGAGGTAATGCCGCGTGACTTCGAGGCTGGGGTCGAACTGCTGCATAGCGCCGCCGACGCGGCTTCGCCGAGGCGCAATACCACGCCGCGCGCCGGGTACGCACGCGCAGGAACACGCCGGAGAGCCTGCGCCGCGCCGTGCGTTGGCTCAGGGCGGCCGTGGTACATGGCCACCGCGGGGCAATGCATGAACTTGGCACTGTCTACCTGCAGGGCATCAAGGAAAACGGATTGGCGCGTGACCCCGCGCAGGCCCGTGCGCTGTTCGAGCAAGCACTCGACGGCGGGGGCGAGGTGCTTTACCGCTATACCGATCGCAACGGCCGCGGATGGATCATCACCGCGCAGCAGGTGCAGCGTGTGCTGGAGCGGATAGCCGAGTAAGAGACGGGGCGCGGGCAACGGCTGGGCCGGGCCTTCAGCTCTGCGCCTCGCAATTCCGGCTTGACTCATCGCCTCGAGCAGGGTTATAGGTGCCGAGTTCGTTGCGGTTGAGCGGACAACATTTCAATAGTCGGAGGCACGATTAAATGGAATGGAAAGAAGCACTCCCTCTGTTGCAAGACAATCACACTGGCGTCGCGATCAGCGTCACGCCGAGGGGTCATGCGCAGGCGACCGTGGTCTCAACGGCTATAGTCGATAGTAAGATCGGATTCGCGTCGCCGGCGCGCACCGTGAAGGTTAAGAACATCCTACGGACAGGCCGAGCGACTGTCACGGTCATCAAGCTCGACACCCGGCGCTACGTCACCGTCGAAGGCCCTGCGATCTTCGAGCCTTGGCAAGATACGCCAGCGCACATCATGCGTCTGAAGGACCTCTACGTGGCCTCCGACCGAGCCCCCAAAGGAACAGACGAGGAATTTGCCCAGCAGATGCGGAATGAACAGCGAGGCCTGGTTCTGGTTACCCCCGAGCGCCTCTACGGCAGCCTCCGACGAGGCCGCTAAAGGCCGCGCGAAAATCGATTGCTCGTTTCTCGTGCTCGTAATCGGACGAACACGAACCACGAACACGAGCGACGAAATCTGCGCGCCTTGCCTCTCAGTTTTTTCACCAGCCTGCTACGGAGGTATTGCCTATGAGACGTAGCACTGACCGCATTCTGACCACCCATGTCGGCAGCCTGCCCCGGCCGGCCGACTTGCGCGAAATGTGGTCGAAAAAAACCGGCAAGGCCGAGGATGAAGCGGCGCTGCAGGCGCGGCTGCGCTCCGCCGTCGGCGAGGTCGTGATCGCTCAGAAGAAGACGGGCATCGATATTCCGAACGATGGCGAGTTCGGCAAGCCGATGCGCGCCGCATCGGACCGCGGCGCCTGGGGGAACTACATCTTCGACCGTGTCTCCGGCTTCGTTCCCACCTCATCGCAGTCCGTCGCACCCGATACAGCAGTTCCTGGGGCGCCGATGCGCATCGTCGGGGTGCGCTGGGAGCAGCGGGAGTTCGCCGAGTTTTACGCCGACACGGGGCTCGGAACGCCGAGCACCGCCGCCAGCCGCCCGACGTGTAATGGTCCAATCGTGTACACTGCGCAAGAGACCCTGCGCCGGCACCTTGCGAACTTAAAGGCAGCCGCCGATGCCGCAGGCGTCGAAGAAGCGTTCGTCAGCGCAATCGCCCCTGGCAGCCTTGAAATGTTCTGCCGTGCTCAGAACAGTTACTACTCGACCGCCGAAGCGTTCCTGGACGCCATCGCCGTGGCGATGCGCGAGGAATATCGGGCGATTGCGGAAGCCGGCTTCATCCTGCAGCTCGACGACCCCGGTCTGCCCGGCGCGTGGGACATGCTGGATCCGCGGCCGAGCCTCGCGGAGTACAAGCGTTACGCGCTACTGCGCATCGAGATGCTGAATCACGCGCTTGAGGGCATCGCGGAGGATCGGGTGCGCTATCACATCTGCTGGGGCAGCTGGCACGGTCCCCACACGACGGACATTCCGCTGCGCGATATCGTCGATGTCATGCTCAGGGTTAATGCGCAGGCCTACTTGGTCGAAGCCGGCAACGCGCGTCACGAGCATGAGTACAAGGTTTGGCAAGATATCAAATTACCCGCCGGAAAGGTGCTCATCCCCGGCGTCGTCAGCCACGCGACCAACGTCGTCGAGCACCCCGAGTTGGTGGCGGATCGCGTTCTCGCCTTCGCCGAGGCCATCGGCCGCGACAACGTCATCGCGGGCACCGACTGCGGCCTGGGCGGGCGGGTGCATCCGCAGATCGCGTGAGCAAAGCTGCGCGTCCTGTGCGAAGGCGCGGCCCTGGCGACCAAGATACTTTGGAATTGAGCATCGTTTCAATCGTTCCAAATGTTTCAATCGCTCAGGTCGTTCAAAACGTCTTTCGCGAGTTGACACAATGCCACCCACGCGGATATTTCTGCCATACAAAACTCATCGGCAGA
>DATBLC010000205.1:0-3826 GCA_036555515.1 Binatia bacterium
TGCCGGCGGGCATTTCCACCTATGGAGAGGACGGGGTGGTGGCCGGCAAGGCAGAGAACCATTGACCGCGATCGGAAGGGCTCGCCTCTCGGTCGCACACTAGCGACATAGTCTCTAAATAACGAACTCATTAGTAACTCAGGGGTGGTCCTTCGACAAAACCTCAGGATGGTGAGCGAAAGTCGAACCATGAGCAACTCGTCGAACCACGGACGGAGGGGTTGTCCCATCAGAATGTCAATTTACTTATGACGTTCGTATTAGTCACCTTCCCAAGGTTTCTCTACCCACCAGCGCTAAAAAGGCCGCCGAGAAAATCAACAGCGGCGCGTAAACAAGAAATGGCACGCCGGGATTGAACTGGTCGGCCAGATAACCGCCGATCAAAGGAGCAACGCCGCTGCCGAGTTCCGCGATGGTTCTGCGTGCCGCTTGTAATCGACCGCGCGCATGGGAAGGCACGACATCATAGGTAGAGGTCGCCAGGGAGCCCAGGGACAATCCCTGGGCAACTCCCGCGATTCCGACAAGCAGGGCGAGCTGCATGAAGCTGTCCGTCAGTGGAATCAGCAAGAACACCAGCGCCGGCGCTCCCGTGCTTGGCACCGTGCACCATTTTCTCCCGACATGGTCCATGAGCAAGCCTGCGGGAATGATCATGGCGAACACGATCACGCCGGAAATGGTGAATAACATACCGATCTGGCTCGGCGACAGGTTCAGATACGTTCCGGCGTAGAGCGGCAGCATGCTCTGCACAATTATTCGTTGCGACTGTGAGACCAAGGTCGCCAGCACTAGAGCAACAAAGGTGGCTCTCAAATCGGGCGGAATTTCTCTGAATAAGACTAACAACCCGCGCACTCTTTGCCTAAGCGCAGTTGCGCCCCAGCCGCGTACCGATTCCGAAGTCTCGTTGGCGGCGACCGGCGCCGCCGTGTTGGGACCCACCGCGCCCAATATCGCCGTCAAGGCGCAGGACATGGCGTAGCCGACAAACGCGGCTTTGAAACTGAAGAGTTCGGTCAGCCAGCCACCGACAAAGGGGGCTATGGCCGCGCCGATATTGTGGGTTCCGTGCATGCTGCTGATCAAGCGGCCGCGCTGGTTACGCCGCGCCAGATCGATGGCGGCGAATTCCCGCGCCGTGGCCCCAAGGCTGTCCGCCGCGCCGATGCATAGCGATAAGACCAGCATCAATGGAAACCAGGGCACCACCGCACACGAAAGCGCGGCGATGCACCCTGCTACCGGACCGCCCACCAGCGCCACGCGCGTGCCCATGCGGTCGAGCATGATGCCGGCCGCAACGGTGCCGAAGAATTTGCCGATGGCGGTGGCGGTGACGATCTGCGCCGCGCCGCCCGCCGACACGCCGAACTCGCGCCCGAGTTCCGGTATGGTGGGAATTATCATCGCCCAGGTGCCAGACATCAACGTGCCGGCGTAAAGCGCGACGAAACTGCGCGCGGCGGAATTAGACAGGAGCAAGTTAAACATCAAGTCCGTGAATATCGAACGGTCTCCCAGCCGTTTGCTGAAACGAGTGTTGTCGTGATTCGCGCCTCAGCACAAACGAAAAATATCAAATGACTTCAAATGCTTTGCCGGTCGCCCCGAGGCTCTCGAGGGGTGAATCGGACGGTTTCCTAATTGGTCGGCGCCGCGTATTTTGCGCTCAGGCTTTGCAGGAATTTATCGGCGCTATCCAGAGTGCTGTGCCGCGGCAATTTTTTCAGCTCGGCGATTAATGCTTTCAACGTCACCGCCTTTTCCGCCAGCGAAACGATTGCGTCAAAGTATCTGAAGTACGCGAGATCATGGCTGAGCTTGGCCTCCAGCACCGTGGGCGGATGCTGTCCCTCGATCTGGCGCTGAAACATGCTTTGGTAGGCGGGATATCTAGGTAGCAGCAAGAGGATTCTATGTTTAGCCTCCTCTACGGGAGCGCCGCGGAAAATCATTTCCGCTTCTTGCGCCAACTCGTGCAACTCCCGCGAAATCTGTCTTCCTTCATTCACTGCCTCCTGTGCCCGTTGCAGATTCTCGGCGTCATCCTTGCGCTGGAAATACTCCAGAGCCGCCAACGAACCGAGCGGCGTCACCACCCCTTCCTCTATATCCCACGGCAGATCAAAATTCGCGTCGCCGTGCAGATCTTCGTGCAGGATGACGTTCACCCGCCGCACGATCCCTTGCACCGCAAAGCTCGGCGTCGCCGCAGAACGCGGGTCGGCGTATTCGTTTCCCTGCCGGTAATAGACGCTGTAACCGTCCACGCGGTAAACCTGTTCCAAGGGAACATGTTCCCTGGCCGCGTCGAAACCGATGGCCATGCGAATATCCATCGAGACGCTGATCGCCAACGTCCCGGCTCTCTGTAGCCAAAACCACAGCATGGAAAGCGCTCTGTCGCCGCTTGAAGTGCGGCTCAACGCTTCGGTCGGCTCGATGCCGAGCGTCTTGCCAAAAACCTTGACTTCCTCGATGAGGCTGGCGGTTTCACGCAGCCTTTGTTCGCTTTGGGGAGCGGCCCGCTCGACCGCGGTGCAGGCACTAAGACTCAAGAAAAAAACGCTGGCGGCAAGCCATACATGTCCACTGCGGTACTTACAATCCATGTGTTAGAGATTTTCGTTCAACGTTCAAAGTTCAAGGTTCCCGATCCGAAACTTCGGTTCAACGTTCCCGGGTGTAACATGGAACATAGAACTTTGAACTTTGAACCGAGCGTCTTCGCTCGCTCCGCTAGAGCGCAAACAGCGAAGCTACCGGCGCCTTGCGCGGAATCCAACCGACCTCGACCATCATATCCATCTCTGCGTCGGCAAGTTTCTGTTCCTTTTCGGTCATGGTAAACTCGATGCGCGGATAGCGAGCCGATGCCAACAGCGCCGCTTTGTCGCCAGAATAGCGCTTGACGAACTCGTCGGCGATCTCCGGCAGATGTTCTTCGCTCCAGGCAAAGGAAGCGCGGAACGCTTTGAGCAGTTTGTTTTTGATGCCCGGATGGTCGCGCAGGAAATCTTCCCGCGCGCCGATCATATGCTTGATCATTTCCGGAAAGCCGCTTAGCGCTTGCCAAATCTCACCGTCGGTGTAAAGACAGCGCAGCTCGTTATCTTCTTCGCCGCGAAAGAAAAATTGATCGAGCAGCACCACGCCATCGACCTTTCCGGCTTTCAGCACGTCCGCAAGCTGTTCCTGGCGGTGTGATTCCCAGGTCAATTTTGTATCGTCGACGTCAAACTTATGGCGCAACAGGTAACGGTGGATCGCGTGGGGACCCTGGTGCGAGCCAATAACGCGGCCCGCCAGATCCTGTGGTTTTTGCACCGCGGACTCTTTGCGTACGAACATGCCGTTGCCCTTCATGGTCGATTTCCACTCGGTGCAAAGGCCGACGATGGGCGCGCCCTCGAGCTTGCGTTGCAAAAAATTCGGGAAGTAGAGGTTTGCCACTTGCACGTCTCCGCGGATCAACGCCTCCTCTTGCTCGCGACTCGGAGGGTCCGGCAGCTCGATGACTTTCATATTGAATCCATCGGGCTTAACCTTCTCCGTGGCCAAACCATAGTAGGTGCGGAACATGCAAAAACGGTTTCGATAATGCGCGAATGTAAGGTCCATTAGGGTGACTCCTAATCCGTGACACTTGATTCAATGTTCAAGTTTCAAAGTTCAAAGTTACTAATGAGTTCGTTATTTAGAGACTATGTCGCTAGTGTGCGACCGAGAGGCGAGCCCTTCCGATCGCGGTCAATGGTTCTCTGCCTTGCCGGCCACCACCCCGTCCTCTCCATAGGTGGAAATGCCCGCCGGCAGG
>DATBLC010000206.1:0-42516 GCA_036555515.1 Binatia bacterium
AGGCCACGCCAAAACCATCGCCATTGAGCGGGTCCCGCTCCTCGGCGTCAAAGCTCTGGTTGACGAGAGAATTGACCGGCTTGAAAAGCAGGGTTTCGAGAACAACGGGCTCCCCCAGATAAAGCACGAAGCGGCACATGAGACTTCCTCCCGAAGCAGTTTGCCTGAAATCACTTCAGGCAAACGAATATATGAGCGTGCGAATTATACTAAAATTTGCTTGATCTGCACAATACCCGAATTTCTCTCGCTCTGCGCAACGTGGTCTTTGCGACTCTTACCTGACCGTGAAGATGTCTCATTCTCAGAATCAAGCCGTCGCCATAATGGCGGCCCTCCCGACCTTCCGCTTCAACCCGGCAATCGTTCAGTGACTCGGCTGGTTTGTTCTAAAGACTTCCTGCAAAGCCCTCAAATAACGCTCAACGGAAAGCGCTCGCGTCGACCCCGCCGGCTCTTTGCCCGGCTCCGGCTCGCGCAGGCTGCGGATTTTGAGCGGTCCGTCCCAATCGGCGTTGACGCCCTGCTCATGGTAAGCGTGACATGTGATACACTGTGTCGGCGCCGCGGCGTTTTGCCGCGGCCATCGGGACTCGGTTTTATAGTGGCATTCCCGGCATATCTCGATGCCGGGAATGAGTACGTCGCTGGTTTGCCTGCTCCTTGCCGCTCGCGTGTGGCAGGCAGCGCACTCGAGCACGCGGTGGGAGCGGTGCGAGAAACGCGCGTGCATAAACCAGCGATCCGGAACGGCTGCCGGTCTGATTTCTGGCAGCGCCTGGATCTTCGGCTCCAACTCATGACAGGTGGCGCATGAGTTGTTAAACAGCTTAGCCCTCACGGCGGGCAGGTTGCCGGCCTGGTTTGAATAAACTTTCAGCAAATATGCGTCCACGATATCCGGCGCTGCGTGGGGCACGGTCCTCCCCGGCAAACCACGCTCGTCGAATTCCAATAAGTGGCAATGGCGACACTGCTTGGCGTAGGTGATCGGCAGCATCGTCGTGCCATCGGCGGCGGATTGATGACAGTCTTTGCAGCCGAGCTGCAGCAGGCCTTCGGGCCCTTTAAGATTGGCTTGCAAATGTACGAGATGGTTTAATTTGATGCTCGCGGGGTCGGACTGCCGAGCTTTTCTATCGCTCAGACGCGCTCTGGTTGTCGCGGACTCAGTTCTGACCGTGACGGTAAACTCCGGATGATCCGTGGCAAAATCCGTCACACGCGGCTCGAAGCGCGGTGGGCCGCCGCTTTTTGTCTGCAAATCAGCGTGGCATTGCCAGCAGCGCGAATCGGTGACGGCCGATAGACTTTTCCCCTCCTGATGTTCCGCGTGGCAAATCAAGCAAGATGGAACGAAAGCTTGCTGTTCTTGATGAACGGCAAAGGTGGCGCCATGACATTCCTGGCAGCGGCTTTCGGAAACTCCACGCCATGGCTGGTGGCAGTGGCCGCACTGGCCGGCGAAAATCAAATGCCCGCTCGTTACCGGCGCCGGCTGAAATATGTCCTGCATTCCCGCCTTGAGCGGCGCCAGAAGTAGAGCGGCGCTAATCAAAACCAGAACCAACGCCAACACCGTTTTGTTCCAATAGGGGCGGTAGAGCGCGTAGGCCTTGGCGTAGTCGAAGTCTCGAAGCTCGGGCGCCGTTTGCGGCAGCGCGGCGCTGATGTCCAAGGCAAGCGTTGCGTTAAGCGGGTCGATACTCGCGACCAGGTGGTACGGGCCGATGGTGATACGGTCGCCGTCGGCGAGAAGCTGTTTTTGCACCTTGACGCCGTTTACGTAGGTGCCGGCCGTGCTATTGTTGTCGCTCAGCAGGTAGGTGTCATTGATCTGGTCGATGTGAGCGTGCTCGAGATTGATCGTGCCGTCATCGAGGCGCAGTTGCGCTCCTGCCCCCCTGCCGATGATAAGACTCGAGCCGCCGATTTCACGGCTCTCGACTTCGTTGCCCGCGTGGGTCTTTAATATGTATGTCACGAGAAAATCCGCCGCTTGGCTAGCCGTAGTAAAAGAACACGATCACGTGGGCCGCCACAGCGACCAGCAGAGCAAACGAAAGCGGTACGTGCAGGTACAACCACGCGCCCATCAAATTGACGTAGCGTTGGCGCCGGATCAAACTGTCATGCAAATCGTTTCGCTGATGGGCCAGAGCGAGCAACTGGGCCAGTTCGGTCTGCTCCTCAGGCGGCACGCTGCCAACATAGTGATCAAAGGACCCGGCGGGATCCTGCGCCAGCCGTTTTTCTAGATAGTGCCGTGATAAACAACGCCAAGCGGCCAAGTATCCGGCGCGCTCCACCGCCAATAAATTGGCATGAATCTGCTGAAAGGGCGCCGATTTTCCCAGCGCCAAGGCGGCCATCGACCGGCCGAGCTCGTTGATCTGCCCGGAGATATTGACAATCGTCAAGTTGCTATTGGTTGCGCTCAGCTTCGGTGGAATGACGGCGTAGAGCACCACCCCCCAGACACCGCTCAAAGTGACGAGCAACAGCAAAACAAAAGCCGCGATGGCGACGATGTTCTGAAAACGAAATCCCGAATGGAGCAGCACCGTAACCAGCGCGACCAGGCCCAGATAGATATGCGCCTGCAACCAGCCTTCCACGCTGCCCCATGAGCTGCGGTAGGCGCGCTTGCGCGCGCCATACGACATGAGCACGAGTACCAGTATGAGCCCGATAGATCCGTAAACCAGTCCGCGCGCTGTCCTGCCAAAAATCTGCTCGGCTGGAGGGGAGGCGACGTAGGGAGCGATCAATAGGGCCGATAACAGGTATGACCAGCGGCGCCAATAGATTTTTGCGCGCGAAGCGAGAAACATCAGAGCGTTTCTTTCCGCGCCAGAACGAGGTCTTCGATGGTCTTTTTGTATTCAGCCGGGGTGAGCCGCAACACCGCCCCCGTCGGACAGCTGCGTACGCAGGCGGGACCGCTTTTTAGGTCGCGGCAAAGATCACACTTAACTGGAAATGAGCGGCCGGCCTGGATGGTTTCCGCCGTCCCGATACCGACGACATTTTTGAACCAATCCCAGGCGGAGCGTCGATCTTCCTCGTGCACCATGAAGATATTGTCGTAGGGACAATTGGCGGCACAGTGGCCGCAGCCGATGCAGTTATCCCGAATAAAGACTTCGCCGCGGGGATCTCTGGCGATGGCGTCTCCGGGCGGGCAATCGGTCATACAAAGTGGATTCTCGCAGTGCCTGCATGAGTTCGCGACCAGCACATTGGCAAACTTAATTCCGGTCCTTTTGAGTCTTGTTTGACCGTCTTGGTGAACGCTCTCGCAAGCGCGCACGCATTGATTGCAATCGACACATCGGTTTTCGTCGATCAGGAGAACGTTGTCACCGACAACGACTTCCTCAGCGGTCACAAATCGGCCCATTTCGGCGAGTTCGGGTCTGACTTCAATCTCGACGAAACGCATGCGCCGGCGCTCGGCTTCCTGCTCAAGCCTCTGCTTCAGCTCAGGGGAGCTTTCCACACAAGCCAAGAAATCCTCGCGCGCGAGCCGAATCACTTCGACCCGATCAATGGTCGTGACGGTTGCCACCCTGGGGCTGCCACTCAGCAGGGAAATTTCGCCGAAGTACTGTCCCGCCGACAGGTAAGTGAGAACGATTTCACGATTCTGGCGAATTCTGCAAAGCTTAACCATGCCCGAACGAATCAGGTAGAAACTATCGCCTTCTTCTCCCTCTCGCAGAATGACTTGGTTGCGCTCGAAGCTGACTATTTTGGCGCGCTCCGCGATTTGCTGCAGGATGGCATGATCGAGTCGCGGGAAGAGATACGTCTGAAAAGCACGTACCAAGAAGGCCTGGTCGATGACTGCTTTGGCGGCTGGCGCCGTGTGAATAAATTTGAGCATCGCCTTACGCTTTACTTCGCACAGGAACGCGTCACTCCCGGCCCTGATCGTTGCCGATCTTCGCCGGCCTGAAATCAGACTCATTTCGCCAAAAAACTCGCCGGGACCCAGAGTTGCAACTGACACGGGTGGCGCGCCATCGAGTTTGGTTAACACCTCCAAGGTCCCTTCCATGATCATGTAAAGACTCTCGGAGTAATCGTTCTGCCGGAAAACGATCGCGCCGGGAGCGACAGAGTGGAAATTCGCAGCGAAAAAAAGCTCGCGCAGCTGGGTCTCGGTTCCCCCGGCGAGAAGCGGGAGCTTTGGCAGCAGCAGCTGAATCCTTTGGGCAACGCTCCCCTGGAGAAACTGGAGTTTGTCTTTGAGGGGAGTTTCATCGGCTGGTTCCACGATCCTGCCGCAAATATATTCGATCACTTCATGTCCCTGATTAATCCCGTGCTTGATGAGATCGCCGCGCCCGCTGGCCGCTCCCACAACGAATAGACCTGGCACATGGGTCTCATGGGTCGGGCTGATGAGGGGAAGCGCGGCGGGATCGGGAGAGGGGAAAACAACGCCGCATTTTTCCAAGAAGGTACGCGGCGGGAGCGTGCCTATCTTAACAAATATGAACCGGGCGCTGACATCGATGGTGCCAGCGCCGACCCTCAGGGTGACGCTGTTTTGCTTTATATCCTCAACGTTAGAATTGAAGTGAATTGTCAACCGACCTCTTTTGGCCATCTCCAGAGCCGATCGCTCCTGGCTATCTTTGGCCCGGATAAATTCCGAGGTTCTTACAGACAAGGTCACTCGATTCCTGGCGGCCAAAGCCACGGCAATCTCGATGGCCGAATCCCCTCCGCCGACTACGACAATATCCTGATCGTGATACATTTCCGGGTCAACCAGCTGGCTGAAGACGTGGGGAAAGTCTTCTCCAGGCACGCCGAGTTTGCGCGGATTACCTTGGTTGCCAATCGCTAGGATCACTTTGACGGCATTGAAAATGTTCGCGGCCGCTTTCACCTGAAAATTTCCATCGACTCGAGCAATCTCTTCGACGCAATGGCCGAGCAAAATATTAAGGCTATGGTTTCGGACGGTCTCCTCCCAGCGTTGGAGCACCGTTTCTCGTGGACCGGGCTCTAACCATAGCTTCCCCGTCAAAGGAATCGCCGAGGGTTCGGCCATGACAAACTTCCCTTTTTGGTAACGGTATGCGGTATCGGCGACGTGATCTTCTTTTTCCAATATCACGTAACGGAGTCCGCTCTGGTGCGCGCTGATCGCAGCGGACAGTCCGGCAGGCCCCCCGCCGACTATGATGACGTCATATTCGACATCCATAAATTTTGACGTGGATATAACAGGTTACACAAAAGTTCGGCTCCTTTGAATTCCGCGCTCCGGCGAATGTAACGGTGAAACCGACGGATCACCATTGCTTGGACCATTCCGATACTTCACCGACCTGGCCCGGATACAGCGATCTTCTATATCTAAGACTCAACGAATGTCAAAGCGGGAAGGAATAGCGGCTGGAGTTGCTTGCGGGTCACCTACCCTATCAGTCCGAGGTATCTCCAGTACGGAATGGCTGCGATGAGGGCGGCGATGTAGGCGAGGGCGTAGATGGGGTTAAGGCGGCACATGAGCGGATAGCTGAAACCTTTTTTCTCGGTGGTAGAGTACGCCATCGTGTGCCAATCGACCTGAAACGGGAAAAACCAAACCTCGGACGCCATGAGAATGATCATGGCGATGATCCAGGGACTCATACCGACGTCGACCGACAATGGCACCAATGCGACGGAGAGGGTTACCACCGTAAGAAAGCTAGTGAACAACAACTTGAGAGCATAGGTGACCAGGGCGATAACGATGAAAAGCCAAGCGGGATTATTCATGAAAGGTTCGATTGCCGGGGCGATCAGCTCCACCAGCCACTGGTCGATCCTTGCCTGAGTCATAAGCGTGGGAATGCTCAGTGTCACGCCCATATAGAGGAGTAATTCCCAGTCGATCGCTTTTTTCATATTTTGCCAGCCCAAGACTCCGGTGTTGACCAAAACGCAAAAGGCAATCAGCGCGATCCAGGCGCCGTCGATGCCGTGGTAGGAGACCGTCAGCCAACCCGTGACTGTGAAGCAAAGCACGCCCAGACTGATCCACTCCTTGGCCGATAACGGCCCAAGGACCTCCAGTTGGGTTTGCACCATTTTATACGAAATCTTGGGTTCCGACTCCGGCCGGAAGATTACAATGATAGCGGCCAACACGATGATCAGGACGATTAACGTCGGCGGCAAGGCGGCGAGAAACCAATATCCCCAGGTGAATTGGCTGCGCACATCGGCGGGTAGCAAACCCCAAGCGATCAAACTGGTGGTGGAACCCGTTAGAAAAAGAAACCCCAACTGGCCCAATCCGAGAAAGCTTGCAGCGAACAAGGCGGTGGATGCCCGGGAAGGGATTTTATAGCCAAGGCTCTCGGAAAGGTTTACGAGCATCTGGCTGATGACCACCGTTCTTGCGGTCTGTTGCGGGATTAACGCCATGACGACGACGCCCATGAGACCCATGCCGGCAACCTGCCAATAAAAACTCAAAGGAAAAAACCGCACGAGGTGAAGGGAGAGGCGATAAAATAGACCCGAGCCAGTGATCGCCGCTCCCAGACCGAGCACACTCAGGGTCATAAACCAGGTGGTGCTGGCGAATCCTCCCAGGACGGTTTCCCGCGCTGCCAGCCCCGCGAGAATTAGTCCCAGGGCGAAGATGAACGCCACACCGTAATCGGGCAACACCCAGAAAACCCAGTAGATCAACGTCAGGGACAACAAGCCGAGTAGTCTCGTGCCGTCATCGTCAAGGCCGATCTCCGGTTTGCCAAACCAGAGGTAGCCCCATATGCCCAAGCCGAGAATAGCGCCGAACCATTTGCCGACCGATCCTGTTTCGACTGAACGGTAATAACGTCCTAGCGGATAAGAAAAAAGCGAGTCCACGATCCCAGCCGCGCCCGCCGGGGTTGTCGGCATCCGGCGATTCTCGTCAATGTAAAGTCTGGAGACCTCGCCGGCGGAAGTCGCGTTCTCATGGCCGGCCATGTCGAGGGCGCTGCGCAAACAGCTCAGCGCCTGGGGAAAATCTTTTCTATGGGCCAGGGTTTCCGCCATGCGCATATGGCGAGCGATGGCTTCGGCACCGACGATTTCTTGAGATCGTTGGGAGAGAACTTCTTTGTAAACGCGGACGGCTCCCGCCGGGTCGTCCAGTTGGGTCAGCACCGTTGCCTGCAAGTGAACCAGGCGGGGGTCGGAATAAAGTTGCTCCCTGGGTAGGGAGTCGATGGTGGCCTTGACAAACCCGGCGGCGCCGCTCAGCAATGATTCCTGTTGCGCGATCAAAAGCTCGGCCGCTTTGCGCGATTCCCCCGCTTCCAAAAAATGGTAAATCGCTTGCCGCCAGTCGCCCAACACCTCGTACTCGGCGCCGATTTGCCGGTCGAGCTGGAGTTTGGCTTCTTGGCCTTCGGTTTCGAGCAGTTTTTCCCGTAGGAAATCTTTGAAGTAACTGTGCAGCTCGTATTTTGTTCCGTCCAAGCGGCGGACCAGACGGAACTGGTTTTTTTCGAGATCCGCCAGGTACGATTTCGCCCCGTCGCTGCCGAGTAAGTGGTCCACCGTGGAACTGTCGATTTCGCTCAGCAGACAGGCGCGGCGGAAAAACTGTTGCTGCTCGGGCGGCCGCGAGCTGTAGAACTCGTCCGCCAGCGAGTTGAATGCTTCGCGCCCTGTGGAGTATTGCCGATCCAGGTGAGATAGTCGCTTGCTCAGGGTCGCGCAGTACTGCCTGAGCCAGGTCGGATGTTTATCAATAACGTCGTCCCAGGCTTCGCGGCTGAGGCGCCACAGAATCGTCGGTTTCACCGTAACAATTGTCGCGGAACGCGGTTCGCCGGAAAGCAGGGCCATTTCACCGAACCAGTCCTTCGCCCCAAGCACCGCGACGACTTCCGACTTGCCAGCGGCGCTGTTGAGCATCACCTGCACCGCCCCGGACTGAATTAGATAAAACGCATCGCCCGGATCGCCTTGAGAAACGATCACTGTCCCGGCGGCAAACGAAGCCTCTTCCATCTTGCCGAGGACTTTGGCGACGTCTTCGCGCGATAGCCCGGAGAAAATATCAATCGTTCTTATGGTATCAGCGACGGGCTCCATGAGTTGGCTCGGTCAGCGAATGACCTTGTCGGCTTTTTTCAAGAAATCCTGGGAAAGGCGTAATCCGATGATGTTGGCAGTCCGATAATTGAGGGTCAAGTCGAATTTGGTCGCCCGCTCCACCGGCAAAGACGAGGGATGCTGGCCTTTGATAATCCGGTCGACGAGACGCGCCGCTTTGCGTCCCATTTCGAAGTAATTGGGACCATGGGCGGCCAGCGCTCCGGCGATGACCCATGACTCCTCGTTGAACATCGTCGGGATTTTCTTTTGCCGCGCGAGGTCGAAGATCCGCTCCGCCGCGCTCTCGATTAAATCGTCGGGAACTTGAAAGATTACGTCCCCCTGATCGCTATCGAGGCCCCCGATGGTGGCATTGAGCTCTTCAATCGACTTAATCGGATGTCCCAGCGCTCGAAGGCTCATTTTCTTCGCGATGCTTTCAGCTCGTGCAAAGTTGTCTCGAGAAGAACGGTTGTTCCAGTCGTAAAAAATGTGAAGGATTTGCAGTGTCGGAACCATTTCTTTCAAGAGCGCGAGCCGAATATCCATCCTTTCTTCCGCGAAGGCTGCCACGCCGGTGAGATTGGCTCTCGGTCCGGGTAGACCTACCGTGAAATCGATAAGGAAGGGATCGCTCGGATGAATAAAGACGATGGGAACGTCCTTGGTTGCAGCGGCTGCCGCCCGCGTGGCGCTGGTACCGGTGGTAAAAATGACGTTGGCTTTCCGCTTGACTAGCTCGTTTGCGAAGGGCTGAAAGGCCGCCCGGTCCCGCTTAGCGTTGCGAATTTCAAGATTGATGTTTTTGCTCCGTTGGTAGCCTAACTGTTTCAATTCCTCGATCAGTCCTTTTTGCGCTTGGGATTGCGCGCGGCCCAATTCGGGCACCAAGATTCCAATTCGGGCCGTCTGTGCTTGGACTTCGAAGGCCGCACAGGCGAGCATGAAAAGTATGGCGACCAGGTTTGCCGCGGGCACTGTGACGGAGTTTAGCATGAAGTTGTTACAATGATATTTCCATGCCCTCATAGGCGATGAGTGATCGTGGAAATAGCCGTTTGCTTTCTCGTTCAATGGCCCGCATCGCCTCATCGTTGCGGCTCGGCTCATGGTGAAAAAGCGCGAGCCGCGCCACGCCGGCTTTGCTTGCCGCTTCCGCCGCCATCTCGATGGTGCTGTGACCCCAACCCTTTCTCGGCTTAGTCTGGGAAAAATATTCGTCCTGTAAGTACTGCGCGTCGTGGATCATAAGATCAGCGCCGCGCGCGAATTCAATGATTTCAGCGTAACCGCCTTTCTTTTGTTCGACGTCGGTAGCGTACACCACGCTCTTCCCACCGAAGTTCACCCGGTAAAGCATGACGCCGAAGCGTGGATGAGCGGTGCTCTTGAAGGCGGCAATCTCAAGCTCCTGGGAGTCGCGCCGACCAGACGCGGAATTCTTATCGATGGCGGGTTTTTTGCCGGGTGACGGAAAGCGAATGATCTCGCCGCCCCGCAGGGAGTGAATTTCCTTGGTTCCCTTCAGTTCGTCGATGGTTACCGGGAACAAATGGCCGTGCGTTAACTGGCGCAAACTTCCGGTCAAGGCGCCTCGGGAATTTCCTGGACCGAAAATGAACGAACGCGCTCCGGCCGTGAGCAGGGGTTCAAAAAACCAGAGTCCCATGACGTGATCGATGTGAGTATGGCTCAAAAAAACGTAGGCGATCGGCCGCGCGGAAAGTTCATTGCAAATCTCTTTCCCTAAGGGAATAATCCCTGTTCCGGCGTCGAAGATCAAACGCCGTCCGGCCACCGCGACCTCGACGCAGGCGGTGTTGCCGCCGATTGCGCGAGCCCCGGGACCGGTGGCGGGATAACTGCCGCGCACTCCCCAAAACCGCACCACAACTGACGTGCTTGAGCGCGCGTCGGATCTATCGATTTCAAGCATCTCCCCTACTTTGGGTTTAGTAGATTAAACGCCATAACCGGACGCTTGATTCCCTTGAGCTGCAGCCCTTCAAGGGATTCGGCTTCGAAGTATTCTTCGAGCTTGCTCATGGTCTTCTGATCCGTCACTATCTGGCCGCCTTGCGCTTCCGCGCAGAGCCGCGCGGCAAGGTTGGGCAGATTGCCTATCGTTCCATAATCCATTCGGCCTTCAAAACCGACTGTGCCAAGCGTCGCGTAGCCGCTCACCAAACCTACGCCCAGATCGAGATCATAACCCATCTTGAGCCACGCGACGCGCAATTCTTTGACTCGGTCGCGCATTTCGATCGCCATCCGCGCGGCCCTTTGCGAATGGTTTTCACACGGGATCGGATCGTTGAAGATGACCACGATACCATCGCCCATGAAGCGTTCCAAGGTGCCTTCGTATTTGAAGACCAATCGGCCCATTTCGGCGTGATAGCGTCGCAAAAAATCCATCACCTCTTCGGGCTCCGCGCCGTCGGAGAACGCCGTAAAACCGCGCAGGTCGAGAAAGACTATGGTGATTTCCCGCCGGTGCGTCTTGAAAAGGTCTGCGTCATTGCCCAAGATGCTCTCGGTAATCTGCGGCGAGAGATAGCGCCGGAGCCGTTCCATGCGCTGCAGTTCGGCGACTTGTTGGTTCACTTTGTCGGCGAGGGTCCTGTTCCATTCCTCTAAAGTATCGTGCATTTGTTTGATGCGCAGCATCGCCCGCACCCGCGCCAGCAGTTCGAAGGAGTCGAACGGTTTGGTGACGTAATCATCCGCGCCTGCGTCGAGGCCCGCGATTTTATCCTCCTGAGAGGCTTTGGCGGTCAAAAGTATCACGGGGATCGCTTTGTGGTTTTCGGTCTTTCTAAGCCGTTTGATGACTTCCAAACCGTTCATTTTCGGCATCATGTAGTCCAGGAGGATAACATCCGGTTTGAAAGTGTTGGTTTTTTCAAGCGCCTCGACGCCATTGACCGCTCGCTCGATAATGTAATCATAGTCCATTAACTCTTGTTCGAGCAGGTCGAGGTTAAACGGCTCGTCGTCAACGATTAGAATTTTGTTCGACATAACGCCACCATTTCAGATTTTGGATTGCAGATGCCGATTTTAGATAATCAGAGGATGACCCAAGCAGTTCTATCGAGACATCGTTGCCACTTAAATAGTCTCAGTATCTGCCTCCCTTAATCCAAAACTTGTCCTGAGCGAATGCGAAGGATCTCAAAGTAAAATTGACCCACTTACCCTTCGCCCTTCGCGCCTCACGGCTTTCTCATCGAATCACTTTCCCCGCCCGGTTTACGATCTCCGGCGGCACCGTGATGCCGATCTGTTTGGCGGTTTTCAAGTTGACCGTCAAATCGAACTTCGTCGGTTCCACCAGCGTCAGATCGGCGGGCTTTTTGCCCTTGAAGATTTGGTCCACGTATTCGGCGGCGAGCCGGTTTAAGTCAGCCAGGTTCACGCCGTAGCCCAGTAGTCCGCCCGCCTCGACAAATTGGGGGCGATCATAGACGGCAGCGAGCCGGTGCTTGATCGATGCCCTGGCGACCCGGGCCATGTTACTATTGAACATTGCATCAGTCATTAAGAAGAGCGCGTTAGCTCCCCCCTTGCTGGCGCTGCCAACGGCGTTATCCAACTCGTCGGGCGTGCGCGCATTAACGGTCAGAAACATCATGCCAAGGGATTGGGCGCCCAGTTCCGCATCCTTAATACTGCGGGCGTGGCCGGGGTTTTTGGGATTCGCCAGGGCAGCGACCTGTACCGTTTTGGGAATTATTTCCTTGATCAACTTGAGCCGCGCCCCAAAGTAGTCTGGAGACATGCGCGAAACGCCGGTGACATTGCCCCCAGGGTACATAAAACTCTTGACCAGGCCGGCTTCTACTAGGTCGCCGGCGCCGGCGACGACGATCGGAATCGCGCTGGTGGCGTTCTTTGCGGCCACCGCGACGCTGGTACCACCCACGACGATCACGTCGGGTTTTTGCTCGACCAGCTCGCGCGCGAGTTGCGACAAACGATCTGTTTTGCCTTCGGCGTAGCGGTACTCCAGGATGATGTTCTTGTGCTCCTCGTAGCCGAGTTCCCGCAGCCCCTGGCGCAGCGCTTCGTCGCGCGCGGCGTTTAGATCCTTCGTGCCCGAAACTAGCACGCCGATCTTCCATACTTTCGCCGCTTGCTGCGCCGCCGAAAGAGAAGCGATCAGCAGAAGAAAAACAGTCAGTGGAGGAACCCAGAGGTTTCTATTCATCATCTTTCTCCAATCCAAACCCCGTCCTGAGCTGTGAGGCTAGGCCAACGATAGACTTCATCGAATGATCGCGATAGGCAAATTTAAAGATTATCCAAGGTACTTCTTAATCTTCCTGAGCAGTAGGTCTTCGTCGATGGGCTTGGGCAAATAATCGTCGCAGCCGGCCTTGCGCGCTTCGATCTCGTCGCCCACCATGGCGTGGGAGGTGACGGCGATGATCGGAATATGCTTGAGATGGTCATCGGCCTTCAATTTTCTGCTGGCCTCCCAGCCGTCCATCACCGGCATGCCTAGGTCCATCAATATCAAATCCGGCCTCTCACTTTCAGTCGTCTGCAGCGCCTCTTCACCGTTCTCGGCAATGACGATGTCGTACTCGTCTTCGAGCAGTTGCACCACGAGATCGCGGTTAAAATCGGTGTCATCGACTACGAGTATTTTCTTTCGCATACGCCAGTCTCCTATCCATTTTGGATTTTAGATCTCGGATTGTCGGAGCCGGGCTCCCCTATTTGGTCCCGTGACGTCTTATCTTCGCCCACGCAGCGTCTTGATCGAAGCCACAGTCATCGCCACTATCTCATTGGTCTCTTCGATCAGCGCTGCAACCTGAACTTCGGTAGCAATCTTGGCTTCAACGAGCAATTCAAAGCCAATAAAGGGTTTCGTCGGCTTCTTCCTCAACAATGGCAAGTTTCGCAAGAACGTCGGCTGTGGTTTTTCCTCGACATGCGGAACGGTAGTTCACTCCGATTGACGTGGCGATCAGCCAAGCGGCAGCGTCACCGTGAACTTTGTTCCCTTGCCTTCCTCGCTCTCGACGGCGATGTCGCCGCCGAGCAGATTGGTGAGCCGCTTGACGATCGCCAAGCCCAGACCCGTGCCGCCGTACTTGCGCGTGGTCGACATATCGACCTGGCGAAATTCTTCGAAAATATAATTCAGCGCTTCCTGATTCATGCCGATCCCGGTGTCCGACACGGCGAGCTTCATGGAACCATTGGCCGACCATGCCGCGACTCTGATCTCTCCTTTCTCGGTGAACTTCGCCGAGTTGCTGAGCAGATTAAGGACGACTTGCTTGAGTTTGTCCCGGTCCGTCTTAATGGGCGGCAAATCGGCCGCGATCTCGGTCACCAAGCGCACGTTGCCGTTTCTGAGCATGGGTTCGACAGTCGCAGTGGCGACCCGGACGACTTCTTCCAGCTTGAATGTCTCGGCGTAGACTTCCATGCGTCCGGCTTCGATCTTGGCCAGATCCAGCAGGCCGTTGATCAAATTCAGCAAGTGCTCGGCGCTGATCAATACCTTTTGCAGATTTTCTTTCTGCAAATTGTCGATCTTTCCCTCGGACCGGCGCAGGACAATTCGGGTGAACCCGATGATGGAGTTCAGGGGCGTGCGTAGTTCGTGGCTGACATTGGCGAGGAATTGCGATTTGTGCTTGCTGGCGGCTTCCAGCTGTTCGTTCTTCTCGTCGAGCTCTTGGAACAGACGGACGTTCTCGATGGCGATCACCGCCTGGTCGGCGAAGGTCTTGAGAAGGGATATTTGTTTGTCTGTGAAGGGACGAACTTCCGTTCGGCGGATACCAATCACGCCCAACGCGACGCCTTCGCGCAACAGCGGCGCGGCGAGTAAAGTGCGATGGCCGAAGCGTCCTTGAGCCTCTTTGGCGGCGGGAAATTCGGTTTCGACTTGCGCTGCCAAATCCTCGATATGGATGGTTCGACGATCGAGAAATACGCGGCCCGCTACCGAGCTCCGCAGAATGGGAATCTCTTCGGTTGCCGGAAGAGATCCGTGGCAGGCCGCCAGTCTCAAGATATTTCCGTCGGCGCGATAGATTTGCGCGTTATTTGCCTCGCATAGTCGCGCGGACCTTTCCGCGAGAGCATCCAAGACCGGCTGAAGGTCGGTGGGCGAACTAGCGATGATTCCGAGGATCTCGCTCGTCGCCGTTTGTTGCCCTAAGGATTCGGTCAGCTCGCGCGTGCGGTCCACGACCTTATGCTCCAGGTTGGCGTAGGACTCCTGAAGCTGGTGGGTCATCTTGTTGAATTCATCCGCCAGGACCTCGATCTCGTCGCCGGTCTTCAAACTGAGACGATAGGCGAGATCGCCGGTGCCGATGCGCTCAACGCCTTCACGCAAAACGCGCAAAGGATAGATGACCCGGCGGGCGAGAAGAAAGCTCGCTAGCAGGGCCAGACCGAGCCCGAGCAGCAGCAGGGCGGAGGAGCGGTACATCGAAGCATAGACCGGCTCGTAGGCCTCCTCAACAGGACGGTCGACGATGATCGCCCAACCAAAATCAGCGATGAGCGCCGATGCGCTCAAGACCTCCTTGCCCTGGATGTTAGGGGTTACAAGAGCCTGCTGGCTCTCCGTCCCTGCTTTCCCGCTGAAGGCCGCCTTGGTGGACTCGAGCTGGGATACGTTGCGGCGTTGCAGAACCAGGCTGATATCGGGGTGTGCGATGAGTTCGCCGCTGCGGCTGACGACATAGGCGTAACCCGCTTTGCCGATGGTGAGATTCGTGACCACATCGCCGATGTATTTGAGATTGACTTCCGCCTGCAGCACCCCGATGACGTCGCCGGCAAAGCGCTCGATGGGCACGGCTATGGTCATATAGGGTTCGGAGCCGCGCACGAAATAAACCGGCCCAAAAAAGGATTTTCCTTGCTTGGCGTGCAGGAATGCCGGCGAGGTCGCATATTCTTTCTTGGCGTCCGGCAACACCGTACGCAGCCGGGAGGCTTGCACCTGGATGGCGCCGTTCTCATTGAGCGCGATGGCTTCCGTGATTGCCGGGGCGATTAGGAGAAGTTTTTCCAGCTCGAAGCGAAATTCCGCCGTCAAGCCCTTGGGCGCGATTTCCCGGCTCCGCGTCGCTCCTTTGAGAGTGTTGTGAATTTCTTGCACGAAGCGTTCGATCTTGATCGCTGCGCCAGCGGCGATTTCACGCTGCAACCTGGCCAGGTGCTGTTGGCTCTCTTCAAAGCTGAAGTAAATCTCAATCAGGCCGCTGGCGGTGAGCCCACCGCCCACGAGCAGCACGGAGATGAGAAAATAATCGCGCATCAGACGGGCCCGCTGGCGCCCGGCGAAGAATCTAAACGGGGGCAAATCGCGCAAATTCAATTTTCGCTCACTCCTCTAAATTTCAATGCCGCATTCTACCCTTTTCAGTCTTCAAAAGAATCGCTTCAAAAAAGCGTCGGGTTGCCCAATGGCACCTATTGCAGCAGCGCAAAGGGACGAACTCGTCGGCTGCAATCGCCTGGCTGGCGTTACTGCGATGTTTTTCGCGTGAGATAGACTGACGAATTCCGCCCTCCCTATTTGCGACCTCGGACCACGCATCCAGACCTTACACGATATTCTGTAAATCCAAAAATTGTCTCGTCGTGCCGCCCTTGACGTCTAAGTTACTTCGACTTGGCTAAATACAGGTGTTAGGTTGCTCTATCACCGGATTACTTTGTCGGCTCTGGCTAAAACGTTAGGCGGAATCGTCAGGCCGATCTGTTTCGCGGCTCTCAAATTGATCACCAGCTCGAACTTCGCCGGCTCGGTTACCGGCAGCGTCTCGGGCTTGGCGCCTTTTAGAATTTCATCCACATACCAAGCCGCGCGCCGGGACAGATCCGCCAAGTTCATGCCGTAGCTAATCAGTCCGCCAGCCTCGGCAAACTCGGCTCTATCATAGATGACGGGCAGGCGATGCTTTACCGCCAAATCGGCAATCGGTGATCGGTAGCTACTGAAGAGGGCATCTACCATCACAATGACAGCGCTGGCGCTTTCCTTGACCGCGGCTCTGAAGGCGCTTGCCAGATCATCGGAACTGCGGGCGGATAACACCTGGAGCCTCATTCCCCAGGCCAACGTATCGAGCTCGATCTCTCTCAAACCGGCTGCGTGTCCGGGGTTTTCAGGATTCGTGAGAGTTGCTATGCGCGTAGCCTTTGGGATGATTTCTTTGAGGAGTTCTACTCGGGTGCCGAGAATCTCCGGGGAAACCCGGGACACTCCGGTCACGTTAGCGCTGGGACGGTTGAGGTTTTGAACCACCCCGGCCGCAACAAGGTCGCCGGCCCCCGCCACGACGATCGGGATCGTGCCGGTTGCTTGCTTGGCGGCTATAGCCACCCTGGTACCGCCGACAAGGATAAGGTCAGGCCCAGAGCGAACCAGATCGGCGGCCAACTCGGGAAGACGATCCAGTTTCCCGTCTGCATAGCGGTACTCCAGGATGATGTTCTTGCCCTCCACATAACCCGACTCACGTAAACCTTGCCGCAACGCATCGTCACGGGACGAGTTCAACGAGGCAGAGCTTGAAACCAGCACGCCGATGCGCCAGACCTTCGCCGGCTCCTGCGCCGCCACTGGCACGCAGTAGAGCAGGGTGCTAAGCGCAAGACTTAAGATCTTCTGACCCATTGTTCTCTCCTCACTCTTTACGCCTTACCCCTTACGCCTAACGAATGACTCGATCCGCCCGATACAGCACCGACTGCGGAATCGTCACGCCGATCTGTTTGGCGGTCTTGAGATTGATGATTAGCTCGAATTTCGTCGGCTGCTCCACTGGGAGATCGGCGGGCTTAGCTCCCTTCAAGATTCTGTCCATGTAATATGCGAGGCGCCGGTAGCTGTCCGCGGCGTCCGCTCCGTAGTACATAAGCCCGCCAGCATCTACACCTTCTCTGTTGCTGTAGATAGACGGGAAGCGGCTTTCCAACGCAAAGCCGATGGTCCGTTTTTGGTTAGCACCCATCAGCGCGTCCGGGGACACGTAGAGTCCATCGGGAGGTTGCTTTTTCAGCGCAGCGAATACCTTCTTGAAATCGTCCGCAGTTCGTATCTCCCAAGGCCGAATAGTCAACCCGAGCGCACGCGCCGCGACTGGCAGATCCTCTTTCACAGTCAGTGCACTGCCACGACTGGCGGGAGCGTAGAGTACCGCGATACGCGCAACTTTGGGAACCGCTTCTTTGAGCAGTTCCAGCCGCTTCCCACCCAGCTCTCTGTTAAGGATTGTAAGACCGGTAACGTTACCGCCCGGGCGGGCAAGGCTTTTAACCAGGCCCGCCCTGACGGGATCGATTGAACCCGCCATAACGATGGGAATCGTCTTGGTCGCATTCTGAGCCGCCCGGATCATCGCGGTCCCTCCTGCAACCAAGATGATATCAACCTTGAGACGCACCAGCTCGGCTGCAAGCTCGGAGTACCGATCGAGCTTTCCCTCCGCATAGCGATACTCGAAGGCGACATTCTGTCCTTCTACGTAGCCAAGCTCGCGCAGAGCCAACCGAATGGCCTCGGCACGAGCTGAGTCACGAGCTGCATTGATTGTCGATAGATACCCTATCCGAGCAAATTTCGGCTGCTGCGCTTCTGAACCGGCGGGCAGAAAGACGCCCGGCAGCAGGCAGAGCAGGACAAACATTCGACTAATGCGTTTCGCTCTTATGGTTTTGCTGCTCACTGCTCGCTGCCCCCTGCGCGCTATCACCTGATCACCCGATCCGCTCGCGCCAGCACGTTCGGTGGAATGGTTAATCCGATCTGCTTGGCGGTCTTTAGATTGATGATGAATTCAAACTTCATCGGCCTTTCTATTGGCAGTTCCGCTGGCCGTGCTCCTTTTAGGATCTTATCGACATACGTTGCGGCCCGGTGTTCGGCGTCATTGGCCGCGTAGGACATCAGACCGCCCGCTTCTACATAGGGACGATCCTCGTTCATTGAAGGCAATCGGTGCTGAACGGCCTGTTCGGCGATTTGCTTCGACTAGCTTGCCGTTACGGCGTCGCGACTAACAATGACTCCGTTCACGCCTCCCCTGGCCGCAGCTTGAAACGCGGCTCGGAAATCGGGCTTGGGACCGGGTAAGTTAATTGGTTGAATCGTGATATTCATCGCACGCGCGGCCGGCTCATAATCTTTTACGCTGGACAGCGGGTCGGTACTGCCGTCGATCAGACCTATAAGCAAGATCCCCGGAATCGCTTCCTTTAATATCTCCAAACGCTTCCGGCTCAACTCGGTGGTAAGTCTCGTGAGTCCTGTAATATTGCCGCCTGGCTGTGCCAAACTGTCGACCAGCTTTTCAGCGACTGGATCAAGTTGGGTGACGATAACGATGGGAATCGTTTTCGTCGCCCGTTTGAGAACGCGGATCACTTGGATGCTGGCCGCGACAATCACATCGACCTTCGATTGGACGAGTTCATTGACGAGGACCGGCAAGCGGTCGGATGTTCCTCCAGCATAGCGGTGCTCGACAATAACGTTTTTGCCCTCAATGTAACCGAGTTCTCGCAACCCTTGCTTAAATGCTTTGGCTAATGGATCGGGATTGTTAGGGGTCGGGCAACCCGCCGTTGGATGAAACCGACGCGAGGAACCTTGGCCGCCTGCTGCGCCTCTGCTGGAAGACAAAGCGCAAAGAGCATGGCGCAAAGCGCAACACATAAGACGCTCTTACTGACTACTGACCACTTATTACTTACGACTCTCTTTGGATGTTTTTCCTTACGCCTAACGAAGGACTCGATCTGCCCTGGCTAATACGTTCGGAGGTATCGTTAAGCCAATTTGCTGCGCAGTTTTTAGGTTGATTACAAACTCAAATTTCGTCGGTTGCTCGACAGGAAGATCGGCCGGCTTGGTGCCTTTAAGAATCTTATCGACGTAGGTCGCGGCTCGACGGAATAGATCCGTAATATTGGCGCCGTAAGACATCAGCCCACCGTCTTCAACGAACTCCGGCCATGGGTAGATCGTTGGCAGCCGGCTCTTTGCCGCAGCGGCTGCGATGCGGGCGCGCCGGGCGCTGGCTATGGGGTTACCCAGAACGAGAGCCGCATGGGCAGATTCCTTGGCCGCAGCTTTAAACGCTGTCTCAATATCTTGATCTCTTCGTACATCTAAGTAATAAAGCTGCAATCGGAACACCCCCGCCACGACCTCCAATTCCTTTAGCACTTGTGCATTGCCAGGTTCGGCGGAGTTGCCCAGGACAGCGACGCGAGAGAGCTTCGGTACGATCTCATTAAGCAGCTCTAATTGTTTGCCGCTGATTTCCGGTGAAAGGGTAGACAAGCCGGTGATGTTTCCTCCAGGCCGCGCCAGGCTTATGGCGAAGCCTGACCCGACGGGATCGTTATCGAACCCCATGACAACGGGAAGGGCGATGTTGGCTTCCTTGACCGCGCGAGTCGGCGTCGGACCGCCCGTGACGATAAGCTCGACCGGGAGACGAACGAGTTCCAAGGCGAGCTTGGGAAGTCGATCGCGGCTGCCCTCGGCAAAGCGAAATTCGATGCTGATATTTTTTCCTTCCATCCATCCGAGCACGCGCAGCCCCTGGCGCAGCGCCTCATGGCGAGCCGGATTGGAGGAAGGGAAGGCAGCGCCCAAGAAGCCGATTCGACGGAGTGACTTTGACTCCTGCGCCGTCGCAGGCTGGCAAAACGCAAAGAGCATGCCGCAAAGTGCAAAACAAAGGACTGAGTGCTGAGCTATAAGCGCTGAGTGTTTCGATCTCTGTAATTTGGCTCTCGCCCGCGTTTGATCACCGCGCTTTTGCTTAGTCTTCATCGCTCAGCCCTCAGCACTTCTTGCTCAGTCGGTCATTTGATAACTCGATCCGCCCGCACCAACAGGTTAGGTGGAATGGTGATACCGATCTGCTTGGCGGCTTTCAGATTGATGATGAACTCGAACTTCGTCGGCTGCTCGACCGGCAGCGCGGCGGGCTTGGCGCCTTTGAGGATCTTATGCACGTAAATAGCAGCCCATCGGTCCGAGTCGTTAAGGTCCGCGCCGTAATTCATGAGTCCACCCGCCTCCACATATTCGCGTAAAGGGTATATCGCTGGAAGTCGGTTCTTTACCGCGAGTTCGGCAATCTCTTTTCGACTAGCCATAGCAATTGGACCGACAGCATCATAAGGATTGCGTCAGCCCGTGCCTTGGCGGCTGCTCGAAACGCAGGAACGATATCTTTGGTGCTTTGTATGTCTAGATACTGAACTTACACTCCAAACGCGCCCGAGGTATTTTCTATCTCTTTTAACTCTCGTGCGTTGTCCACGTCGGTTGAAGTGCCGAAGACAGCCACCCGAGAAAGCCTGGGAATGATCTCTTATTGTGACATGCGCGTAAAAATTAGAGCCGCATTACCGGGAGAGAGCCGTTCGTTACATCACTACGAAGAGAACCTATGCTTAAGGCGTAATTTTACCGAGCAAGGGGAAGATGGTTTGGGAGGCGGCGAAACACCCCTTGCGCCAGTTCCTCATCGTAAGTATGCGAGGTGCGGTTTCGGTCCTGCAACATCGCCAGCCAGCCTTGTTCGTCCTCAATCCATAAGATTTTGAAAGCGAGCTGCAAGCAGCTCCTGGGCGTTTGACAATCCAAACCTTCTTCGCGCGCCCGCTCTTGTATGGACTTCCACGCCAATTCAAAGCAGAACTCAAAACGTTGAATCGCAGCATCACGACTAACGTCGCCACGTTTAATACCTCGCGCAAACGGGTAATCGCCGCTGCCAATGCATCGCGACGCGCGGTCATAGGCGGCTCCGTGCTGTAGGATTTCTTCATGCAGAATCGGACCTGTGGCGTTGAGATCCACGACATCGATGGCATAGAGAGTGGGAAGCTCATCCACGGCTTCCCGGAGGGCCGCCATGCGTTCTGGAGAAATCACGGAGCCCGTAGAAATAGCCACATCGATGTCCGAGCGAGGCCCTGCCTTACCCTGAGGCCATGACCCGAACCATATCACTTCCGTGTCCTGACCGAAGATCGCTCTCGCAAGCCGGGCGACATCTCCCCGCGACTTCAACCGCTCGGTTCAGATCACGCGCGTCATATGTGGATTCTTGTTTCATTTTAGTTTGCGTCTGGTGCCGGTCAGTCTACCAAGGCGGGTGTGGCTGTCAATGATCGAACTTTGCGCATTTATAATCGACCGCCGATGATTTCACTTCTCTGGCTCTCCCTCGGCGCATCAGCCGAAACGGTGATAGCAAGGAGCATAGCGCAAAGCGCGAAAGCGACGGCACTCTTGCTGACTATCGACCACTGACAACCGACAACTTTCATTTGAATCCTTCGCTCGCGCCTCGTGTCTGTTTTCATCGAATCACCTTGTCCGCTCTTGTCAGCACGTTCGGTGGAATGTTTAATCCGATCTGCTTGGCTGCTTTCAGATTGACGATGAACTCGAACTTCGTCGGCTGCTCCACCGGAAGGTCTGCCGGCTTTGCGCCTTTAAGGATCTTATCGACCAATGTTGCGGCGCGCCGGTCCAAGTCGCGAAAGCCTGGAGAAAGGAGATGCTTAAGCCGGTGCGGCTGGTTCATCAGTATTTCACGGTTGACTTCACCTATAGGGTACCTTATAAAATTACAAATAAGTTTCATTATAAGGAGTGTTATGGGTGCGATAGCGGTTTCAAAAAAGGAAGAGGAGCAAATCGAAAAGCTTCGCAAAGAACTGGGTATAGCGACCAAATCGGGGCTGATCCGGACCGCGCTAAAGGTTTTGGAAAAGTCCAGCCTGGAAGAAAAGCTGCGTCGTGAGATTCGGGATTCGGTCCGCCGCTGTGGCGCCGCAGATCGCGAGGAGAATAGAGAGCTATTTCCGGCCGGCGTTGCGCGCGCAAACCGTGGTAGGTAAATGCCGATTAAACGCGGGCATCTATATATTATTGACTTCAATCCGCGGATAAAAACAAAACCCGGCAAGTTTCGTCCCGCCCTCGTGCTCCAATCCGATCTCATCAATGAGGCGGAGTATCCGTCGACGATTGTCATCCCAACGACGACACGGCTTGTGGAAAACGCGGGAATTCTTAGGTTTCGCCTCAAAAAAGGGCAAGGCGGGGTTTCCCGCGAGAGCGATTTACTCCTCGGCCAAGTGATCGCTGTGGCCAACGAGTCCTTTCGCCAAGAGATCGGAAGCTTGCCAAATGGATTCGTGGAAGAACTGGAAAATCGCATGCGCATCATTCTTGGCCTATAGAATACCGTCACCGAATCACATTATCGGATCTGGCTAAGATGTTCGGCGGAATCGCCTCACCATTTTGGATTTTCGTCCGCGGGGCCGCTTTTGGATTTTGGATTGTTCGGTCATCGGATGACTCGATCTGCTCTAGCTAAAATATTGGGTGGGATTGTCAATCCGATCTGCTTGGCTGCTTTCAAATTCACGATGAACTCGAACTTCTTCGGCTGCTCAACTGGCAGATCGGCCGGCTTGGCACCTTTGAGGATCTTATCAACATACGTAGCGGAGCGGCGGTCCAAGTCCCGCAAGTTGACGCCGTAGGACATGAGTCCGCCGTCTTCCACATGTTCTGGCCGTTCGCGCATTACGGGAAGCCGGTTCTTAACAGCGAATTCTGCCAATTCTTGGCGGGCCGCATTGCGGATGGAGCCCTGATATGACCTCAAATACCGCGCCTGCTCGTCCCTTAACTGCTGCTCGGAATGCGGGTTCGACATCTTTGGTCGCCAAGACGTCGCAGTATTGAACCTTCACGCCGAACGCCAATGCAGCGGCCTCGACCTCTTTCCTCACCTGACCCTGCGTCACGCCGGATGTAGTCCCGAAGAGAGCCAACCGGGAGAGCTTAGGGAGCACCTCCTTCAGAATCTCCAGTCGCTTTCCACTCAACTCGGGGGAAAGCTGGGACAACCCAGTAATGTTTCCGCCAGGTCGTGCGAGGCTGGCGACGAATCCATTGCCAACCGGGTCATTATCACTCGCCATGACAATGGGAATCGTAGACGTCATACTTGGTGTTGCGGGTTCCATCTGACCCAGCCGTGACAATAACGTCTACCTTGAGACGCACAAGTTCCTCGGCGATGGCTTTTCTGCGCTCTCGTATGTTGTCCGCGCCCCGCCTTTCGATTAAGATATTTTCCCCTCCACATACCCAAGCTCACTCAAGCCTTGCCGGAACGCATGCTGGCGAGCCGAGTTTAAGTAAGGAACCCATTAGTTAGCCATCCGATCCGCGGGATTTTAGTTTGCTGCTGGGCGTCGGCGGACACGCATAGCGCAAAAAGAAATGAGCCCAGAGCAAATGTAACGATCTTACCCTTCATGAATTGCCCTAAGCCTTGCCCTCTCTCAGTCCGATTTTGGATTTTGGATTGAGGAGCCGTTGTTCTCTCGCCTGCCTCATGCCTACTTGATCACCTTCTTCGCTCTTGCCAGTGCGTTGGGCGGTATTGTGACGCCGATTTGTTTTGCGGTGTTCAGATTAAACGCCAACTCCACGTCCTCGATTGTTTCCACCCGCAGATCCGCAGGCGAAGCGCCGCCGAGTACCTGGCGCACGTATTTTGCGGAGTGCCAGCCGATGTCGAAATAGCTCTGGCCGTAGCTCGCAAGCGCGCCGCGCGTGACCAAGATTTGATCGTGAAACATCGTCGGCAATCTCTTGTCGCGGGCGTTGTCGATGATGAGTTGGGTCTGATTTACTGCCAGGGGGTCCGGTACATATAAATAGGCGTCAAACTCGCCGCTTTTTATCGACTTGAGCGCGCTCGCCAGCTCTTCAGCGGTCTTCACATGCCGCTCGACGAATTTGATTCCAGTGCGCTGCGCCTCTGCGCGGCCCAACTTGGCGCTTTCGACCGAGACCGGTTCGTCGGGTTTGTAGAAAGTTACGACCTGGCGCAGTTTGGGTAGAAACTCCTTTAAGAGTTCCAGGCGTTTCGCGGTCAAGTCTCGCACCAGGTACTGAATGCCCGTCAGTCTCGTCCCCGGTTGAGCGAAGCTCTTGACAAAACCTTGTGCAACTGGGTCGGTGCCCACGGCGAAGACAATCGAGATATCCTTCGTGCCCTTCATCGCGGCGGCTGTTACAGGGGAGGTGGCGGTAAACATGAGCCTGAATTTGTCGCGCTCAAATTTTTGCGCGACGCTCTCCGCTAGTTTCGCGTCGCCCTTGATGTCGTGAATTTCCAGAGCGAATTGTCTGTCTTCCTGCAGCCCGGCGTCCTTCAATCCCGCGCGCAAGCCATCCACGACGCTCGTAAGCACGCCGCCCATGTGGATGACGCCGATGCGTTCAAGCTTTGTTGGCTGCGCGGTGGCGCAATTGACGGTCCCGGAGAATAAAAGGACGACAAAAACAAATAATCTGCTAGTCATAAATTTTGCGCAGCCTTCCGGCATGACTGCATGGCGAGTGCTTGCAGCGATGGACTTGGAATTGAACGGTGATAGTTTGGCGTTAGCACGTAACCCTTCACTCCCAGCGCAAGACGTGTACCACTCCAGCCGATCTCTGTACCTTTGAGTAAGTCATTGAATTGCATGTACATTTGCAATTCTCTGCAAGTGAGACGGATGGCTTTAAGTAGCGGCTGGTGTAGTCAACTTGATACACCCAGTAGCAAGACTGCTACACCCCTTTTGGCCGATGCCTGACCATAACACGGCTCCAACGGGCACCGGGAAAGCCCTCTTTGCCCGCTAAGTAATTTGAAGCGTCTTAAGTAGTTTCATCAGATGGGTACGGTGTAGGCCGAGCGCTTTGGCGGCGGCGACGCGGTTCCCTTGGGCGTCCGCGAGGGCCCGCACGATTAACTCGCGCCTGTAGCTATTGATAGCTTCATGGAATGACGATTGATTGAGGCCGGCGGGGTGTTGGGCGCCGACCACCCCAGCGGGAAGGTGATACAGCGTTAACTGTGGCCCATCGCCCAACACAACCGCCCGTTCGATGACGTTCGCGAGTTCGCGGACGTTGCCGGGCCATCCGTAAGCAAGCAGTTTTTCCTGCGCGTCTTCGGCGATCGCCGTGAAATGTTTTTTGGTCTCCAAAGAAAACTTCTGCAGGAAATAATTTGCCAGAGCCGGGATATCCTCCTTTCTTTTCCGCAGCGGCGGAAGCGTGAGCGCGATGACGTTGAGGCGGTGAAATAGATCGTGGCGGAATGTTCCGGCTTTGACGGCTGCTTCAAGATCGCTGTTGGTGGCCGCGAGGATGCGCAAATCCACCTTGATAGGCACCGTACCACCGACCCGCTCGAACTCTCGTTCTTGAAGGAAACGCAAGAGTTTGGTTTGCAGCTCCAGCGCGAGCTCGCCGATCTCGTCGAGAAACGCCGTGCCACCGTGCGCCAGTTCCAATTTTCCTTTTTTTAATTGATGAGCTCCCGTGAACGCGCCCTTCTCATGGCCGAATAACTCGCTCTCCAGCAACTCCTTGGCCAGCCCGGCGCAGTTGATGGCGACGAAAGGCTTCAATCTGCGCTCGCTCCACTCGTGCATCGATCTGGCAAAGAGTTCCTTGCCGGTGCCGCTTTCGCCGAGGAGTAGGACGGTGGATTTGCTGGTAGCGGCCTTCTTCGCATCCGCGACGATTCTGAGCATCGCATCGCTGTTTCCAGGGATCAGACGGCTGCGGCCGCCGAGTTCTTGAGCGAAGAACTCGACATTGGATTTGAGCTGGGCTCGCTCCAAACATTTCTTTACAACCAAGGCTAGATGTTCCGGATCGAAAGGTTTGGTGATGAAGTCATCCGCCCCGGCTTTAACCGCCTCCACCGCGCGCTCGATACTGCCATGCGCCGTAATGATCACGACCGGTAGGTCGCCGTTGTTCTGGCGAATTACGCGCAGCACCTCGATGCCGTTCATGTCGGGCATCTGATAATCGAGCAGGACGAGATCCGGACTTTTCTTTTCCACTAGCTGCAACGCAGCGATGCCGTTGTTCGCCCGCTCAATGGCATAGCCGAGATCCATGAGCTCCTGTTCGAGGAGATCGAGGTTAAACGGCTCGTCGTCAACGATCAATATTTTGTTGGGCATAACACTTCTTATTTTAGATTGCCGGCATCAGGATTCGAGCTTTCCTTTGGACAGTCCTTATACTACGGCAAATCGCCGTTCGGCAATCTGTTCTTAAGCCCCGCGGCGCTTGAAGGCCCGTAGCCTTCTGCGTAAAGTTGAGGTCGTCAAGAAGGGACATCAATCGTGAACCAAAACTGGCTCGTGACCATATTCTTCTTCGCTTTAATGCTTGTCCTGCTCTACGGCGCGTTTTTGATTCTCAGTCCGTTCTTGAAGGCGTTGACTTGGGCGGGGATTATTGCGGTGCTGTTTTATCCGGCCTACGCGTGGCTACTGAATGTTCTGAGAGGACGAGCGACGACAGCGGCTCTGATGATAATCCTTATAATCACGCTACTGGTCGTCTTGCCGGGCGTCCGGCTCGCCGGGTATTTGTCCAACGAAGCGGTAGACCTGGTGAAAACACTCGGGTCGCTCATGACCCAAGAAGGCGCGGAGATGTGGAAACAAGAGCCGTGGGTGCAGAAACTGCTGAGCTGGTGGAGCATGCTAGGGGTGGAACTTGCGGGGCTCAATCTTCAAATCGATTGGAAAGGGCTTTTAGTTGAAGGAGCCAAGGTGTCGTCGGGCGCTCTGGTAGCGCAAGTTACCGGCGTGGCGCAAAATCTGCTGCTCTTCGTCGCTAACGTCATTGTAGTTTTGATCTCGTTATTCTTTTTTTTGCGCGACGGCGCCGATTTTTGTCACCGTCTGCGCAAACTCTTGCCGATGGACCAGGAACACCAGGAACGACTCTTCGGCAATATCGTGAACGCGATGACCGCCGTGGTTCACGGTTGTCTGGTGGTAGCAATCATCCAGGGATTGCTCTCGGGCGTTGCTTACTGGTTGCTGGGAGTCCCTTTCGCAATAATCTGGGGAGTTGTCACAGCTTTTTTCGCGCTGTTGCCGGTGGGTGGAACAACCATCGTCTCCGTGCCGGCTTCGATTTATTTGTTTCTCCAGGGCGAGACGGTGCGCGCATTGATATTATTGGCTTGGAGTCTCGGCGTGGTCGGGACGGTTGACAATATCTTGAAGCCGATGTTCATTGGGAGCCGGCTCAAGCTGCCTATCTTGTTGCTCTTTTTCGGTATTCTTGGCGGCTTAGCCGTGTTTGGCGCGCTGGGATTGATTCTTGGCCCCGTGTTGTTCGCGCTGCTCGCGGCGCTATTAGACCTCTATTCGGAGGAATATGGCACGGCCAGTGGAGAGAAACCAATTTCCGGTTGACGTATTGGCAAAGTTTCGATTATCGCCAAGCTATAAGAATGACTGGAGGAGGGACCATGGCTGACGATATACAGATAAAACGGGAAATCGTCCTCGAAGCGGATGCGCAGACCCTGGAGCGAATGCGCAAGGAAGGGCACGCCCGCGGTTTTACGGTCTATTGCGACGAAGGCGAGCGCATCGGCGGTGACAATACCGCGCCGCCGCCGTTGGCCTACTTCGGTCTCTCAATAGGATTTTGACTGCTTACGCAAATTTCCCGGTACGGGGAAATGTTAAAGACGCACATCGACAAAGCCAAAGTTTTTGTTACAGCGAAATTCAAAAGCGAAGGGTCGGTGTTACGCGAGACGTTAAATGCGGACGGCTTGGGCGTCGAGACCCGCTGTGAAATTATTTCCAACGAGTCGCCGGAAAAGATCGCAAAGGTCATCCGTAATGCTGAAGCGGGTTGCTATGTTATTCAGACAATTCGAAAGCCGACGGAGGTAAAAAGTCAATACGCTCTTAACGGTGCGCCGTTCGATCCTGAAGGGTTGAAGAAAAATGATACCGGCACGGCAAAGCCACAACCAAAATGAACGGAAGCCACGCGGACTTTGACCTGTAATTAATAGATCTCAAGGTAGAGGCGCGATCGATTTTGTTGAAGTCGTTGTGATGAACTTATAAAGGATAAGAAGTTAAACATGAATCAGTGGACCATCGACGTTGATGAAGAAAATTTCGAAATGGCGGTACTGGAACAGTCCAAGCAAGTTCCGATCCTGGTGGATTTCTGGGCCGAGTGGTGCGGGCCGTGCAAAGTACTCGGTCCGATTCTGGAAAAATTGGCCGGCGAGTATGACGGCGACTTTATTCTCGCAAAAGTCAACGTCGATGAGAATCAGAATCTCGCGGCGGCGTTCCGTATTCAGGGCATCCCGGCGGTGAAGCTGTTTAAAGACGGCGATCTGGCGTCGGAATTTACCGGCGCTCTGCCGGAATCGATGCTGCGCGAATTTTTGGCGAAGTTTTTGCCGAGCACGGCGGATAAACAAGCGCAAGAAGCCACCGCGCTGGAAGAGCAAGGTAAGGCCGCGGAAGCGAGAGACCTTTATCAGTCGATTTTGGAATCCGACCCAGATCACGCAAAAGCGCTGCTTGGATTGGGACGGCTGGCGATGAATGCGGGTAACAATGAAGCCGCTTTGGAATTTCTCGACAAGATCTCGATTGTCGCCGATGAACGAAAGGAAGCGGATCGGCTGATTGCTCGCTTGAAACTTCAGGGCAGCGCGGCCCAAGACTTAAAGGCGCTTCGAGCCAAGGTTGAAGCAGAGCCAAACAATCTCGACCGCAGATTTGAGCTTGCTCAGGCATTGGCGGGGGTGGAAAAATACCAAGAGGCGCTCGCCGAGCTTCTTGCCATCGTGAAAACCGATCGTAGTTTCCGGGATGACGGCGCGCGCAAAGCGATGGTGCAAATCTTCGAAGTGCTTGGCTCGGAAAATCCGCTAACGGACCAGTATCGCTCAGAGTTGGCCACGGTTTTGTTCAGCTAGCAGCCTGCTGAAAAAGCCTCATATGCTTCGTTGCGCTCAATCGTCTCGCCTCGACGTACCGGCTCTGTACGCGTGCGCTCGCCGATTCTTCGCGCGCCTCGCCTCTGATTCTTTTTGAGCAGGCTGCATACAGGCTGTTGCAAAAAGCTGTTATCCGAGCAGGGTCGGGATTTTTTGGCAGAATGGTTACGCTTCATGGTCTCATAACGCCGAGACATGTGCGCAGCTTGTCCGCAGCTAGAAAATAGGAGGAGCCATGCCAATGATCATTTTGAAGCAGGCGAACTGCATTATCGAGGCGATTTTCGCGCGTGGGCGCGAGCTTGCTTGCCGGCCGCTCAGCGTCATCGTGGTTGAACCCGGCGCCAAAGTGAAAGCCTTTCAAAAACAGGACGACTCGGCGATGATGCGCTTCGAGATGGCCTACGGTAAAGCCTACGCAGCGCTCGCGCTGGGGCGTTCCTCGTCGCTAGTGCGAGTCCGCACCGAAGAACGGCCGCTGTTCATGCAGTATCTGATCCGCGCCTCCGACGATCAAATCTTTCCTGAAGGCGGCGGCATGTTGATCCGCGACAAGGATGGCGAAGTCATCGGCGCCGTCGGCGTTACGGGTGATACACAGGAGCGCGACGAAGAACTCGCCGCCCACGGCATTCGCGCCGCGGGCCTGAAGACCGACGAGGACTGCGCCAATCTCGGCACCAAAGTCCGGCTTGAAAACTGAATTAGGCAACAGGCTATTGCCTGTCATGCGATCCATTCCGACACCGGCGCTTTGGCCTCATGCAAGGGCTGGCAGACGATATCAACGAGGGTCGGTTCTGCTTGCGCCAGCGCTTCACGGAAGACCCTGCCGAGCTGGTCCGGCTCCGTGACGCGCCAGCTTTTTACGCCGAAAGCGGCGGCCACGGCGGCGTGATCGGTGGCGCTAAAATCGACTCCGAAGTAGCGTTGGTTGTAGCCGGATCTTTGTCCGGCTTTGATCCAGCCATAGGTTGCGTTGGCGATGACGATGAAGGTTACCGGCAGTCTGTAGCGCACGGCGGTTTCGAGATCACCGCAGGCGAAACCGAAGCTGCCGTCGCCCATCACCGAAACGCATTTCGTTTGAGGCAGAGCGTAGTGCGCGCCGATGGCGGCCGGCAAAGAGTAACCCAGGGCGCCGTGGGCACGATTGGAAATGAAACGACGTCCTGGTTGGCTGCATTCGTAGTAAGCGGAAAAATAGGGACAGGGCGTGCCGGCGTCGGCAATCAAGATGGCATCCGGATCGAGCGCACGGCTTAATTCCGCGACCAGGCGCTCAGGTTTGATCGGCCTGTCACTTGATTTCGCGAGGGCCTGAAACTTGCCAAATTTTTCTTCTTTGGCTTTTTGCACCCAGTCGGCGTTTAGCGGACGTCTTGCCGTTGATAATGCGTCGTTTAACGACGCCAACCCAAGCTTGGCGTCTCCCACCAGCCCGGCGTCCACGCGATAGTTGGCGCCAAGTACCGCGGGATCAATATCGAGATGAACCACCTTTACTTTCCCCGGCGCTGGATGACGCCAGCGCTCCGTGGTCACCGATCCGGCGCGGCAACCGACGAAGACGATCAAATCTGCGTCGTCAATAATGGCGCGGGTCTCCGGCGTGCCGCCGTTGGAGCCGACAACGCCTACGGCAAGCGGATGTTCCTCGCTGATCGAACCTTTGCCACTGATGGTCGTGGAGACAGGCGCCGAAAGCCGTTCCGCTAGCTGTAGCAATTCTTTATATGCGCCGGAAATCATCACGCCGCCGCCGCAGATGAAAACTGGACGCGATGCTTCGCCAATGATTTTTGCCGCGCGTAGGACTTCCCACGGATCGGGCGCGACTCGCCGCGCCGGATATCGGCCCAGGTTCGGATCGGCAAATAGCTCGCTTCGCTCAACCGAGCCGTTTTGCACGTCGAAGGGCAACGCAATATGCGCTGCGCCCGGCCGCCCGGTAGTCATTTGATCGAAGGCGGCGCGGAAAATTCTTGGGATGTCCTGAGAACGGTCGAGCACCGCGTTCCACTTGGTCACGGGGCGCATTAGCGCTCCCTGATCGATCTCGGTCAAGGTAAACCGCCCGCGGGCAGCAACCGAGATGTCGCTGTTTATGCCGAGCACGGGTACGGATGACTCGTTGGCTTCCGCCAAGCCTGGCAACAGATACGTCACGCCGCCTCCGCTCGGTCCCTCGCAGACGCCGACTTTGCTGGCGACGCGGGCGTAACCGTCGGCCATGTAGGCTGCCGAGCGCTCGTCGCGCGCGAGTACGTGGGTCATGCCATGGGGCAATCGAGCCAGGGCATCGTATAACGGCAGGCTGGTGTCGCCGCACAAGCCGAAGAGCGTCTCGACACCGTGCCGGGTGAGCATCTCGACTACGGCTTCGGCGCCGGTCACGGTATAGTCGGTGTCGCTCATAGCGCTACGAACGTTTGCAGGTTGCTCATCAGGGCCTTACATTACTAGTCGGGCGTAACCGCCTCACGGATAGTGGAGTAATGGAGTGGTGGAGTGATGGATTCGAGACCCAATACTCCATTACTCCAATACTCCTAGCCCCAGGGTAACAGGGTATCGAAACTGTCACAATGCTTATCATGCCTCTCGGCGATCGGTTTATGATAAAATCACATTCGAGGCGAATATGGCTACCGTAGTTGACGTGTCGGAGCAAGAAGTGCAACGTCTGGCTCGCTCGCTTTATCGGCATGCGGCCGAGCACAAGCCTGCGCTTTTCGAGGCCCAGGATTTGTTGGGGCGTATGCTCGAATGGTCACTGGAAGATGAATCCCTGCGCGTGGCGCTCTTCCGCTTCGTTGACGTGCTGCCAAGTCTGGTGTCTTCAGCAGAAATCGGCCGGCACTTGGAAGAGTATTTTTCTCGCGTCGATCATGCCCTCGGCGGGCTGGTTTATCTTGCCCAGGCGCTGCGCGCCGGCACGCTGGTCGCCCCCATAGTCCGGCGCAACGTCGTCAAACTGGCGCGCCGTTTCATCGCCGAGGAAAGCGGCGATCATTTAGAGACAGTTCTGGCGCAACTCAGAAACGAACCCGCCGCCTTCACGCTCGACGTCGTCGGCGAGGCGACGGTGAGCGACAGTGAAGCGCTTGCCATGCAGAAACGGTATCTCGATTTACTGCGGCGTCTGGCGGCCGTTAGCCAATCCTGGCCAATCAATCGACAAATCGATGAATCGCCCTATGGCCCGATGCCGCGAGTGAATCTGTCGGTTAAGCTTTCGTCGCTCTGTGCGCGCTTCGATCCCTTGGATCCGGTCACGAGCTTGATTGTCAGCGAGCGCCTGCGGGAGCTTTTCCGCGACGCCGCGCGCTTGGGCGCGGCGGTGACCGTCGACATGGAGCAGTACGCTTTCAAAGATCTCACCCTGGCAATTTTTCGCGGTGTGCTCGAAGAACAGGAATTTCGCCAGGCTCCTGCCGTCGCCATCGCGCTGCAGGCCTATTTGAAAGACGCCGAAAACGACGTGGGCGAACTGATACGCTGGGCACGGCGGCGCAAACGAAGAGTCGGCGTGCGCTTGGTTAAAGGCGCTTACTGGGACAGCGAAATCGCCTGGGCCAAACAGAAAAATTGGCCCATCCCAGTGTTCTTAGAGAAGGCGGAAACCGATGCCAACTACGAGCGCCTCAGCCGTTTGTTGCTAGAGGGACATGACATTATCGACGCGGCCTTCGGCAGTCACAACCTGCGCAGTCTCGCCTATGCCATAGTCACCGCCAAGCAGCTTGGCGTTCCCGTCAACGGTTATGAAATCCAGATGCTTTACGGCATGGCCGAACCAGTGCGCCAGGCGATCATCCAGAACGGCCAGAGGGTGCGTGTCTATTTGCCGGTGGGCGAGTTGCTGCCGGGTATTTCTTATTTGATTCGCCGCCTGATGGAGAACACTTCCAACACGTCTTTTCTGCGCCAGACCTATGCCGACAAAAGAGACATCGATAGTTTGATCAAATCTCCGGCAGCTTCGGCCAAGCGCTCGAACGCGTCGCATGAACCGCAACGGGCGGGCGGTCGAGGAGAGTTTCAAAATGAGCCGCCCATTGACTTTTCGCGGCGGGAAAACCGCGAGCGCTTCCGCGAAACTCTTCAAGCGGTGCGAGACCAAACGAAAAGCCGCCGTCGGGCCGGCGAATGGTTGGAATCGGTGAATCCGGCAAACCCAAAGGAGATTATCGGCCGCGTACGCCTCACGAGCGCCAGCGAAGCCGATGAAGCCATTGATAGCGCGGCGCGTTTTTTCCCCGAGTGGCGCGATACGGCGGCGGACAAACGCGCCGAAATTCTTCTCTCGGCGGCTGGGATCATGCGCGAGAAACGCTGGGAGCTGGCCGCCTGGGAGGTCTTCGAAGCGGGCAAAGGCTGGCGCGAAGCGGACGCCGATGTGGCGGAGGCGATCGACTATCTGGAATATTATGGCCGCGAGATGTTACGGATGGCAAAACCGCGCGAGACGCAGCGGCTGCCGAGCGAGACGAATCTCTATCTATATGAGCCGCGCGGCGTTGCCGTCGTCATTGCGCCTTGGAATTTTCCCTTGGCAATTCTTACCGGCATGACCGCCGCCGCGCTGGTGACGGGGAACCCGACGCTCATGAAGCCCGCGGAGCAGTCGCCTATCATGGCGGTTCACTTGCGCGACATCTTGCGCGACGCGGGTTTGCCCGGCCAGGCTTGCCAGCTACTCCACGGCGGAGGAGAGTTGGGAGCTAGTCTGGTACGGTCGCCGAAAATTCATCTGATTGCGTTTACCGGCTCGCGGGAAGTCGGCTTGGAAATTCTCCGGCAGGCTTACACTCATCGTGTCGGACAAGCGCATGTAAAAAAAGTAATCTGCGAGATGGGCGGCAAAAACGCGGTGATCGTCGACAACGACGCCGATCTCGACGAAGCGGTGATCCATATCATCGATTCCGCCTTTGGTTATCAAGGACAAAAATGTTCAGCGGCTTCGCGGCTTATCCTGGTGGAAGAACTGCACGACCGGTTGCTGTCGAGGCTCATCGAGGCGACGAAAAGCCTCAAGATCGGGCCGCCCGACGACCCGCGCCACGCCATCGGCCCCGTGATCGATGCCGAAGCGAAAAGGCGAATCGCCGAATATATCCAGATCGGCAAAAAGGAAGCGAAGTGCGCGCTCGAAATGGACGCGCCTGCGGAAGGTTTCTTCGTCGGCCCGGTGATTTTCAGCGATGTCTATCCGCAATGCCGCGTCGCTCAGGAGGAAATATTCGGTCCGGTTCTGTCAGTCATCAGAGCGCGGGATTTCGACCACGCGCTGGCGATTGCCAATGACTCTTCATACGCTTTGACCGGCGGCTTCTTTTCGCGTTCTCCCGCGCATATCGAGCAGGTGCGGAAAGAGTTCCGCGTCGGCAATCTCTACATCAACCGCGGCATCACCGGCGCCATCGTCGAACGCCAGCCCTTCGGCGGGTTAAAGCTTTCCGGTATTGGCTCCAAGGCCGGCGGACCCGATTACCTCTTGCAATTTCTCGAACCGCGAACGATCTCGGAAAATACGTTGCGTCACGGCTTTATGCCGCCGGAGGAGGAGGATGGGAATCGTGCTCGTGGCTCGTGATCGTGCTCGTTTCACGATCCGAACACGAATCACGAACACGATCACGAAATTCGTCTGCTCATGGCGTGAAAACTTCGTTGACCGACGAAAACGTCGCGCCGGCTTTGGGGCCGCCGGAGATGACATAGATCGAGTTACCGATGACGGCAATGCCGAGGCCGTGTCGAGCTGTCGGCATCGGCGCCCAGCGGCGCCAGCGGTTGGTTTCCGGGTCGTAGGATTCCGCGTCACTCCTAGTCTTGCGGTCGAACTCGCCGCCGAAAACGAACACTTGGCCGATGAGCGCGGCGCCGCCTACGCCGCTGCGCAGGGTTGGCATGGGCGCCCGAGCGCGCCAGCGATTCGTCACCAGATCATACTCTTCGTTTATTGCGACGTCCCTACTGTGCTTGCCGTCCAGGCGCCCGGCGATGGCGTAAAATTTACCGTTGACGACGCCAATCGCATGGTGATCTCGGGGGGTCGGCATGGGCGCGTGGTTGTACCAACGGTCTCGCCCGGGGTCGTACTCTTCATTCGCGGCGGTATTTTTCTTATCGGTGCCGACACCGCCAACGGCAAAGATCTTTCCCTTGATCACGCCCACGGCCAAGGCGCCGCGCGCTGTCGGCATCGGCGCGCGCTCATGCCAGCGGTCGGTTGCCCGATCGTATTGATACACGGTATTGACGGATCCGACCCCGGATATATATCCGCCGATAATGTAAATTTTGCCGTTCACCGCCGCGGCGCCGAAATGGTGCAGCGGGCGAGGCAGGGCGGCACGGCGCCGCCAAGTGTCGTTGACGGGATCATATTGTTCAACGCGATCCCCATGTTTTTCCAAACCGCCCATCACAAAGATTTTTCCACCGAGCTCCGCCGCCGCCACTTCGGTGCGCGCCGAAGGCATGGACGCGCGGATTTGCCATTTGCCGGGCAGAGAGTTAGCGGCGCCGGCAGAGGCATGAATGCAAGCGAGTATAAGGAGGTTAAGCGCGAACGCGACGGAGACCTTCTTCAGTAACTTCGACTCAGTATCACCCTCACCCTCGCCCGCTTGCGGGCGAGGGTGAGGATTTTGGATGGATGTTTGTGGAAGAAAGGGAAAATAGCGTTCGGCTTCTAGGTTATGATTGGCGAAAGATAGATTCGGAAACATAGAGGCCATGTGCCAAATCGAGCTCGTGGCTCGCGCTCGTCTCAGGCGGGGTATGGATTTTCCAGCGCGTGTTTTTCCATGAGCGCCTGAAGATCGACCATAGTGAAAGCACAGTATCTCGGATCGTAGCCGAGCTTCTTGGCGGTCTTTCCCTGTTCGAGGATGCGCTGCAGAATCATCCTATTGAGCGGGCCGTGTCCCATGCGGTCTTCATGCTGCACCAGGTCCGCTTCGGCGTGGGCGGTAAAATAGATCGCCTGGCGTTTGCTCATGCCGTAATGCGCGACCAAGGCGTCGCCCCACTGCTTGGCCCAATGGCCCAGGGTTTCTTCGTACACATGGGCGCCCCAGAGCTCGATGATCGAGCCATCCTGAAACATCCGTCGGCAATAGTCGCTGATGGCGCGCCCGGCGGCTGAAGCGGGTGTCTCGAACAATTCTTCTTTGGAAAGACCCAGGGCGTTGGCGGTCTCGAGCAGGATGAGAATATGCCCAGGTGGTTTGGGAAAAATCAGCTCCTCGGCGACTTTGTCGCAGAGCGCCGGGAGAAGATCGAAGTTGTCGACGAAAAACGGCAAGTGGACGTAATAGGAAACCGCGTTGAGGGCGACCACTTCAATGGAAAACATGCCCCAGTCTTTAAAGAAACGGCGCAAGCAAGGCAGCGGCAATGTGCCTGACCGCAGTCGGGTCATGAATTCGCCGTGATTGATCCTCTGGTCCCAGTGGGCGTGGACCTCATCATAAAGGTTATCAACGTAGGCTTTGGCTTGCGTGGGTTCCATGAAAGTCGTAGATCAGAGGTACTTGAGCTTGTACGATGAGCGTTGATCTGAAGTTCAATTCTTGTAATGTTAAAACCTAAAAGAAACCGGGAGTCAATCGCTAGGCTGCAGTTTAGCGGAGGAAGTATGGAAGCGCTAAAGCCGGAGGAGTTTTTGCAACAGTTAGTCGTCACGCGCGAGTCTTTTTGGGAGAAGATGAACGCGGAGCGAAAAAGTTACGGCGCGGAGAAACCATTGACGGCGGCGGTAGTGCTGCGCCGCTTGCAGTTCGGCGTCGTAATGGAACGCAAGGCGGCGGAGGTGACCGCGCCGTGGGTCAGTAAAATTCCCGATCTCGATTTGCAGCAGCCGATGTCGGAATACGTGGTCAACGAGCTCAAACACGCCTCGATCCTGCGCGGGCGTATCCGGGAACTCGACGGCGATCCGGACGCATTGTGGAATAACCCGCTTGTGGAATTAAAAGAGCTTTGGGACTTTCACGCCTCTCTGGGATCACTTTGCGAGTTGATCGCCAGCGTCCAGTTCGGCCACGAAGAGTTCTTTCCGCGCACCTCGAAATCTTTTATCGAGCGAGTAGCATCTATCGATCCCGCCACCGCGTCCATTTACCGGGATACTTTACTCGCCGACGAAGAAAGTCACGAATGGATCGCGCCAGAAATTCTCAAGCGTTACGCCACGGACGCCGAAAGCCAGCGCAGATGTCTCGATGCTCTACAAAGGGGTTGCGAGTTGTTTGGACGGGCGATTCAGAGCTTCAATCGAAGCATGCCCGGCTAGGAAGGGATATTGGAGTACGACAGGGTTGGAGAACTCGCGCCTCCCGCTCTGCCGTTGGTTCTGGATGACTGAGTTTAAAGCTGAAAAATCTAGTGCTTGTGCTCGATTTTCTTGCCGTAGGTGACTTCGCCTTTGTCCACGCGCAGGGAGAAACCGCAGTCAGGATTAGTGCAGGCCCAAGCTTTAAAAATTACCGCCGCTCCATCCTGCCCGTAATCGGACAATGGGATGAGAATCCCATTGTTGCACTTTTGGCACTTCGGCAGGTCCATCTCCACTCCTCCTTCTGGAGCGCGATCAGCGCTCAATACCGATGCCTGATGCACAGAATATTATCAACTGGGGTAGGGAAAGCAAGCAAGACTTCTCGCGCTACGCCGCTGCTCCTGCGGCAGGTAAGAACGTTCAGCCCCCATAACGACAGAGGGGAAACCGATCGAGCGGTTTCCCCTCTGGCAAAGAAAGTTTAGGAGGCAATAGCTTACTTGGCTGGTTTGCCTTCTTCCTTCTCGGTCTTTCCAGCCGCTTTCTTGGTAGCCTTCTTGGCCTTTGATTCCTTCTTTTCGGCTTTCTCCGAGCCCTTTTCCGCGGCCTTCTCCATACCCTTGGCCTCTGCTTTTTCCATGGCCTTTTCGGCTTTCTTCTCCGTGCCCTTTTCAGCCGCGAAGCTCATGCCACCGAAGGCAAGCACAGTCAAAGCTAGGACGATCATCTTGAGCGTGCGTTTCACAGTATCACCTCCTTTCTTGCCTTAGACGTGCGATATTGAAAATGCTTCAAAATAAAGTAAAGCCTCTCTGCTAACCAAGATTTTATCTGGCTCCGAATCATAAGTATTTAATTTTACGAGCATTTTAAATCTGATCATATTTCTACCGGATATTTTCATAGGCCATAAAAGCGCCTGGCGTTGTTTTCTAAAAGCTTTTTTCGGCTTGCGGGCGCGATGTCGGTTCGGTCCCTGAGCAATTTGGCCGTCCCTTCGGTGCGGTCAGCGTGGGGATAGTCGGACGAGTACATGAACAAATCCTCGCCCACTTCCTCGACCACACGGCCAAGAAAAGACTCGTTACCCTCGCAGCCAAAAAAAATTCGCCCCGACCTTAAATACTCGCTAGGGGGATGGCTAATCAAATCCTTGGCGCCGTAACGCGGATTCTCAAAGTGGTCATCCATTCTTTCCACATGGGCAGGCACCCAACTGATGCCACCTTCGAGGAAGGCAAACTTAAGATTCTGGTAACGGTCCAACAAACCAGAGCAGAGTACGCTGGTAAAACCGGCCATGATCGGCACGATGCCGGCAAGCACACGGTTCGGAAAATGATGCTCAAACAGGCTATCGACCACAGGAAACTGAAGGCTGAAATGAACGGCAATCGGCGTCCTCAAACGGTCCGCTTCGGTAAAAAATGGTTCATGGTCGGGATGATCCAGCCGTTTGGCCCCGGCAGTACCATTGATCATCACGCCTGTCATGCCAAGTTCGCCAATGCGCGCCAGTTCTTTTGCCGCGCCCTCGGGATCCTGTAACGAAACAACCCCCACTCCTTTTAGCCGGTCGGGCGCCTGCTTGCACACTTCTGCAAGCCAGGAGTTGTAAGCGCGGCATACGCCATTGGCGAGAATGCCATCGGGCCATGCGTTCACATGCAGGAGAAAGCTCGGATAAATGAACTGCATGTCGATGGCCTCTTTGTCGAGATCGTCGAGCCGCTCTTTTAGGCTCGTTAGTGTCTGACTGCCGGGTGACGCGCGGCGGGCGGACTGAATCGCATTACCGGGAGGGGCGGCGGTGCCGGGGGCGCCGGCGCCTTTGACCGACGGCCGCTTGTAGGCTGTCTGGCCGTCAACCACCCAGAAATTATATCCCCGCTCATCGCTGAGCAGCCTCGGACGAAAGTTACGGAGATGCGGCTCCATGTACTTGTTGAATACTTCTTCGGTCTCAAACCAGTGGCCGTCGGCGTCAATGATCATGGCGTTATCCTCTATTAAACTTTTTTAACGACAAAAAATGCAGCGCGGCGAAGCCGCAACCAAAAGTCGGATTAACTCGCGCAAAGACGTAAAGGAAGAACATTGTCATTTCGAACCCTTCGAGGGACTCAGGATAAACTCCGAGAGAAATCTTGCCTAGATTCCTCGCACTCGCGCGGGATGACAGGCCTTTGGCCTGTCATCTGGCACGCTGCGACACAGCCTCCGGGCTCAACCCAGTCGGACATGGATAAGCTTTAATGCTGTGGCTGATTTTTGACCGCGCCATCAATTCGGCGTAGCTCACTCCCACCGCCTTGGTATTAATCACCGGCACGCCGAGATGGGGCTCCAATTCTTCGGGCGTGACCACATAAGGATAAATTTTCCCGCCTAGGGGAATCAGTGCTTGGGCGCCTTGCTCGACCAGCTCTTTGCCCACCGCGAGCGTGCGCTCGATGACGACATCATGGTAGCCTGATAGATCACCGGTGTCATAAAGGCCAACAGTCCGAATACCGCATACGAACGGCGTCATGCCGTAAGTCTGGACCAGTCGCATGGTGTGCGGCATATGGGTTGCCAGAGGCACAATCAGTCCGAAGCGGTCGCAGATACTGGCGGCGAAATGGAGCGAAGCGCGCAGCACGCCGATGACGGGGATGCGCACCGCAAGCCGGCTTGCTTCGACGCCGGGATCAAAGGTATTGCTCTGAATCACCGCGTCGAATCCCAGATGTTCGGCCTCGATGGCTTTTTTGACTAAGGCGGGGGTCTCGAGAATGTGATGCAGGCCTGATAATGCTTTGCGCTCTTCGAGCAAGCTCAGCACCTCGCCGCCGCCGAGGTCTTCGGGATAAGCGAGCTCAAACTCGGTACCGGGGGAAGCGTAGCTTGTAAGCAGTTTTCGGATATGGGCCTCCAGTTCCGCTGAGTGGCGCTGGAACGAATGATTCAAAAACATGATTCGCATGGAGTTACTCCTTAGGCACAATTAGTTTCGAGTTTTTGTTTTCGAGGCGGTATGAAGCGGGATTTTTAACCGCCGAATATTGCTCTTAGCTGCTTCGCGTATTCCCCGAGCTTTTCGGCCAGCGCTGGATTGACCGGTGTCACCTTGACTTCTTTGACCAGGTCGGCTTGCTCCTGGGCGAGATCCGATCGGGCCACGAGTCTGCCCGGAGTCCGCATTAATTTCTGACCTTCGCGCGAAAGGACGAAATCCATGTAAAGCTTCGCCGCGTTCGGGTGCGCGGCTTGGGAGGAGAGGCCGATGCCGACCATGATTGCCGGCGCAGCGCCGACGGCGGTCCAATCGATGGGAGCGCCTCTTTCTTTCATCCGTTCCACCGATGCGACGGGGATGTTCACATCCATCAACCCTTCTCCGGCGGCCACGAGCTGCGCCAGAAGTTCGTGGCCCTCGCGCGCACTGGGTTGCTGCTTGGCGAGATCACGCATGTATTTGAGGCCCCGCTCCTGACCCATTATTTGTAATATACCGCCGAACCAGTCCGCCTTGGTTCCGTCCATCATCATTTTGCCTTTCCACTTGGCATCGAGGAGATCCTCATACCTTTTCGGAACCGTTTGCCGGGGCACGAGCTTGGTGTTGTACGCGACGACGTACGGATTGTAGTAGACCGTTGTCCAGAATCCTTCCTCTTTGAACTCGCCAGGATACTGCGAGTTGTCCCGAGGAATATACGGGGCCAGCACCCCGCCGCGGTTAAACAGGTGCATGCTGAATTCCACCGTTTGAATGACGTCCGCGGGGAGTTTTTTCGCCCGGTATTCGGTCATCACTTTGGCGAGCAGTTTCTCGCTTCCGGTGCGGTTGAGCTTGACCTTGATGTACGGGTGGCGTTTCTCGAACTCGACGATGATCGCATTGGCTTCGCTCAAGTTCATCGACGCGTAATAAACCACCTCGCCCTCGCGTTTGGCGGCTTCGACAAGCGCTTCGTTGGTGGCGGTGGCGGGAATTCCCGGCGACACCAAAATCAGCGGCAGTGCCGGGGTTAAAAAGGCGGTTAAAGTAAATATGACGGAGTAACGCATGTTCATGGATTCAATCACGGTTTAACCGCCGAGTGCACGGATAAAGCCGCTTTCGTCCAGTTCGCGCACATAACGGTCATCGACGAAGCGGCCCGCGTCGGCGTTTTTCGCTTCCGGGAGTTCCTGGCTCATGAAATCAATCAGCGTTTGCAGGGCGGCGACTACGGGATAGGGAACCCTTGGCATGCCGGGCCGCGTGAGATCGTAAGTCGCCTCGGCGACGGTTCGGTCGGCGATGCCGCTATACTCTGCTTGAACGCCGACGGTAAATTCCCGATCGCTTCGATAGCGGTGCATGCCTTCAACATAAGCTTTGATGAATTTTCGCGTGGTCTCTGGATGGCGTGCGACGTAATCGCGGCGCGCGGCGATGCCGCCCAGGGCGTAATTCAAGCCGTATTCGGAAAAATCGATGAGGTACCTGCAGCCTTTGCGCTGAGCATCGATGCATTCCGGCGGGGTGCCCACGACAGCATCAACTTTGCCGCTGAGAAGGGTTTCGAGCTCCTTATCGCCGCCGCCGGCGATCGGCTCCGGCGTGAGTCCTTTGATGCCGGCCGCTTCCAGCTTTCCGATAATGAACTTTACCAGGGCATCGTTGAGACCGCCGTCGCCGACGAAGCCGATTTTTTTGCCGGCCAGTTCGGCGCGGCTATGGATTCCCGGCCGGCCCATGATGAATTGCTGGTTGATACCCCCAGTCAGAAAAATGACGTCCGCTTTGCCCTCGAGGTTCGCGCGCAATGGCGCCGGCGCCGCCATGTTGCCAAACTGAATTTCCCCGGACATGAGACCGCGCAGGACGCCCTTGGCGCCGCCCATGATACGCGGCCGATCGATGTCGAGACCATGTTTGTGAAACAAACCCGCCTTCCAGGTCACCATCATCGGCCCAGCCCCTTGCCCGATGGTGGCGAAGCCCGCGTCGATTTTAATCAGCTCCGCCAAACGCCAATGCCTCCCAGTAAGACAGTTTCATTCCTATCATAGAGCTGCGGCGGAAAGTCAAGCCGGCACTTATTAAGGAGTCCACAATTGAGTAACCAAACAGCGACCGAGGGGTGAGACCTGGAGAGCGCGGGCACAGGAGCGCAAAGGTTGTTTTCAGGCCCTGCCGGCGGGCATTTCCACCTATGGAGAGGACGGGGTGGTGGC
>DATBLC010000207.1:0-8428 GCA_036555515.1 Binatia bacterium
ATCCGCGGCGGTGCGAAAGTATTTTGACCACGCATATCAATCCGGGTCGTGCTCGGGAATCTGTTTGATCTCTTCAAGCCACACCGTGGCTTCACTGTCGCTGGGTGCACGATAGTCGCCACGGGGCGATAATGAACCGCCGGAGCCAACCTTGGGAGCGTTCGGTATGCAGCTTCGCTTGAACTGGCTCAGCTGAAAAAACCGCCAGGCAAAAACCGACAACCACCGCTTAATGTCGGCGATCGTGTACTGATTTCGTCGTTCTTCGGGGATGTCGGGCCATCGACCTAACGTACGGTGTCGCCAGCAACAGTACGCGAGAAACGCGATCTTGGAGGGTTCGTAGCCGAAGCGGAGGGTATAATAGAGAGTGAAGTCGTGAAGTTCATAGGGGCCGATGACATCCTCGGTTTTTTGCGTGGGTTGCTCGCCATTGGGGTCCCCGGGAATAAGTTCGGGGCTGAACTCGGTGTCGAGTATGGAACGGAGGACGCGGCTCGTTTCCGCGCCTAACTGTTTTTTATCGGCGACCCAGCGGATGATAAACTGAATCAGCGTCTTCGGCACGCTCGCGTTGACGGCGTAGTGAGACATGTGGTCCCCGACGCCATAGGTGCACCAGCCAAGCGCAAGTTCACTGAGATCACTGGTGCCCACGACGAGAGCCTGATGAAGATTGGCAAGCCGGAACAGGTGGCTGGTTCGTTCTCCGGCCTGAACATTTTCAAAGGTAACATCGTAGACCGGCTCGCCCCGGGCGTATGGGTGGCCGATATCGCCCAGCATTTGCTCGCAACTTGGACGAATGTCGATTTCATGGGCCGCGCAGCCAAGTGCTTGCATAAGAAGCTTGGCGTTCGACAAAGTGCGCTGGCTGGTGGCGAAGCCGGGCATGGTGTAGGCGAGAATGTTCGACCGCGGCAGCTTTAAAAGGTCCATGGCGCGGGCGGTGACGATGAGCGCGTGGGTGGAATCGAGACCGCCGGAGATACCGATTGCGACTTTCGATATGCCGGTGCTCTGAAGGCGTTTCGCCAGCCCTTGCACTTGAATGTTGTAGGCCTCGTAACAGCGCCGGTCGCGCAACTCCGGATCTGACGGCACGTAGGGAAAGCGCTCGAACTGGCGGCGGCAGAGCAAATGCTGCGTTCTCGGGAGCTCAAGATTGAAGCTCACCCTGCGAAAATGGCGCCGTTCGTCGCGTTCCTGTAGCATGCTCTGGGCAAAGCTGTTTTGGCGCATGCGTTCTTGGTTGAGCCGTTCCAAATCCAGTTCCGCGAGAATGAGTTGGGATTCATAGCGGAACCGTTCCGACTCGGCAACCAGAGCTCCATTCTCGTAAACTAGCGCGTGCCCGTCCCACGCAAGATCGGTGGTCGATTCACCCGGTCCCGCCGCAGCGTAAAGATAAGCGGCCAAGCAGCGCGCCGACTGGTTGGCGACCAGGCTGTGGCGGTATTCATCCTTGGCAATGGTGATATTTGAAGCCGACAGATTGAGGAGAACCGTTGCTCCGGCCAACGCGGCTTTGCACGAGGGCGGAATGGGTACCCAGAGGTCTTCGCAAATCTCTACGAAAAATGTCAGTCGTTGCTCGTCTTCACAGTGAAATAGAAGGCGCTCCCCGAACGGAATTTCCCGCTGGTCAAGCACATGAATGGTGTTGCTATGTGCCGCAGCAGCCGGGGCGAATTGGCGAAATTCGTAAAACTCTCGATAATTGGGCAGAAATGTTTTAGGAACAATCCCGAGAATTTTGCCGCGCTGGAGTATAACCGCGCAGTTAAACAACGGGCCGTCAACCTGCAGCGGGAGTCCCACTACAGCAATCAAATTCAGCGCCGCGGAAGCCTTAAGGACACGTCGAAGCGCGTCCAGCGCGCCATCGAGTAATGCCTGCTGGTGAAACAGGTCCTCGCAGGAATATGCCGATAGCCCCAGCTCCGGAAACAACACGAGCACGGCCTTTTCGAATGCGGCTTTTTCCATTAGTTCGATGGTTCGTTCCGCGTTGAACACTGGGTCTGCCACCCGCACTTCCGGCACTCCGACGGCGGCGCGGATGAATCCGTGATTGTAGAGGTTGAAAAACTCGCCAGTCTTCATAGGTTACGACCTCACGCACGGACTATGGCCGATTTTTTTCTGCTGAGCAACGCCTGCCGATTGTCGGTGCGCAAGCAAAGAGTTAGTGACTACAAAAAAAAACCGGTCGTCGACCGCTGCGATCCTGGACAGGCCGGCTCAGGCGAATTTTAGACCTGGCGGTGTGTGCAACCTTTCCAATGGGACTCTTTTAATGGGTAGCCGTGTGAGAGCTAGTTCTTAATGGTAATGTCAGCCGAAAGGTTGTGCCTTTTTGGGCTTCGCTCATGCACTCGATCGTTCCTTGATGCGCTGCAATGATGTTTTGGACAATCATCAACCCTAGTCCCGTGCCGTGGCTCTTCGTGGTCATGAAAGGCGCCCATATATCGATCCCCTCCGGAATCCCGGCGCCCGTGTCGATGACGTCAACGATTGCCCGCTGATCGTCTCTCGTGGCGCGCAGCGTCAACTCGCCTCCCTTGGGCATCGCGTCAACCGCATTGTTACAGAGATTGAGAAAAACCTGCTTGAGCTTGTCCGCGTCGGCCATCACTGAGGGCAAATCGGTTGGGACGATTTGCTTGATGAGGATTCCGCGGTTTATGTAGTTGGGCCATTCCAGGGAAAGCACTTCCCCCACCACATTGGAGAGTGAAACTGGTTTGAAGTCATAACGTTCGGCGCGGGACACGGAGCGAAACTCACTCAGCAACGAATGCAGGCGTCGTGTCTCACGGATGAGTGAATTAACTGTGGCGGAAATCTTCGCATTCGGCAGGCTTCCTTGGTTCTTAACGAGTCGCTCAAGGAGCTGGGCCGTGATGTACATGCCGTTTAATGGGCTGCCAAGCTCATGGGTCAGTTTGGCCACGGTTGCCCCGATTGAGGCGAGCCGGGCATTTTCGGCGAGATCTCTCTGATGCTTGGCCTTGTCGGAAATATCTCGAATAAATGCAGCATAGTTGACCTCTGCGCCGGAAGCGACTTGCGTCACGGATAACTCTATTGGAAAGATTTCACCGTTTCTTCGTTTTCCCGCGACTGTGCGGATGCGACCGATAGCGCGCTTCTCGCCGGTCTTTTCAAAATTCTCGATATACCGGTCATGGTCGCTGGCGTAGGGTTCGGCCATCAGCGTGTTGACCTTTTGTCCTTGGACTTCAGCTCGTGAGTAGCCGAAAATTGCTTCAGCGGCGGGGTTGAAAACGACGATCCGGGCTTGCTGATCGATGAAAATAACCGCGTCTTGGGTGGTCTCTATCAGCGCGCGGAGGGAATTTTCTGCCCCACTGTCTTGAAACCGGTCGCTGCTCTTTGCGGATGGCCGCTCCATGAGTCTTGATCGTATGCCTGCGTTGGTTTTTTTCACATAAGACCTATCAAGGTAATGTTACGGGGGCATGAAATGAACCAGGAGTCATATGTAATTAATACTATAGCAGGCCAACTCGTGACAAGCACTTAGCTATACTAGGTTTTTTGCGACCGGCCCCTTTTAGCGCGAACCGAGCAAAAATTGCCAATCGGAGATGGCTCACTTCTTGCTCCTCCCTACGACATATGTCGGATCGAGAGGCTTTTCTTCCCAGAAATGCGGGAAACAGACGGTAATATTTATCGCGAATGACAATGGCTAACAGCCCTTTAACGAGCCCTCTCGGCGGGGTTCCGATACTCATCGCCGAGAGGGAGCCGGTTGCGAGAACAAGTTTGTCGGAGCTTTTTCGCCATTCGGGTCATCGCGTAGAGGAAGCGCCGGACGCCAATTCTGCGATTATTCAAATTAATAAGAATTCAGGGCTCAAAGTGATAATGTTAGATGTCGAGATGCCGTCCTGGCGTTCTGTCGTTACCCATGCTCGGGGCAACTTGCCGGGCGCGTTCATACTAGGTATGAGCGCTCTGGACTCCAGCCGGGCGGCGCTAGAGGCACAAAGGCTTGGCGTTCACGGCTACCTTCTGAAGCCATTGGTGTTCGACGACGTGTGCCAGACGATACTCCGCCTCATGACAGGCCAACCTCTGCGCTGAAGTAGGGGAGGGGGAACGCGCGGCGACGGCACCTCAAAGCCGGAGTCGGAAAAAACGGGGCGGGACAAGCCAGGATCTTCAGCTAAGCAACACCCCGTAATCCTTTTCTACTTTTCTGCGTATTCGGGATATTGCTGCGTCGATACTTTTGAGTTGGCGATTGGCTGCTTCATCACGGTGCGGTTTTCGTTTGAGCCTGTTTAATAGACTTCGACGCTGATTCTGCAAGACCCTATATTCTCTTTGCAGCTCGTGCAGCTCCTTGCCCCGCGGGCCTTTCCTGATCTGCCATATTTCTTGGATGACATGGTTGGATTTTTCTTTGACGGCGGCTGAGTATGCTGTCCAACCGACGTAAACGTTTTGGACATGGGGATATAGCTTGCTGCCGTATGGTTCGGGTAATTTCATCGCTTCGCTGATGAGTCGGTTAAACCATTGGTCGACCTGTCGTTTGAACCGGGAAGGGCATGGCTCGCTGATTTCCCGAGAACTGGGTTTGGTGAATTATATCAACCGGGAAAGTTCAAATTGACGATGCCTTAGCATCTGCTTCCGCCACTGTTGGAACCGAGGGTTTTCTACGACTCGGATTGCGCAGAATCTGTAGAGACTTCTGCTCGATCTGGCGAATACGCTCCCGGGTGACCGCAAATTTCTCGCCCAATTCCTCAAGGGTATAGTCGCGCTTTTGCTCGATGCCGAAGCGCATGCGCAGTATTGCCTCCTGTCTGGGCGTGAGGATGGCCAGCGCTTTTCTTACCGCGCTGCGCATCGTCGCTTCCAAAGCCTCTTCGTCGGGTCTGCGATGAACTCGGTCTTCCACGAAATCCCCCAGCTCGTCGCCGTCCTCGAACACTGGCGTTTGCAGCGACACGGTGTCGGCTTGGGTTTGCATAGTCTTGAGCATGTCTTCCACCGACATGCCCATTTCCTTGGCGAGCTCTTCCGGCGTGGGTTCCCGTCCCAACTTCCGTTGCATGTAATGTGCGGCGTGAACGATCTTGTTGCGCGTCTCGACCCGATGGACCGGGATGCGGATCGTCTTACCGGTGTCGATGATGCCACGGGTAATGCCCTGGCGAATCCACCAGGTGCCATAGGTCGAGAAGCGAAAGCCGCGGCGATAATCGAATTTTTCAACCGCGCGCATGAGACCGAGGTTGCCCTCTTGAATCAAATCCAGGAAGCTCAAGCCGCGGTTGAGGTATTTCTTGGCGATACTCACCACCAGCCGAAGGTTTGCCTCGGTGAATTCTTTCTTTGCCCGGGTCACGTTAGCGACACCTTCCCGCACGCGGCTCGCGTGATCCTTGATTTGCCCGGCGGCTAGGCCGATGTGATCCTCGATCTTGCTAACTTCGCCGAGAATAGCTTCCCGCCTGCGTCTGGGCGCGGATTCGGCCTCCGCACCGAGCGCTGTTACTCGATCCGCGGCGCGCTCCAAATTACTCGCCAGCGCATCGATATGTTCCGAGGCGAGGCGAAGTTCCGCAAGCAGCCCGCTGATCTTCCCCGTAAGGCGGTCCCGCTTTTTTTGCAGCGCCGCGCGCCCCCGATTTGACAGTGATTTGCGCCCGAGCAGGCGTTTCATTTGTTCTTGGGCCTGGTCCAACCGGCGCAGCCGCGCGATCGTCTTCAGGAACGGTCTGGGGTCGAGAACCGTTTCATTTTCTTCGCCTTCGTCATCCGATTTCTCGATTATCTGGCGCAATTCGAGCTCGCCCTCGACGAGCGCTCGGCCCAATTCCAGCACGCGACGGAGCGCCATCGGCGTAGTGAAGATCGCGTCAAAAACCTGCTTTCTACCGGCTTCTATCTCCTTGGCCAGCTCGACCTCGCGCTCTCTCGACAAGAGCCCAACTGTGCCGATTTCACGCAGGTAGGTCGTAATCGGGTCGTTTACCCGCGGGATTTCACTACCCGGCTTCTCGGTTTCTTCCTCGGCCTCTTCCTCGATGGCGATATCCGGAGCCGCTTCAAGATCGCTCTCGCCGAGCTCTTTGAGTTCTGCTTCCGGAAGGTCGAAGGCGTCTTCGTTGTCTCGTTTGCTTTCGATATCTAACATCGTCTTATCTCCTGTCCGGTTAAGCCGCCTCGACTTGAACCGGATCCAGCATCACCGGCGTAGGCCGGCCAAATACGCTGATGGACACTTTCATGCGCCCCCGCTCCGGGGTAAATTCAGCCACGGTCCCCGTAAAGTCGCGGAAAGCGCCATCGACTATTTTGATCCTATCGCCGACGGCAAAAGCCGTTTTCGCTCTGGGTTTGACCTCCGCCGCATGAACTCGGCTGAGGACCGCTTCGACCTCTGACCTTGAAAGGACCGTCGGCGACTCCGGTCCGCCCACCAAACCCCTGACCTTAGGAACTGAGCGAATAAGATGCCAAACATCATCGGTCAAGGCGATTTGCGCCAGCAAGTAGCCGGGAAACATCCTGCGTTCAACGATGCTTTTGACCCCATGCGCTAGCTCTAAGACCTTTTCCGTCGGCACCAGGATGTCGCCGAAGTAATCTTCCTGCTTGTTCACGTGAATCTTGCGCTCGAGCATCTTCTTGGCCCGATGTTCATAGCCAGGGTAGGTGGATATAACGTACCAATTCTTTTCCATATTTTTGTGTTTGCCTCCTAGTGTGATGGTTGGTCCCGGCCAACCAGACGGCTCAGGCACTTCTCCGCCCGTAGCGAACCAGAGCTTTGCCGTCGACCTTCGGGGGATGAACTTTTTACTGCCAGCCGCAGGCGGCTGTGAGTCGGTTAGCTTATGGAACGGACGGTTTAGATAACGTCTGTGACGGGCCTAAAACACCACTTACTAACAAGTAATATAACAACGACCGATATCGCTGTCAAGTAACAGTTTTCTTTTAAAGCGTAACTGACTGATTTATTTTGGCTTATTCCTTCGCTTGAGAGAGCTTACCAAGCTTGTCTTGAACGCGAAAATTTCGATCCGATCGCGGTCTTCCGAAACTGAATTTGCGGTCTCTTTTTTTACTATTGATATTTTCTGGCCCCAACTTTCTTGCAAGCGAGAAAAGATTGGGCTCTTTGAATTAGATGAAGCAATTCTAGATAAGGACATTCAATGTGGCACGCGGGTTGCGTTTTACAAAGCTCCTGGATAGCAATGTCCGTAAGAATTCGCCCTGGAGGTATTCCATGGAAGATGCAGACATAGAGCAAAGATTTCACCTGATGCAAAAGGAGATCGAAGCGACCGTTTCATTGATGACGGAATCCAAACTCGATCTAAAAGAGGCCATTGATTCACTTAGGATTGAGCTGGAAGTCTTGAAGATTTATATGCAGCGCTATCATCCTGGTTTTGCGGAGTCTTATCCAAAGTTCAAAGAAGAGGCAATCCAGGCAATTGATCCAGAGTGGATCGGTTCGGAATCGGCAAAAAGGCTTGGAGGCCGCTAATCCACGCGACCGGCAGTCAATCCGGCGGGAACCGGTATCAACCAGATCGCCGTGCCAAGGAACAGGGGAAGGATCGCGCGCCATTGGATGGTCATCTTCTCGATTGCGCCGAGCCAGCAACGCTCAGCGCTGCTCGGGTGGCCGGGTGGCATCACGATAGCCTACAACGTGGTGCAATATAAGCGCTGCTCTGTGCGCGAGCTTCCCAGCCGAGATTATCCGCGCTGAAATTGTCACTGCAGGAAGCGGCCCCTTTCAATCGGCCGCGATTCGTCGGCGCGTTTTTCACAATTGCGCTGTACAAGCGCGTAGCCGTAACCCGCCGTATCGTTTCACGCCGCGTTGTGCCTCGGATATCGCCCGCTATGATCGAGAACCTGTTGAATGTGGACCTCGACCTGTCTCAGGAACGACGGCGAAACCGCATAACCATCGCTTTCATAAGTGAGGATGGGCATGCCTCGTTGGATGCTCAACGGTTTGACGATCGCCTCCGAGATGCGAAAAGGCAGACAATTAAACGGTCCGACGACGATGATGCCGTCGTAGCCCTCACTGGCGGCAGTGACGCCCCGTCCCAAGGCCGGGATAATTTCACCGAAAATAGCGGGCGAAACATGCTCGGCGCCTTTTGCGAAGATCGACGAAATAACATTGGCGCCGGCGACTAGCAGACCGGTTTTATGAAAGAGACTGCGGTAGCGGGCCTCGGTGCGCTGCAGAGTCTGATAGCCCAGCCACTGCTGAACATATTGTTTCCCTTCCGGCTGAAAAATCCTCGCGCACGCCGTGGCAAGCGACAGAACTCCGGGTGTCATCCCCCAATGACTCGCGGTTGATGCCAGGGCATCATAGGCGATATAGAGCGAAAGCTCG
>DATBLC010000208.1:0-52381 GCA_036555515.1 Binatia bacterium
CCTGATTCTGGTATCTCAAAAACCAGGCGTAGCTCCATTGTGATCTCGCCCAACGGATTGCTCTCCTCTCTTGGGGTCTGTCAACACCAAGATGAAAGCAATCCGTTTCTTTTTGCAAAGAAAAAATCAACCCATCACGTATTTTTCGAACAACGTCGAAATTTCACAGTTGGACGCCTTCGCTACTCCAGGGTTCCACCTCGCTTTCCGGGCTTCTCAGTTTAACTGTGCACAATCCGGGAAAATTAATAACGTTGTCCATTACTCACGCGTGGGGCGGGAAGACGATGACGAAGCAAGCGGGTCGTGTTTTTGGCAGATGCCGAAGTATCGGCCTTATCCCGCCTTGGGAAACAAGGCACTAAGCTGGGGTTAATTTAGGACGGGTGATACCAAGATGTTTCATCCGTGATTGCAGAGTGGTCCGCTTCATGCCTAGGCGCGCGGCGGCGCCGGCCGCGCCGCCGATCACCCAATTTGTTTCCGCGAGAGCGCGCACGATATGCTCGCGCTCGGCCTGTTCCAGGGTCGCGGCCCCAGCCGTCGCCGGTAGTAGCGGCAGGCGCGCCGTTTGTCTGAGCTCGGTGAGCGGAATTTCGAGCTGCTCGCCGGGGGAAAGGATGACTGCGCGCTCGATAAAATTCTCCAGTTCCCGGACGTTGCCGGGCCAATCGTATTCAGACAACGCCTTCATGGCCCGGGCCGGAATCCTGTCGACCGGTTTTTTCATGCGCCGGGCATACTTTTGCGCAAAGTATCGCACCAAGAGCGCAATATCTTCGCGCCGTTCGCGCAATGGGGGAATGACGATCGGAAATACGTTGAGCCGGTAGAACAGGTCGCTGCGAAATTGCTTTTCCGCGACCATCTGCGGCAAATCCGAGTTTGTAGCGGCGACGATGCGCACGTCCACGCGAAGCGTTTTCGTGCTCCCTATGCGCTCGAACTCCTGCTCCTGTAAAACTCTCAGCAGCTTGGGCTGAAGTTCCAGCGGGATGTCGCCCACTTCATCAAGGAAAAGCGTGCCGCGGTTGGCGAGCTCGAAACGACCGATGCGCTGGGCAATGGCGCCGGTGAACGCGCCTTTCTCATGGCCGAACAACTCGCTTTCAAGAAGACCAGTGGGGATGGCCGCGCAGTTTATTTTCACCAGGGTCCGCTCGCGGCGCGAGCTGAGGTTGTGAATGGCGCGAGCGATCAATTCCTTACCCGTGCCGGTTTCGCCGCGGATGAGAACGGTGGAGCCGGTGGGAGCTACCGTTTGCACCTGCTCCAAGACATGCTTAAGAGCCGGGTCCTCACCGATAATCTCCTCGAAATCATGCTGTGTGCGGATCTCATCCTGGAGATAGAGTTTTTCCTCCGTGAGCTTGTTCGCCCGCTCGACCACCTGGCCGAAAGCGAGCGCGTTTTCGACGGCGATGGCAATTTGATTGGCGACATGGTGCAGCAATTCGGCATCTTTTTGCGGAAAGATCTCCTCGCGCAAGCTCGCCACCACGAGCGTGCCAAGCGGCCGTCCATGTGACACCAGAGGTAAGCAACAGGCCGACTGGAGTCCCTCGGCGACGATGCGCCGGGCAATGTCGGAACCAAACTGCTCGACGTCGCGGCGTGTTATGAAGACGGGCTGGCGCGAGGTCAAGGCCCTTCCGGTCGGCGATCCCTCGACGGGAACTGAGAGACCCTCCTGGATCAAACCCTTGCTGACCGGGAAATCCAACGCATGAATCTGCAGCCGCTCGGTTTCGGCATCGTAGAGAGAAATGCTGGCATATTCGTGTTTGAACAAGCGCCGCAGCGAAGTGGATACCGCGCTTAGCAGTTCGTGCAGATCGAGCGCCGACACTACGGTATTGTTCACTTCCAGCAACACCTTCAAACGGTCCCGTTCTTCCTGGAGCTGACGCTGGACGGATTGCGCCTGCTCAAAATTGAGCGCGTTGTCTACCGCCACAGCTACCTGTCGAGCCACCTGTTGGAGAAATGTGACGTCAGCCTCTGAATAGGCCGTTTTCTGCGAGCTGCCAAAGGCTAAAGCGCCCAGTTTTCGTAACGCGGTCGTAACCGGAACGACACAGAGTGACTGCACCCCGCGCTCGCTCAGCCAGCGGGAGCAATCGGGAAAACGGCTTTCGAGGGCAAGTTGGCTAACCACCCAGGGTTGTTGAGTCTGCCACACCCAGCCTCCCGGGGTTTCCATGGGGCATTCCTGCGAGGGACAAGCATAATCCGGATCCGGGCATTCCAGCACATGCGATCGCATGACGTTGCGGGCCGGTTCGTGCAGTATCAAATTGACGAAGTCAAACTGTACGACAAGGTGCAGGCGCGGCGTAAGGTCATGAAAAAGCTGCGCGAGATCCTGGTGCGACGCAATCGCCTGGGAAATTTCCAGCAGGGCCTGATGCTGGCTCTGGATCAGCTCGGCGTGCTGGCTTGGCAGTTCCTGCTCATCCATGATGCCAAGATTATATGTGGTTTTGCAGCCGTTCAAGCTGCCTTGTTTCAAAGCCAGGGACGCACCTCTTGCTCCCTTTTTCCTGCGGTATAAAATGCCAGCCGTGCGATCCTTACTCACCACCCTCGCCGCCGCCACCGCGCTGCTCGCCGCCGGCTGCGGCCTCATGCTGGAACCTCTCGAGCAACGATTCCTGTTTCGTCCGAGGACCTCCGATCCGGCGTATCTCACGTCGGTAGGGGCGCGCGCGAACGGCATCGAGGAGGTGCGCCTTAAATCGGCCGACGGCGTCACACTGCATGGATGGTTGAAGTATCCGGCGGCGGCGCGGCCCCGCCAGCGCTTTCCGCTGGTGATCGTTTTCGGCGGCGTGCGCCGAGAGACCTCATGGATGATCGACCGGGGTGTCAAGCCCCAGGGCTGGGGATGGCTGTTCATCAACTATCGGGGCTTCGGTCTTTCCGAAGGCGAGCCCTCCGAGCGCGCGCTGCTGCAAGATGCCAGGGTCATCTATGATTACGCTGCGGCGAGGCCCGACGTGGAGCGATCGAGTATCGTGGTGCTTGGCCGGAGCCTAGGAACGTACTTCGCGGTTTCTCTGGCGACGGCGCGCCATGTCCGCGGCGCGATTCTAGCCACTCCCTTCGACAGCTTCGCCGCCCTAGGGGCAGAGCGCTATCCCTGGTTGCCAGTCGGGCCTCTGCTAAACGGGCGCTACGACGCCGCAGCGATCGCGCCGGCGATCAAGATGCCCGCGCTGTTCGTCCTCGCCGAGCACGACGACATCACGCCAGCTAAGAACGGCGCCGCGCTCGCGCGGGCGTGGGGCGGACCCCAGCGCACTGTGAAGCTGGCGGGCGCGCGTCACTACGGGATTGAGCGGCGCGACGAGTTCTGGAGTGCCGTGGCGGAGTTCCTGAGCGAAATCGAGTCCAGTCCGCCGCGCCTGAACGGTTACGCGGTGAAACCCGGACCCCGGCCGGAGCAACCAGCGGCAAGAAAACTGGATTGAATTCATGAATGCACCGCGACGCGGCCGTCCATCTGTTACCTCCTTGCTAAATACAAGCGGGCGTCGTATTAGGTGGGCGAATTCCGTTCAGGAGGCTAAGATGCAAACACGCAAGCTTGCCGTCATCTGGGTTCTCGCCGCCGTTTCCTGCGTCGGGTTTGGCGCGCATGTGTATGCACAAATGCCGTATTATCACGGCAAAACCATAAGACTGATTCAGGGACGCGAGGGCGGCGGTTCAGGAGACACCAGGTCGAGAGCGGTCATACCTTTTTTAAGGAAACATATACCGGGAAATCCCAACATTGTAAGTGAATTCATGCCGGGCGGCGGCGGTCGCAAAGCCGCCAACCACCTATTTAACTCGGCGCGACCGGACGGTCTGACCATCGGACATGTTAGCAGTGGTATTGTGACCAGCGCGGTCCTCGGTGAGAGCGGGGTACAATATGATCTCGATAAATTCTATTGGCTCGGCTCGACGGATAGCGCCTTCCACTATGTTTTTTTTATCAGGAAAGCGTTGGGTCTGGATAATCTAGAAAAGCTTAGCGCATATTCCGGGCTTAGAATCGGCGCAACCTCCATAGGCCATACCACTTACACTTACGGACGCACGTTTGCCTGGTTTCTCGGCCTCAAAGAGAGCAAATTTGTCCTGGGCTATTCGTCTCTAGAAGTCGATGTGGCCATGGCGAACGGAGAGTTGGATGCGCGCAGCAACAATACTGCCGAGGCGCTTCGGCGAAACCCCGATGCGGTTAAAAAAGGGCTGTTCGATTTCGTGGCCATCTTGAAAATACCTAGAGAAGACAAGGAGCCGGCGTTCGACCATCTCCCTGAAATCGATAACTTTGTTAAATCAGAAAGGGAGCGGCGGTTCATCAATTTAATGCGTTCAACCAGAATGGTCGGCACCCCTTACATCATCCCTCCTAAAACGCCCAATGAACAGGTGCAGATTCTGCGCGAGGCAATGAAGAAAACCTATCAAGACAGCGAGTTCCACAAGGAATTCAAGAAGCTCACGGGAGACGATCCGAGTCCGCTGATGCCGGAAAGCCAACAAGAAATCATCAGGTCGATACCGCGTGACGCGGAGACAATCGAACTCTTCAAGACAATCAACGGCAACAAACCTTTGCCGCCGCGTTAAAGCGAGCATTGAAATGACTTCCATTGACGTTTCGCAAACGGCATCAACTTGGCAATCGGCCAGGGCTGGACAGTCGCCCGCGATTGCGCTATTCGACTCTGCTACGTGATTAACATCAACGGCTATTTTCGCAATTCGTTCTTTGTGACCGGCGGGGGCCTCGGCCTCGGCGCCTTTATCGGCTGGGGGGCCACCGGCACCGGGGTCGGCGCCCTTTCGACGATGTTCATCGTCGCGGTGCTCGCGATCCTCGAAGTCTCGCTGTCGTTCGATAACGCCGTCGTGAATGCAACGGTGCTGAAAAGGATGACGCCCACGTGGCGGCGGCGATTCATAACCTGGGGCATCGCCATCGCGGTCTTCGGCATGCGCATTATTTTCCCGCTCCTCATCGTGGCGATCATCGCGCACATCGATCCCTTCTCCGCGCTGGTCATGGCCGCCAGTGACCCGGAGCGCTATTCACGTGTTCTGACCAGCGCCCATGTCTCTGTCTCGGCTTTCGGGGGCGCGTTCCTCGCCATGGTCGGCCTCAAACATTTTTTCGACCATGAAAAAGACGAACACTGGCTCGCCATCATCGAACGTCCCCTTACGCGCCTTGGGCGGATCGCAGCGGTGGAACTGGGGCTGGTGCTGTTACTGCTCTACCTGGTGTCCACCTGGCTGCCCGGCCACGAGCAGGTCGGGTTCCTCGTCGCTGGTATATTCGGCCTCGTGACCTATATCGCCGTGGACGGTCTCTCGGCGGTGCTTAGCGTGGAGTCGGCGGTCACCGGGGAACTGGCCCGCTCCGGCGCTGCCGCGTTTCTTTACCTCGAAGTGCTCGACGCGAGCTTCAGCTTCGATGGCGTGATCGGCGCCTTTGCCCTCTCGAACAACCTTTTCATCATTGCCATCGGCCTCGGCGTGGGCGCCATGTTCGTGCGCAGCCTGACGATCATGCTGGTCGAGCACGAGACCCTCGCCTCGTATCGCTACCTGGAGCACGGCGCGTTCTACGCAATCGTCGCCTTGGCGGTGATAATGTTCGTGAACACGGTAAGCCACATCCCCGAAGTGGTAACCGGACTGATCGGAATGGGGTTCATCGTCGCCTCCTTCGTCGATTCGATCCGCTACAACCGGCGCATGCGGGGCGCCTGAACTGGTCGCCTACGGAATCGTGAGGCTGGACCGGGCACTAAGGTTGGATTCTTATTTCCTCGCTTTGAAATAATCCGCGTTGATCTGGATATAGTGTTGCCATTTTTCCGGGACTTTATCCGCGGGAAAAATGGCGTCCACCGGGCATACCGGCACGCAGCCGTCGCAGTCGATGCACTCGTCGGGATCGATGTAGAGCATCGCGTCCTTGTCAGTGCCGTGAATGCAGTCCATCGGGCAAACGTCGATGCATGCTTTGTCTTTTACGCCAATGCAGGGCTCCGCGATTACGAACGCCATTGCTTTGAAATCTCCCGCGAGTTAATCCGCCGGTTCAGACGGAGCTCAATCTTCAGTGCGCTCCTCCCTGAGCAACCTTGGTGGTATGAAGCCGCTTGTCCTGCAGGTTGGTGTGTTTGGCATTGCAGCCCGGAATGTTGCAGGCCATAGTTTTCGGCGCATTGTCGTAACCCAGCCACTTCATGCGCTTCCATGGCCTTTTGCCCCAGATCAGATCATCGATCCAGAGCAGTGGTTTGACGATCAACACGCGCAGGGAGGGAGGCGTTTTCTTTACCGACCACATTGCCAGATCGTGCCACCAGGTATCGGGCTTGTTGTAGCAGCACGATGAAACGCAGACGACGCAGTTGGTCCACTCGCCGCGGCCTGCCAGCTTGTATTTATAGCAGGTCTCGATGTTGACGAGATACTTCTCGACGCCGTTTAAGACTCCCTTTTCGCCGAAGGGAATGCTGTGCGAGGGACAGGTGCGCGCGCACTTCTTGCAATATTTGCAGAACTCCTCCACGCCGATATCCACCGGCTCATCGATGGTTAGAGGAAGGTCGGTCGTCACCACCGTCAAGTGCAGCCGTGAGCCGTACTTCTCATGAATGAGCATGCCGTGGCGTCCCAGCTCTCCCAAACCGGCGTTGATCGCCAACGGTATGGGGTTAACCGCGGATCGACCATGATGGTGTGCCGTTGCGGGATAACCCATCTCGCGAATATAGGACGCAAGCATGAACGTCGGGACAATGGCGTGGTTGTTGCCGAACTGATACTCTGTGTCGGAGATCTTGCTGTTATTGCTCATGTAGCGATAGTAATCGCTGGCGAAACCGAGGCAGATTGCGAAACGATGAGGCAGGTCGACGGGATCGCCGGGCTTTTCGCCCATGGCAGCGTTGCCCCGAGCCCGATGGGAATAGACATACAGCTGGTCGAGATGACAAATCCCCACAACGTCGGCGCCAAGGTATTTGGCGACACCCTTGATTTGCTCAGCCATTCCGGCCGGATCGTCGACCGGAATCTGGTTCGGATTGACCATGCCCTCGGGAGCGTCCCGCATGATCTTATTCAAAGTATTGTTCGGATCGCCTTCGCCGCCACCGCCGAAGAGTCGCCGGAAAGGATCGCTGCCAACGCGATTTTTGCGCCAATCACGAAGCCGTGTTCCGAATTCGCCGCGATCGACTTTGGGATGCGGCGTTTCGCGCTCGTCAATCTGGCGTTGCGGGCCAACGATGCGGAAGCTTCTCGGGGTCTTCACTTTATTGCTTGTTAGCATAGCAAGCCCTCCTTTCCGGCATGGCGCAGGGCTGAAATAGGGAAGATTTGACGGGACCATACGCCGGTTTCGAACCCCCGGTCAAGGCCCCGCGTGGCACTACCTTCCAGTCAAAAAATAATTTCTGATGCTTATCTGGCCGCATGCCGGGTGACGCGGAGGAGGCGAAAGAAAGGATAAAGGCGCGTGGATGAAACAGCAGACGTCCCATGATCGTCGCTCGTCTTCCTATCTCAGTCCCAGCTCTCTTTGGGCCTTTTCCAAAAACGAGAAGTCGGTGACCTGGCTGACCGGCACCGGCCGCGTCACCTTGGTGCTATCCCGCACCAGATCGATGAGCACTTGAATGGAGTCGGACTTGACGGAACCGTCCTTAGTAATCACCCGCATTACCTGCCCGAAGGACTCTTTGGCCATCGCTGCGCTGATCGGTTTCATCTCCTTCATTATAATGTCCAGCACCTGGTCCTGATTCTTCTTATCCCAAATGAACATCAGCCCGCGCAGCGTAGCGCGTACCATCTTGAGGATCTCCTCCGGATTTTCCCGGATTTTTTTCTCCGAGGTGCCGAAGCCGTTTTGCGGGAATTCGACTAGATCCCCGAAAAAGATCAGTTCATGAAACCCTCTCTGTTGAGCGGCGATATTGTCGGGGCTTTCGAGAATAACCGCGTCGACGACGCCGGATTCCAAAGCCGCCAGACGGCTCGCCCCCGTGCCGCCCATCGGATTGAGTAACACATCCCGTTCCGGGTCAAGGCCAAGACGTTTCAACACCAGCACGGTGAGGAACGTGACCGTTCCGCCGGGAGAGCTGCCGGCGATCTTCTTGCCCTTGAGCTCACGTGGTTCTTTGATCTCTTTCTTGCTCATCAGATACTGGAGCGGACGTGCGACGGTAAAGAGCACGGCTTTCATCGGCCGGTCTCGCACCGCCGCGCCGATCACGCCGGTGACCGCGCCGTTGTAGTCGATGTCACCGGTAAGCACCGCTGTGCTCGCCAGCGCGGGCTGCATAATGATCGGCTCCAGCTCTATTCCCTCGTCTTTATAAAACCCTTTGTGATGAGCGACGTAAAAAGCCAAAAACGAGACGCTCTTCGTGGGCAGCGCCAAGCGGACCTTCTTGAGTGCCGACTGGGCGTAGGCATACACGGGCACTAAAAGTAGAACGAGCAGCAAGCCGGAGATGATGCGGGCAGCGGGCACCGCGCTTTGAGAAAGACTCAGTGTCGGAGCCCGCTTCTGACAATTGACTTTAAGGGGGTTATGCGAATCTGGCATAGGTAATTCATTTATTCGAACGTCCAGCCAATTTCAAACTAGTGCGGCGTCTCAGAAGTTCGCAACTCACCACGGGATCAAGCATGAAATTTGCTATTCTCAACGGCGGCACGATCCCCTCAAGCGAGGAACTGATGATATCCACCGGCTCGTTTGCATCTTATATCTTATTAGGTTGTCGCGATGCGCTTCCCACGGCAGGATGGCGGGCTTGACACTTTCGCTTCGAGTTCCGATACTGAGGTGTCTACACTTTGTTTTCCAATGCGCCTATTAGCATGAGCAGACGCAATTCCTTCGCCAGATCTCTGAAATTTCTGTCAGATCTTTTCGCATTCGCTGCCATCTTGGCGTTGGCGCTCGAGAGCGCCTGGGCGGATCCTCCTACGCCGCTGCTCAACGCGGACGATACGCGATGGGAAAAGAGCATCGATGCCTTCACCGAGGCAGACCGAAATTTAGCGCCTCCACCGGGCGGAATCGTGTTTGTCGGTAGTTCCTCGATACGCCTATGGAACGACCTCGAAAACGATTTCCGCGGCCCCCATCCCATTATCCTCAACCGCGGCTTCGGCGGGGCGAGAATGGCGGATTGCACGCGTTACCTTGAGCGGGTTGTGATTCCTTACAAACCCCGGCTCGTGTTGGTTTATGCCGGTGATAATGATTTGGCGGAGGGCCGGCACCCTCAGGAGGTCCTGGATCAGTTCGTGCGCTTTGTCGAGGGCATCCGCCGTATTCTGCCGGACACGCGAATTGCCTACATTTCAATAAAACCTAGCCCGTCTCGAGCGCGCCTCATCGCTAAAATCCGCGAAACCAATGAACTCGTTTCGAAATACATCACGGCCGGCGAAAACCTCGACTTCATCGACGTGTTCACGCCGATGCTGGATTCGGAGGGGCATCCGCGCAGCGAATTGTTTCGCGCGGACTCGCTGCACCTTAACCGGACGGGTTACTCACTCTGGAAATCGATTATCGCACCGCACGTGCGCTGACGGCGTTTTGTTTGACCGGCGAAGCCGTCATTCCGACGGGCCGCGACGTGTTAGTCCCAAATAGCCAAGCGGTCGCATAAAGCAGGCAGAACGTGCTTGCCAAGAGCGCGAGATCAAGCCATAGCGATGTCGAGCCTTGGTTATCGCCGACGGCCGCCAGCGCCAAGAGAACGACCCCGAGATGCACGCAAAACACCGGCAATGATGCAGCCCCGAGGACTTCGAGAGAGCGAAAGCGAAATGCACGGGATACCAGCGGTCCAAAGCGCAAGGTCAAGAGCAAGAGCGCGAGGAAATTGACAATCCGTAGCGGCCCAAGATGCCATTTATCGAAGAGCAAATTCAGTGTCCCATCCGCGCCAAAAGCTGCTTGACCGGCGACGTGGCGCCAGACAGGGCCGGTTAAGGCTATCAAAGCAGCGGTGCCGACGAAAAATCCCGGAAGCTTAGTGATAGATATCGGTCGAGAGACATTGCGCGACCCATCGATAGGCCGAGTGTCCAGATCAATTGCCACGCGAGGATGCCGAAAGCGCCGGTTTCCGAGAAAGGGACTTTGAGTCCGCCGTAAGCGCTGATCGCCTCGTAAATCTCCTTTTCGAGGCCGAATTGCGCGCCCGCGCAGCGCATCTATTTCCCACCATCGCTGCATATTGATGTTAAAGCGCAATCAAAGGTTTTTTATTCAACTTCGTCGCTCTCAAGCCCGGGAGATTTTTAGAGCTAAAAACGTGCCACTGGAGTAGGCGCTCATTACCGCAAGAGCGCGCGCGACCTATTCAATTGCATGGGTTTTTAAAACCGTTCGTGGCACGACTGCCGCGCCAAATCGATGATTCGGACAAAGAATGGCTCGTTTTCTGTGCCCTCGTGGGCAGACTGAAGCGGTTGTGTCCCAGTCTCGAGACAGGCGGAGGCAAAATTAACAACAGGAGAGAAAATCAATGACCGCTAATCTGCGACGTTTTGGACATCGCAATCGACGGCGCGTATGTTAGTTCCAGACGAGGTGAAGGGATTTTTTTCTGATTGGACCCCCAAGGCTCGTTGTTCGCCTACAGCCCATAGAACCGGCGCGGGTTGTCGTCCAGGATTTTGCGGGCGACAGAAGCGGGAATTTCCCCTTTCTCGCCGCGCTGCTCAATGACGTCCAGCGCCTGGATTTCCGCCGACTGGTCGGCATGGCTATAGTCGGTCCCAATTATCAAGCTGTCTTCAGTCCCGTACTTCAGGATGTAAGGGAGATCATCGTTGGTTTGACACGCGACGTAGAATCGGTAGCGACGGAACAAGTCCTCCTTATAGTCAATCGGAAGGAAGGTCCGCCGAAGTTTCTTTGCCACCAAATCGGCGTAAAGATACGGCACCCAGGAAGCGCCCGTTTCGATGAATCCCACCCTGAGATTCGGAAACATGTCCGGGATGCCATGCTCCACGAGCGCGCTGAAAGCTGCGATTGCGATCATGCCTCCATCTAGCCCGGAGCCTGTCGCCGTGGCAGACTCGACGCTCCCCGTCGCATTGTGGATACAGATCGGCAAATCGAGGCGGCTCGCCTCATCGTAGACCGGGAAGAAATATGGGTCGCTGGCGGCGCGTTCGCCGCATTCGATGCCCTTCTTGAACACGCCGCAGGCGCCGTGATCCTTCGCCCAACGCATTTCCTCCACTGCCTTGTCAATAGAGAGCAGTGGCAAAACCGCGACCCAGCGGAGCCGTCCGCGACTCTTCCCAGACGCAGCGGCGATCCAGCGATTGTAAGACTTGCATAGCGCCACGTCGATCTCCGGCCGAGCGGTGAAAGCGTGAAGGAACAGAGTGGGGTAGAGGACCTGCACGTCGACGCGCAGCTCGTCCATATGGCGTACCCGGGCTTCCACGTCCAAAAGCTCCCGGGTCGCCTTAACAGTTCCCGTTCGCTTATCATCGCGCCAGCGCCTGAGCCTGATTGTGCCGTCTATGAGCCAGAGGCGGTGCGGCCGGGCATCGCCCGGCGCCGTCGGGGCTCCCGGGTCGAGTGTGACCGGCTTGAAGCGGCGCGCCCCATCGTCGAGGTATTCCCAGGTAGCGTCCGTTTCGTCTACATGCGCATCGACGTCTACGCGAAACATAGCTTCTCCTCCCGCGCTCGTGGTAATGAGCGGCGTTTACGCTTTCATAGTCCGATATTGCCGAGGGGCACAATAACCTCTTGAGCGTCGTTTATTGCACAAGAAAGAACCTGTCAAGGAGAGAAACGCCGCGGCCACTGTTACGGAATGCAAAAGCAAAACATCCTTTGGCCGCCCGGGAATTTCAAGGTTCACAGTTAGAGATTGCGCTATTCCGGTTCATGCCACATCGGAATACCTTGAACATTGAACCTTGAACTTTGAACCAGTCTGCTCACTAGTCCAGCCAATCTTTATCTTTGAGTTTCTTGGGAAGATAGGTCTTGGTCAGATACTGAAAGTCCTTATTGGCGAGGGCGTCGATCTCGTATTTGAGTCCCGTGGAAAGCATTCCTTTGATCTCATTTTGCCACTCTTTTTTCTGAAACCACTTGTACTTCATCAGTTCTTTTGCCCGATTGATGTCTTTGTCGTTGAGCTTGATGCCGACGTTGCGCGGCAGGCCGTAGCGGTCCGGATCGGCGCTGGAGAAGCCGATGAACTTGGCCTTCGGAATGGCCATGCGCTGGCTTTCAAAAGCGAGATTGATCGATCCTTGCTTGACCACCGAGTAGATGTAGTAACCCCATGGATCGTTGTCGACCAGCACGTAAATCGGCAGGTTGAATTCTTCGTGCAGCCGGCGCGCCAGGCGCCGGACGCCGCGGGGCGGCTGGCCGTTTCCGGTCAGCAGAATGCAGTTGTATCGGCGCCAAAACTTGTCTTCGGAAAGGCGGTTCCACTGGGTGCCTTTCTCGACGAGGAGAACGAAATCCGCGGTGCATTTGCTGATCTGAATATATTCGGGCTCGACGATAGACGGAACCGAGTAACCGCCCTTGCCGAGCCTGGTGCAGTCCACACGGTCGCCGTCATCGACCAACACCAGCGGTCCGACGACGGTGCCGGAGTTCTCGGCGCGCACGTGGAGCTCTTCGCGCAGCGCTTCCAGCGTGACTTCCAGGTCCTCGATCAACGGGTCTGATTCGTTTTGGCCGTCGAAGGTGTTTTCGTGGGAGTTCTTTATGGTGTGCTTGGTGCGGTAGTAGATCTCCCTGAGCGAGGTCGTCAGGTTGGCGCGCTGCAACTCGGCCAGGGCATCGGCGACAAGCACGGTCTGCATGAACTTCTTGGCCATGCCGACGTTGAAGAAAGTGCGCGCCTGCCGTCTGCGTCCCATCTCGATGATGCCGCGCTTCTCGTTGAACGTGACGTTGGCGAGGCTGCGCACAGGAATCGAAAGGGCGGGATCTTTGCTGCGCTGCGCCGCGGCAATAACAACATCGGCCACGCCGATGAGTTTCTTTTCCACCGCGCCGTTATTTTTTGACTTTTTTCGCGCCATGTTTCTTCCCTGTGTTTTTCTTGCGATTTGCGGGCGTTGCGCCGTCATCAAAATTCAAAGTCATTTGCTTAGCGCTCTGCGGTTGAACTTTCGCCGGATTCTTCTTGCCCGCCAGTTTGGACTTGGCAGGCTCCGTAGTCTTGGCAGACTTAGCCTTTCCCCTGGGCCGTGTCGGCGCCGCGGATGTATCCAGGTCGAGCGGCAGTTCCTCCGAAGGCGCGCCCTCCTTTGCCTCATCGACGGGCATTTCCGGCGCGTCTCCTTCGGCGCCTTCGGCGGTGACGATGATCGAATGGGGAAGGCCCTCCGGACCGCCGCCGTCGTTCCCCAGTATTTCATCGGTTTTCTCGCCGCCGGTCCGTTTCATGGCGATCTTTTGCAGCTGGTCTTTGAGCTTCTCCTTGGCGAGCTTGCCGCCCTTGAGGCGGTTGCACGCATCGACCACTTCTTCGATGTAGAGCTCGAAGATATTGCGCCGGCGAAACTCGCTCTTGGCGCGCTCGCGCCGTCTCAGAAAAACTCCAAGCCGCCGCCCGCACTCCTGCAACGCCAGTTTGATTTCTTTTCTGATCTCGTCGTAGTCGGCGATCGCTTCCTTGGACTCACTCGTGAAAGGCACCCAGACCGACGCCATGTGAACGAAAATCACCATGGGACCGGCCGGCAGCGCGCCTTTGGATTGGGCAATGCCGTAGTTGCGCCAACTGGTGTCGAGCACCGCCTTGAACGTCGCGCAGGCGGACTGCTGATAGAGGAGCGGCACGCGGTTGGCGTAACGGATCACGCTGGCTAACTCGTTGTCGTCGTCATGAGTCTCGCCCTCGGCAAGGGGCACCTTTGGCTGTTCCGCCTTGCCTGCTGGCTGCTCCGGTCCCTTACCAAAGGCCAATCCGGCCTCGATCACGAATGGGTTGCCGCGATAGACCGCGGGCGGGCGGGTCACGGCGGTATAAAACTCACCCTTGATTTGCTTGTAGAGCCCGTGGAGTATCGCCTTCTCGCCGATGGGCGAAATGCAATTGCTCGGCGGCGCCATGATCTTGGTGGACTGGATGACCTTATAAAGCGTCTCGGCGGCGGTGCCGTGTATATTTCGCGGCCGCGTATCCGGCGCGATCTTCGCCGTCTTGCAGATTTCCTGGGCGAGATTGGCAGACACACGACTGAAATCGCTCGACAGGAAACCCGAGAGCGAGTGGCTCTTGGTGTCGTGCAGCATTTTTAGCATCATGCCGAACTCGATGCCGTAGGGATGCGGCTTAATTTCCCGCGGCTGAGGCGGCAGCTCTTGTATGGTTCGGGGATAATCCTTGGTCTCTCCCTCCGGCGTGTGATAGACGAGCTTGACGTGCGGATTGGCGATGGCAACTTGCTCGAGATACTCGTCCACGGAAGCGCGGCCCTTTTGATAGCGTCCCTCTATCTCGAGCGTCACCTGGGTTCCGCGATGGTTCTCCCAATCGATCTTTTTGTTCTCGAAAATCCGCGGCTCGTTTTTCTTGGTATCGATCTGAACTTCGAAATAGTGAGCGGGCGATTTCGCGCTCGTGCGAGAGATGATCTGCACCGGCTTCCCGGTGGTCAGTTGCGCATACATGCCGGCGGCCGATATGCCGATTCCCTGCTGGCCGCGGCTCATGCGCAGCCGGTGGAACTTGGAGCCGTAGAGAAGCTTCGCGAATATCGGTGGAATCTGCTGGCGCACGATGCCCGGGCCATAGTCGATCACGGTGAGCCTGAAGCGGCTCGCCTGGCTCGGAGCGGGCGCCGCGCCGCCGTTCGCAGCGACCTCGAGCTTAACCACAACTTCAGGCAGAATGCCGGCTTCCTCACAGGCGTCCAGAGCATTATCGACGGCCTCTTTCACACAGGTGAGCAGCGCTTTTCTCGGATTGTCGAAACCTAATAAGTGGCGGTTTTTGGTAAAAAACTCGGAAACCGAGATCTCCCGCTGGCGCGCTCCCATCTCGGCGGCTGATACAGTCGTCTTGGGCTTGACGGGTTGGGATTCATCCGTCGCGAGATCCGACTTTGGCATAGGTTTAGCCATTTATCTTTTGTCTCTCCCTATCATAAATTCCGGAGTGCCGATTCGAGATCAGTTGCGCGTGCGCTACATGGCTCGGAACTCTTGGCCACCAGAGATTTTCATTGCGACGATGCCCCCAAGTACGGGTCAATTGCCACCGAATGCCCGTGCCGATGATCGCAGAGTAGCAATAGGATTGCCGATTATTCCCAGGCGAACCAACTCTTATGCTTCGGAAGGATGATATTTGCGATTATTATATCAGAGATGAAAAACTTTCATACCCTTGAATACAGGGCAACGTCAAAGTCATTTGCACCTTACTCATTTTGAACTTCAACTCAGTTTTTCCAAAAATCCCCCCTTCCCCCCTTTTTCAAAAAAGGGGGGATAAAAAAGTCTCCTTTTGTAAAGGGAGATTTAGAGGGATTTTTGATCTCTTCAAAACGACTTCGACGGAACCGCGCCCTTGAATAGGAACAAATCGATCTGTTAAACGTCTTTCACTACAGCCGGGCGGCACCAGGGCAATCGATCTAAGTTCAACGTTCAAGGTTAGGGATTGTGCTTATGCGTTTCATAAAACATTGGAAAACATTGAACCTTGAACCGGCAAGGTTCCTGGACGGCACTTGAAAAAAACATGAACTCGATATCGGCGCTCTGGACGGCAAAGAGCACACAGAAAATCTTATTCCACGGCGGGGTTCTTTCGTGAGCAGGCGTCCCGAAGCGCAAATCTCTCCGATCATGGCCCGGCTAAGCGCTTACATCGCGTCGACGCTGGACAGGCCGCTCCCTAACAAGGTCGTCGAAAAAACCAAGCACCACATTCTCGACACCTTCGCCGCCATGATTTCCGGGTCGCGCCTTGGCCCCGGCATCAAAGCGCTCGCGTATGTCAAAACCCTCGGCGGCGTCAAAGAGGCCTGCGTGATCGGCAGTAATTTCACTACCACCGCCGTGAACGCCGCTCTGGCCAACGGCATGCTGGCTCATGCCGACGAAACCGACGACTCCCATGCGCCGTCGCTGACCCATCCGGGCTGCGGCATCGTACCCGCGGCCCTCGCCATGGCCGAGCGCGAGCGGCGGAGCGGCACTGCGCTGCTGCGGGCCGTCGCCCTCGGCTACGACGTCGGCTGCCGGTTGACACAAGCGCTCGACGCCTACCAGTTTCGCGCCGACGGCCATTCGACGCACAGTTTCGGGCCGATGTTCGGAGCAGCCGCGGCGGCCGGAGCGCTGGCGCGCCTCAGGGCAAGCCAGGTCCGCCATTTGCTCTCGTTCACCGCGCAACAGGCCTCAGGTATCTCATGTTGGATGCGCGATGGCGAGCATGTCGAAAAAGCCTTCGACTTCGGCGGCATGCCGGCGCGCAACGGCGTCGCGGCGGCCACGATGGTCGCCAGTGGCTTTACCGGCGTTGAAGACGTTTTCGCGGGCGAACGTAACTTCTTCGTGGCCTACGGCCGAAAGCCGAATCCTACATTGCTGACCCGCGGCCTCGGCACCGTCTTCGAAATCATGAATACCAACATCAAGCGCTGGTCGGTGGGCTCGCCGATTCAAGCGCCCCTCGATTCACTGCACGCTCTCATTGCCGAGCACCGCGTCAAAGCGCAAGACATCGAGAAAGTCGTGGTGCGGGTGGCGCACCAGGGGGCGAACACCGTCGACAACCGCGATATGCCGGACATCTGCATGCAGCATATCTGTGCCGTCATGTTGATCGACGGCAAGCTCACCTTCGCATCGTCCCACGACGAACGACGCATGCGCGACCGAAAAGTGTTGGCGCTGCGCCGCCGTATCGAGCTCTTTGGCGACGACGCGCTGTCTGCGGCCATGCCGAGCCGCCAGGGAATCGTCGAGCTCCGCCTGCGCGACGGACGCGAGCTGAGGCACCATACCAGTGCCGTCAGCGGCACCGCCGAGAAACCGATGACGCGGGCCGAGGTTGATGAAAAGAGTTACGATCTGATAGCTCCAGTGATCGGCAAAGCGCGCGCGCGCAAGTTATGCGACACGGTTTGGAAACTGGAGAAGGTTCGCGATCTGCGCGCCTTGCGCCCGCTGCTCCGCGCCTGAATTCGCAATTGAGCGGGATTCGTAGTCACGACTATCGCCTTACGCCTCGTGCCTTACGCCTCGTGCCTCACGCCTCATGCCTACTTTTCGCCGTGCCATTTCGCCATATGACCGCGCTCGGTTTCTGATAGCGCTTCGGACCTGTAGTAGCGGTCGTAAAACTCCGGGTCGAGATGGCAAGCTTGAAAACCCAGCACCGTACGAAAGGGAGGAATGCAGGCAGGAAAGCGTCCATAACGCTGGTAAATGTATTCGCAATACGCATTCGTCGCCGCGACGGCTTCGTAGCTGATCGGCTTGACTCCACTGGCAATCGCCGCCGGTTCGCGCCAAGCGCTCAGTGCCGCGCCGCCGCGAAACAAGCCCTGTGGGCCAAATTTAGCTTCCACAACCGCGTGCACAGCATTTTCCATTGTGGCGTAGTACGGCGGACTATAGGGTGCCAGCAAGATTTTTCCGTCGCGTTCCAGACCCAGCGAGTATGGGATAGCATGGTTGGCGCCGAAGACATTCAACAGGAATCTCGCCAATAGATTCGCGCCTAGATATTTACCGGCCGGCATTTCTCCCATGCGAAATCCGAGAGCCTGAAACCAATTGAACTCATGTTCGGCGAAATTGGGAAAACCGCCGAGCCCCAGCGTTTGGCACATCAGCGCCAAGTTCTGCAGCATCATTCCCTGCTCCACAGTGACCAGCTCCGACACCATGAGTTCGAGCCGTTGCACCGTGAGAACCCGCCCGCCGGCAGGAGCGTCGTCCAGGTGACCGCCTTTGCTGCGTGCGAAGCGGCCTAAACCTGCCGGCCGGAAACCGGCCCGCTCGTCAACCACGAAGGCGCCGGTATGCTCGTTGAATACTTCCAATAAGCCGTTGATATACATGAACGTCAATTCATTGATGGGGAGAAAGTACGTCGTGCCCCGGCCACATAATGACCATCGGTTCACGTTCACGTTAAACATCGGCGCCAAGGGTGGCGCTGCTCTCCCGTCTTGGATCTTCACGCGACTTCTTCGATAAAGCTGGACAAATTCCCGCTTGTCGGCGAGCTCGATCAATTCAGGAATCTCGCCGGGGTCAAAGTCCTGCGGGCGCTTGATCAAGTAGGTGGCTTCGTCGTTCGTCACCACCAGAGAAACGGCTTGGATCGCGTCGCCGCTCGCTATGGTTCTGCCCACGGAACGGGCGACAATGGCGCCGCCTTCGCTTTCAACGAAAGGCAGATCGAGCAGAGCATACCCCGTGACACCACTGGCGGCGAACACCAGCAGCGCTTCTTCCTCTTCGGTCAACGGAATTGGCGCATGCCGGCTCTGGAAAGCCAGGGGCCCGGATTCCATCTTCATGCCCAAGCCAAAGCGGCGGGAGCGCCGTTTCAATAGCCCTTCAATAAACGGATGGGCCGCCAAATCCTTCATGCTTGCCCTAGACATCGCAACGTCTCGCAAACCCGCGCACTCAGACGCGGCAACTTTTCATACTTTTTATCCAGTCTTTACGGTCTATTAGCAACTTTTGGAATGTTTGTCTTGCTGGTATTTTGACGCGGCGGTTCAAAACGAGACGCAACTTCGGCTATCGGCGCGCAGCACCGACTCCTGATGGAAGGCCAGCTGCTAGTGACCTGGCGAGCGCAGTATACTCATAGCGGCGGTCTTCATGTCTAAGCCATCTTTCGGAATCGCTGAGTCACCGATTCCGGGCAGGTCGGGGGCAATCACGGTGAATTTCTCAGCAAGAAGCGGAATGATTGGTCTCCACATGCGCGATGTCTGCGTGTAACCGTGAAGAAGCATAAGCGTTGAGCCATGACCCGCTGTTAAAAAATGCGGCTTCGCGCTCTCGACCGTCACTTTGCGCGAGACGATTGTGTCTCCGTCCATAAACTCACTAATCCTTTGTTGGTAGACCCGTCAGTTTCTCAAGTCGATGCTGAAAATAGTTCTTCCAGCTTTCCGGAAGAGCCTCGACTTCAATTGCGCGTCGAAGCAATCCGGTATTGTGCTTCTCGCGTGTATACAGTTGGATGATGTCGCTCACCTTTACATTGCGTTTGCTTCGTTCGATAAGTTCAATCTGGTCACCAGCTCCGACTTCACCCTCTTGCGGCACCGCAAAATAGAAACCCGTGCGCTCACTCGCCAGAAATCTCTTGACGATGTCGGAGCGGCCGAACTTGATGCCGAGCTTGTAACAGGGCATGCGCGGTTCAGTCACCATCACAACGGCCGAGCCCACTTGAAACTTGTCACCGATATTTAGCTCCGATTCAAAAAGTCCCATGGTTGTGAAGTTCTCGCCGAACATGCCCCAGGGCAGTTCCATCTCAGGCAATTCATGCTTCCAGTAGTCGTAGTGTTCGGACGGATAGACGTAAACCGCTTTGCTTGGCCCGCCATGAACGGAAAGATCAGCCTGACGATCACCATCGAGATTGAGAGTTCTGAGCATTACACGACCTGCTACAGGCTCTTTGAAAATTCCCGTCGATACCGGATCGCCATTGCTCATGACGACTCGCGGAAGACCAACATTGACGGAAATGAGCTTCATGTCAGTTTTCATATATATTCGCCTTGCAGTGACTCGACCGGCCCCAAGTAAAGCCAGCTCCTATGGCGTGATTGCTGGGCCGTTAAAATCGCCGACGTTTAAAGATGCATAAAGCATCATCTTATCGAACTTGACCGCTCTTCCAAAGTCCGCAGGGCCTACGCGCGGTAACATCAGTCAATAACCGTCGACTTCCACGACTGCCTTGGCAAAGGCCTGCGGGGCTTCCTGAGGCAGATTGTGCCCGACGCCGCCCTTGATGGTCCGGTGCGCATACTTGCCCGAGAATTTCTTGGCATAGGAACTAGCTTAGCTAGCTTTCACGGATCAGATCGAGTTTTTCGCTGTTCCGATCATCTTCTGCGAAGTAGAGCAATATCAACGCTAAAGCCGCCACGGGCTCATACCCGTCGTTTGGAGTGCCTGCCAGGTAAGAGCGAGGCCGAACATGACGATGAAGGCCGATGAGGTTATGGGCAGCCAGTGAGTTATCCATTTTCCTTCGCTCTGGAACCGGGCCATAAAGTTACGCGCGTAGACCATCAAGAGACCGATGGCAATCAACACCGCTGCCAGGCCGATACTGAACGCCACGATCAAAAGTAGCCCAAAGCCGATCCGTTGCATCGACACCGCGCTCAGGAGCACGACCAGCGCCGCCGGACAGGGGACAATTCCACCGCTGATACCGAGTGTCAGGAGTTGCCGGAGAGATACTCGTTGGTTGAGATCGTGATGGTGATGAGTGTGACCGTGATCATGAGAGTGGCCATGGTGACCGGGATGATGGTGGTGGTGCTCATGGTCATCCGGGTAGTAAGAATGATCTCGATGGTGATGGTGATGGTGATTTAAGAGCCCGTCTTTGCCTCGATAACGCCGCACCAAGAGAACCACGCCAAGACTAGTAATCATCACACCGGAAACCACACCCAGCCACGGATAAAGCCGCTCCGGCACAACGTATTGCGACGCATAAAGGGTAACTGCCCCAAGCAGGTAGACACCGGCGGTATGCGCCGCCGTTACAATCAGTCCGAGCAAAAATGCATGCTTCATAGTTCCCCGCGCGCCGACAAGATACGCGGCAACTAGAGTTTTCCCATGACCCGGTTCTAGGGCATGGAAAGCGCCAAGGCCAATTGCAACGGCGAGCGCAATTAAAATAACACTCATTCCCCGTTGTTGCGTCGCTACCAACTCCGTAAACGAATTCCGTGGCGTCGCCTGTCGATTGGTTTGTAACCGAACTGGGCTATCTTCGTTCGCCCCGGTTGAATCAGCATCGATAGCAGCGGATTCGATTATTGCAGTATGAGCTGGTTGTTTTACCGGCTCTATCTTGCCGGCACTCTGCGAAACCTCTGCGCGCGTTATCTGAAGCTTGCTTACCGGCCTCGCTTTCTCTCCGGCGCCTGCATCAATCCGAGAGCGCGCAGTTGACGCGACAGATTTAGGATCAGGCGCAGTGGTGAACACCACCTTAGCTTCCAATTCTTGAGGCGGGCTGTTCAACAGATCCGCCGGATAATCATTCAACTGGGAGCTCCGATCGGTTTCGGGAACTGAACTGTTCAATATACTGGCGCCTGAACCTGCAACAGCGATTATCTCTTTCCAACCTGCCCGGCCCGGGAAATTGCCATCCCGATAGCTGAGTAAATATTCGCCGCCGTTCGCATCGCCGAGCTTTGCTTTATACAGAATGCCGATCTTCAATGTCGGCAGCCCACCAGCGCCCGGCGGAAAGATAATCTCCGGGGATTCCGGCAATGGCGTAAGACGTATTCCATTGATTTCCAGTATCAAGCCACGGCCGAGCATATCGGTTTTTCGCTTGAGGTAAGCGTCCAAGCTGGAATCTCCCGCTTGCGGCACAATCCCGGTATCCTGAATCTCCTGAAAAGTCGGAATCTCAGCCATGTCGACTATGTAACGGATCTCGATTTCATTGCCATTGATGCGAATCGCCGAATATTGACTGATGCTAAAATTGCCCAGCGGATGGGCCGCGACTTTACCCACAGCGGCAAGAACGAAGACGAAGAACAGCGCGGCGATCAAGAGTGGGCGCATCGGACTACCTACGGTCGGCTCGCCGATGTAGCGCACTATCCTCCGGACCTTCCAGACCCTTGAGAGTACGCGCTGCCTCGTCGGCAAAGAGAGTATGAAAATACGGATTGGTATCTAATGCGAGCCTGAGATACTTCTGCGCTTTCGGCTTGTCGCCAAGGCGGTGATAAATCAGCCCTGCATGGTAAAAAAGCTTGGCGTCCTGCGTGCCCAAGCTCAGCGCCTTGTTGATTGCTTCCCGTGCTTCCTCAGCTTTGCCGTTCTTGTAAAGATTCCAGGCTAGGACGTCGTATGCGTAAATATCGCGCCGGTAGTCCAACTCACGCTGGGCTAGTTCCAAGCCGTCCTTGGGCTTGAGGTCATGATCGGCATAGAAATAGGCCAGCTCCCGGTTGTAGAGGGCCTTGTTGAGTGCGTTGAGTTTCCCGATGTATTCCACAAGCTCATACTGCTTGCGCGCCTCGTCAGACTTTCCAACCTTGCTAAAAACGTCTCCGAGCGCGGCAATATACTCGGGCATTGGAAGTATGGCGATTGCTTGACGGTAGAGGTCGATCGCCTCGTCATATCGCTTCTGAGCGGCGCGCACCTGCGCCATGCCCGCCCATGCGCGATAATAATTGGGATAGGTCGCCAGAGACTGGCGGTAAAACGCCTCGGCTTTTTCCAATTTTCCGAGAGTGAAATGATCGTTGCCAAGTTGCCACTCGGCCCAGGCGATACTTTCCGCCGGTTGTCTTGCCGTTTTGCCCGCGGCAACGGCACGCTCTAGATCAGCCATGGCGCCGCCGCTGTCGCCGCGCAAAGTCTTTAACCCGGCTTGCCGGCTGTAGGAATACAAACTTTCTTCCAGCTGCATCATCTTCCGGTAGGCGTCTTCGGCTTTCTCGTACTTGCCCGTTTCCATCAGCGCATCACCCAAAATGCCGTAGGAATCCCCATCCCTTGAATCCATTTCGATTGCCTTGCCGGCATGAACGGCGGCCGGCTCGAATTCATGGCGCGAATAGAAAACATAGGCGAGGTGACGCATGGCGCCGGCGTTATTTGGATTAATCTCCAGCGACTTCTTCAATGCTTCTTCGGCGCGATTGAAATAACTCGGATCGCCGGTTTCCCGTGCCTTTCGGATCAGCGCATCGCCCAAACCGTAGTACGCCCGGGAGTTCACGGGATTACGCTGCAACAATCGTTGGTAATGAGCGATGTGGTTGTCCGTTGCCATACGCTGGGCCGATACCGACAGTGATCCCATCGTAAGAAAACCCGCCATTGCCAGGATCAAGACACCGATGCTTTTGAAAGATGACATGGAGGTTCTCCTTTCGTCAGGCATGGCCACAGGCGTAAACGCGATGCCGCCTGTGGCCGCCTTTTAACTCCGCTTAACGGAACAATGGTTCGTTGGGTCCCTGCTGCAACGGCGCCGCCGGGCTTCGGCCGGAGTTGGGCGTCGGAAGGAAAGGAAACACGGTGGAGATGTTATTTCCCGCCGTCACAAAGGGCGTCCCTGGACGCACTCGATTGAAGTTCACACCATCGCCGAGACAAGGGACCGGACCTAGCAACACCCCCGCGACGGCACGGATAGCGATGTCGGTGACGTCGTCGTTCGGACGCCGGCCGTTGGGCCAACCGGCTGCGTCAGGAATGGAGTTAGGATTGAAAGCGGAGACGCAACCGAAAGTCGCATCCGCCGCACTGCTGAGCACGGTCAACCGCTTTTGGTCCGCGGGCTGCGTCGGCGGTATGTCGAGGTTCACACGCAAGAGTTCGGATAGGATCCCCGGGGAACCTGAAAACACAGGGGGAAAGTATGTCAGGAGCAACGTAACCAAGTCGCTGCGCCCGGTAGTTGGGAACGAAGTGCCGAAGACGGCGTTCAGAAGAAACGCGAGCCTTGGGTTCTGATAGAAATCTATGAACTGTTTCTCATCCTCCGGATCCTTACTGTTCCAAAGATCCTTTGAACCCGTGCCGATAATCACCTCGTTGACTAAAGGGTTTGCCAGCCGCGCGACTTGGACGTAGTCCCTGGACCATTTGTCCTCGTCTTTTCGTCTATCGCTCACAAATTTTCGGTTTTTCTGCCGGCTCGTTGAAGCGTACATGCCGACGGCCGGTTTGGAGAACAGCGACTTTGGAATCTCGATGGCGATGCTGGTTATGTTAAGCCCCTCAAAGCCGTCGTCTATGCCGAAAGGGTTCTGGGTATCGTTCTGGTCCTGGGCAAGGTTAAGGATTGGCGGTGTTGCCCGGAAGTTCAACGAGTCGAAGGTCGATCCCAGATCAATATAAAAAGTCTCTTCACGCTGTCCAACAAAGACCCGCACGCCGTTGCCGAGATCGAAAACGCCTTGCGCGGCCAGCGCCGGATAATCCGGTATTGTTGCCGGTCCGACGTTTGAGGGCACTGCGACGAGCGGCCTTTGATACACATCATGAGATTTGGTCCTGATCGCCTTTGCTACGGCTTGACCCGATTTCGAACGGCTCACCGCACGGACCTGATATTTCTGCCGCAAGCCGATCCCTTCCGACCCCGGGCCGCTCAATGCTGTAATCGGAGGAACGCCGGCGTAAGAGATCGGGATGTCCTTAAAGTTCAACCCGCCACTCCTAGAGTTGTCGCGAATCTCAGTGTCGAAAGTGAACTCGATAGTCAAATCATCTGACTTACCGTCCTGGTCGAGGTCGAAATGAAAGGCGTAAAGGACTTCGTCGTCGAGGTTGAAGAAATTGGGGCCTGAGGCGGGCGCCTGTTGCGGGATCACATTCATGATAAAAACCGCCTTGTCGGAATTCTCCCAACTTCGGAAGGCATAGACATCCGTCAAGTCTGCCGTCGGATCCAACGCGATTAGCGGCGCTTCACGATGGCTGGCGGCCCAGGCCATCGGGGAAGTTGTCGCGAAGGTCATCAGGCCGCTCAGAGCCATCGCCGTAAGTCGGGTGATGGCATGTTGCTTTATCGATTTCATAAATTTTCTCCTTATGTGGTTTTGGATCGTTGCTTACGTTTACGACGTTTCTATCGTTGCTTACGTTTACGACGTTTCTATGGATATACGCTCGCCGTGCGCTAATTGGATTGCCCTTGCTTGCGCTGCTCAAAGTCTCCATGCGTACACTTCAAAACAATCAGAGCCCGTAAACCCACCCTGTTTGATCTAAAAACTTTTTTTTGAGCGCTGCGCAAAACGTTCCGGAAACTGCTTCGCGATGGCCATACCCAGTGGATCGGCGATCATCGCCATATGCCCGGCGGCGAGACGAAGATCGCCATAGACCTTCGCCCAGTCCTTCGCAGCCTGTGCATCGACGACATCTTTCAAAGTCAGAATATGACCCTTGACCAGCTCAGCCACGGTGCTCTTCGACAGGTTGGGGTTCGCCGCACTCAAGAAAGCGCCGAAGTCGTCGGCGTAGCCGATCAAGTCCTTGACTGCTTTGTCTTGCTTGGCTTTGTCCTTGGCCGCGACGCCCGCCGTGTAATCGACCACGAAGCCGATATGCTTCTGCCACAACGGCAGGAACGCCTTTTCGGCGTCGGGTCCATAGACCGAGCCGATGGCCTTGGCGATATCTGCCGAGTTGGCATCGAGTCCCGCCACCGCGCCATTGAATGGGATCTCTCGTCCACCGAGCGCGTGGCTCGTGGCCACGGACGCAATCAGCATATGCTCACCGAGCAACGCATTGAGATTCACCCTGAGATCCGCTGCTGCCGTCGCCGCCTCCTTTGCGCCCATCATCGAGCCATGCATCGAATGACCCTGCATCCCGCTCGGCGAATTCGTCGAGCCGCAGCCTGTCATCACGACGGCCGCGAGCAGCGAAGCGCTGACTGACCGAACCATTTTGATTTTCATTTCTTGCTCCTCCTTCAGATTGGGAAACTTCCTTTGCCTTTGTTGATCATCGACTTGCTAGCGTGAGTCTCAGAGGTCCTTTTAAAAAGCCGGCACTCCTTTACTCGTCATTCCCGCGCAGGCGGGAATCCAGATTGTCTTGATTGTCCTGGATTCCGGATCTCGCAGACTCGGCCGGAATGACGCGGATTTGAGACACCACATTATCGGACCTCGATCTCGCGGCGCATGTGTTCGTGGCGTTCACAGTGGTAGGCGTAAATTCCCGGCTGGAAAAATGTGTAGCTAAAGCTTTTGCCTTTGCCATCCAGAGGCGCGTCGAATCCGCTGTCCTTCTTCTCGGCAGTGACGGTGTGGTAGATCTCGTCTTCGTTGACCCACGTCACCGTCGTTCCCGCCTTTACCTATATCCGCCCGGGCTGGTACTGAAAGAGTTTGACCGTAACGCTGGATCCCGCCTGGGGTTGTCGGCCGACGCTTTCACCTGTCGCGGCGCGTACAGTCTTTTCCTGCGGAACTTCATCACACTCCTCATGCGCCAAAACCGGTGTGCTCCCCGTTAGAATCGCAGTGCTAAGATTCCAAAACCCGTCCGGTACCGTTTCATGCTGCCTCCGTCGTTTTCGTCGTGTGTTGAACTGATCACGACCTTGTGTTCGGAAATACGCCCGCATTGGGGCGGTTGGATTGCCGGCAAAGAAAAAATCTCTCTTGAAAAAATATTTTCTGAGACTAAATCCAAAAGTCCTCTCCCATTCGTAATCTTTTAGATATAGGCGTAATTTGCACTGAAATACGGGGTGGGCTAGGATGCGGCGGATTGAGTAGGTGACCTGACGTGGCTCACGAAGAATGGCTTGATTTGGCGGACGTTTACGCCTTGAAAGCACTCGACGGTGAGGAGCTGACACAGTTTAGTGTTCACCTGGCGTCTGGGTGTGCGCTTTGCCAGGTCCGCATCCGCGAAACGACCGACGCGCTCGCAATCGTTTCCACTTCGCTGGAATCGCTAACACCTCCAACCACTGTAAAAACCCGAATATTCACGGAAATCGATAAGAAAAAACCCTACTACCACTTTGTCCACGCCGCCGAAGGCGAGTGGCGGCAAATCGCGCCGGGTATAATCGCGAAGATCCTATCTATGGATGAGACGCGCCAGCGCGTGACCGCCCTGGTGCGCATGGAGAAAGGCTCAAGCTACAGCAACCATCGCCACACCCGCACCGAGGAACTCCTCGTCATCGAAGGAAGTTGTTACTGCGGTGGCCGGTTGCTGAAAGCCGGCGATTATCACCGCGCCGAAGCGGGCAGTATTCATCTGGATACGCACACAGATGAAGGCTCGCTCATGTTGCTGATTACTTCCGCGCAAAACGAGCTGCTGGCTTAGAGGCAAATCTAGTGAGCGCACAATCCATTAGCTCAGGATGTCTGGTCCAACAAGTCGCCCGGCAAGATCGGGAGGCGTTCAGCCAGCTCTACGACCGCTGTTCTTCTCTCGTCTTTTCCCTCGCCATGCGCATGCTGAGGGTCCGTTCCGACGCGGAAGATCTGCTCCAGGAAGTTTTTGTCCAGGTTTGGCGCCAGGCGTCTAACTATAACGCGGAACGGGGCACACCAGAGGCGTGGATCGTCAATATCGCCCGCAGCCGGGGAATCGATAAGCTCCGGTCGATACGTAGAATGGAACAGAGCTTCGTGTTGACCGACGATCCCGCGCGAGCGGAATCGAGCGACAACGTGGAAACGGCGGCGGCGGAATCCGAAGCGAAGATGGCTATGAGCAGCGCCTTGGTTAATCTGCCGGAAGCCCAACGGCGAGTATTGGAGCTGGCTTATTTCGACGGTCTGACCCAAACAGAAATCGCCGCCCGGCTAAAGGAACCTTTGGGAACGGTCAAAACACGTATACGCTCAGGTATTCAGCGCTTGAGAGAGATAGTAAAGGTGCAGGCAGGTAATGGCTACCGGACACGAACAATGGCTCGAGCGGGGCGAGATCTACGCTCTTGGCGCTCTTGACGGCCAAGAGCTGAAGGACTTCGAAACTCATCTCGCGTCAGGCTGCGGCCTTTGCGAGGATAAGATCCGCGAGATCGCCCAGGTGTTTGCCCAGCTTTCGGAGTCTCTAGAACAGCTTTCGCCGCCATCCGCGGTCAAGACGCATATTTTTGCGGAGATCGATAAAGATAAGCCCGGCCACCTATTTGTCCACGCCGCCGAAGGCGAGTGGCGGGAAATCGCCCCAGGGATTGCCGCTAAGGTCCTGGCTATGGATGATACGCGCAAGCGCGTTACGGCGCTCATGCGCATGGCTAAAGGCGCGCGCTACACCGATCATCGCCACGTCCTCACTGAGGAGATGTTCGTGATTGAGGGAAGTTGTTACATCGCCGGGCGCCTGCTCAAAGCCGGCGATTATCACCGCGCCGAGGTTGGCAGTGTTCATCTCGACAGCCACACGGACGAAGGCGCGCTCATGCTTGTGATTAGTTCTACGCAAAACGAGCTGCTGGTTTAGAGGCAAATCCAGTGAGCGCACAATCCATTAGCTCAGGATATCTGGTCCAACAAGTTGCCCGGCAAGATCGGGAGGCGTTCAGCCAGCTCTACGATCGTTGTTCTTCGCTCGTCTTTTCGCTTGCCATGCGCATGCTGAAGGTCCGCTCTGACGCGGAAGACCTGCTGCAGGAGGTTTTTGTCCAAGTTTGGCGCCAGGCGTCCAACTACAGTGCTGAGCGGGGCAGCCCGGAAGCGTGGATCATCAATATCGCCCGCAGCAGAGCAATCGATAAGCTGCGGTCCATACGCAGAATGGAACAGAGCATCGTGTTGACCGACGATCCCGCGCGAGCGGAGTCGAGTGATAACGTGGAAACGTCGGCAGCGGAATCCGAAGCGAAGATGGCGATGAGTAGCGCGTTGGGCAATTTACCGGAAGTCCAACGGAGAGTATTGGAGCTGGCTTATTTCGAGGGTCTGACTCAAACAGAAATCGCCGCGCGGCTAAAGGAACCTTTGGGAACAATAAAGACGCGTATGCGCTCGGGTATCCAGCGCTTGAGAGAGATAGTAAGGGTACAGGCGGCGTAATGGCTACAGGACACGAACAGTGGCTTGAGCAGGGCGACATCTACGCTCTTGGCGCGCTCGAAGGTCAGGAGCTAAGGGACTTCGAAACTCACCTCGCTTCGGGCTGCACCATTTGCGCCGCCTATATCCGCGAAGACCGCGAGAGCTTGCTATTGCTGCCCCGCGCCATTACCCCGTTTGAGCCCTCAACCGCGACGAAGACGCGGCTCTTCGACCAGATTGCGGACGGCAAAAAAGTTGTGCCGATCACGGCGGCCAAATTACCCAGATCGCGACGCTGGCAAATGGCAGGGGCAATCGCCGCTGGAATTGTCGGCGTGGTGATCACAGCCGCCTATTACCACTATCGCTATGAGCCGCGCCACTCGGTTTACAGCGCCGTAATCGATCTTTTGCGCGACCCGAACACCAGTGACGTCGCTCTTTACGGCGCGGGTCCGACGCCCGCCGCACTCGGGAGATTTCTTTGGAATAAGTCCGGCGAAGGACATCTGTTTGTGACCAATTTGCCGGCCGCCCCGGAGGGGAAAATGTACGCGGTGTGGACCATCGCTCGAGAATCGCCGCCGCGCTACGTCGCCAGTATTCGCACCGACGCCAGAGGCCAAGGCGGCGTGCATATTAACGCGGCTCCGAGCGACAAACCCATACAAACGTTCGCCATCACCCTCGAGCCAGTCGGCACGACGGCGGCGCCCACCGGTCCGATGGTGTTAGTATCGAAACGGACTTAGTTCGCGCAGCTTGCGCAAATCTTGTGTTGCCGATTTCACAAAACGATTCGGTATTGGCACGAAGGCGCAATAATGAACACGCTGCGCGTGTTCCAGTCGTTCCAAACGTTTCAATCGTTCAAAACGTTCAAAATTAGGATTCACCCCGAAGTGATTCGCGATCTTACGCTCGCCCATAGATCATGAAAATGGAGGATTCCCCTTGGTCGCCCGGATGGAGCAAAGCGTAATCCGGGTTTCTTCATTCACGCACGCCGTTGCCTCTGCCGCGCCACACCAGGTTCGTAGCCCGGATGGAGCAAAGCGTAATCCGGGTTTCTTCATTCACGCGCACCGTTGCCTCTGCCACGCCACCTTCCTAGATTCCGCTTCGCTCCATCCGGGCTACAATTCTAAAGCCCATCCTCACGCCCCGTATTTTCAAAAGAGGCACGAAGGTCACAAGAGTTCGGATATTTATTCTCTTAAACTTCGTGAACTTCGTGCCTTCGTGGTGAGTCCTCTCTTCTTTGCGTTCTTAGCGGTTAATTTCTTCTTCAAAGACCATCTTCCGATGCGGAATTCCCGCTTCATCAAAAACCGGGCCGACGCAGCGAAAGTTTAAATTCTCATAGAAGCCTATCACCGCCACTTGCGCGTGCAGATAAATCTTCTTCGCCCCTGACTGCCGCGCCATCTGCACGGCCCTCTTCAATAACCTTTTTCCCACCCCCTTTCGCCGATAGCTTTTCAGCACCGCCATCCGCCCGATCTTCGCACTGCCCCGCCGCATGACCACGCGCGCCGTGCCCACGGCCTTGCCGGAATGAAACGCCAAGAAATGCGTCGCCCGCGCGTCGTCACGGTCCAATTCAATTTCTGCCGGCACACCCTGCTCCTTTACGAAAACCCTGACGCGGATGTCGAAGGCCGTTGCGAGCGCTATTTTAGAAGCGACTGTTTTCACGTGAATCGTCGTACTCACAGCCGGTCATATGCTTTCGAGGTGGATGGTATTGGAGATTGCTTATTTTTCATTCGACTGGAGCGCGTCCAGCGCCTTTTGCACCAGCTGGCGCCGCAGCTTCTTCTCTTCCTCGATCGGCAGCTTGGCGTCGCCGGTGACATGCACGATGCCGTTACCCAGAACGACGCGGTTCGAACCCACCATCTTGGCGATGGGCAGAGCTGAGGTAATCTGCACTACCGGAATGCCCGCTTTCTCAAGTTCGGTCGTGATCGCAGCGCCGCTGCGCGTGCTTGTCCCTCAGGTGGACGTGAGAATCACGGCATCGACGCCTTCCCGCTTCACCTTCTCCGCCATTTCCCTGCCCAGCCGCCGGGTATTCGAAAGCGGATTGGAGCGCCCGCAGGTTGAGAGAAATTCATCGTGCAGTTTACCGATGATACCGCGCGTTTCCATCTCGCGCATGGCATCGAGGGGCACCAAGCGATCGGGATCGTCTTGCACGAACCGCGTGTCATAGCCGCCGTGGGAGACTTCATATTCCTCGCCGCGCAGATCATCGAGTCCGTTGATGGCGTATGCGCCCCAGCGCGTCGCGGCGGTTCCCGCGATCCGATCCGGATTGCCTTTCGGAACGAGCCCGCCATCGGTGATCAGCATGACCTTGGCTTTCGACAAATCTTTCAGTGCGGACGGCATCGGAATCCGCGGGAAAGAGGTCGGCAACATCTCGGATTCAAACGGCTCGTTTTTCAATTTCGCCATGAGCATGTCGACGAGACGCGTTGCCGCCCTATCATTGACCATCTGGTCGCACAGTAGACCGCGGCGCAGATAACCTTCCTCGGCAGGGAGGCCGATCGCTTGCTTGGCGACCAGCTTCTTTGCAAGGTTCGTCATTTTGACCAACACGTCGCGCATTCGGGCCGCGTTGGCGCCCGAATCGACAATAAAAAGCGCCTCGCGATAGAGATCCGCGCCGGGGTTTTCTTCGCTCATCGCGGTGATAACCGGAATGCCGAGGGTCGCTTGAACGGCGGCGCATAGCGCGCCGGCCGCCATGCCGTAACGACCCGCGTCGAAGCAAGGGCCGGCGATGAATAAATCCGGATTCGCTTCCTTAACTTTCTCGAGAACAGCCGAGGTCAGATCCTCCTGGTGCTCGACGGCGTAGTTGTCGCCGCACACGAGAGTTAGTACGACCCGCGCGCCATTGCCTAAAGGTTGCTCCAGAAGCCGGCCAGGTCCCACCGCGCCCTCGCGTATCTCCAACGGTTTGCCGGCATGCTCTTCGGCGCCGACACCGCCGAAAAACTGGTTCAAGTAATGCACAATGCGCATATCGCCCTCCTACGCGGACCCATCCTTCTTTCCGTCAAACCGTTGGAACGGCTGGAACCGATGGAACTGCTGGGACGGAATCGCGTGACGGTACCAATTGTTCCAAATGTTTCAACCGTTCCATGCTTGTGTATCGCGAAGGATATCAGTAAACCATCGCTCTCATCCTAGACGCGCCTTGCTGATTCGTCACGCCTGCAATGTCCGATGCCTCGACGACTAAAGGGCCGGCGAGCGATTCACGCAGCTCCGGCGTCGGCGCGATGATCCGATCCACCATCGGAACTTCCCATCGGGTGCCGTTGCCGCCGTTGTAAACGATGGCATTCACTTCCGGGACGTTGAAAAGCAGCGCCGACTCCACGCGCCGGTCTCGGGATGTGTCGGTAACCATAACGGCTGTTCGGATTCCCGCGACTTCCAACAGCCTGGCCGTTTCCGCCAGGTCCGCGTGCGGCAATCCGCCGCCATACTTGGTAAGAACGGCGCCATCGGCCTGCAGATTCCACTTGACCAAATGCGCGGCCAAATGACAGTTACGCTCACGGTCAAAATGGTTGGCCCCCGCGATCGTTGCCACGGTCCCGACAAAATTAAGCTGCCGCGCCTGGTGGCGCCGGTAAAGATCCAGGACGACGGGGTGGTTCTGATAATAGAAAGTGTCGGTATTGCCAATCCAGGATTGGAGCGACGGAACGATCGCGCCGTCGAGCCATTCATCGGGATGCAAAACCATGGGCAACATTCCATCTGTGTTGGCGCCATAGAGAATCGGTTCATCTACCTCCGGTTTGCGCTGGCGCGAAAAAATTTGGCCCACGTAAGCGACCCGGAAAAGTCCCTCGCGTCCCGGCTCCACCGGACCCACGGCATCGAAGGCCTGTACGGAGCCTGGGGGTTGATGCAGTGCAGCGCAGCCAAGGTGTACGGAAATTTTCAAACCTGCAATACGATACGCTTTCAAGACCGACGGCAGCGGCAATGCCGATTGCGTGTGCGGAATCACCACCAGGTGTTGCAGCGAAGAGTACTCGCTCGCTTCGCCTGCCGCGCCGGTCATCTCCAACAGGCGGCCGGTTTCGCTTCGCTCTGCCCCGGGCAGTCTTTCCGACAATACTGTTACTGCCGCCCCTTCGAGCACATGGGTTGTCCCCCGACCAGCGATCACTGGCGGCCCTAAGATTCCGGGAAAATCGGCGCTTGAATCCGTAGCTTTTGCCCTTGGTTCGATGATGTCGAAGATCGGTCCGGCGCGGCAGTATTCGCCGGCGCCGATGATGTGAAAATCGACGTTCGTGAAAGCACCGTCGTTGAGCACCAGCCGGCGCAGTTCTTCGCGATCGACGACCAGCACCGTCCCATCGAGTCGGGTTGAAGTTCCGAAATTGATCTGCGTTACCGGGTGACGTGCCAAAGTCAACGGCATAAGAATCCCTGGTGACGAAATGAGCAGTGTCGCAAAACCTCCGTATTCTTAGGGCCAGACTGCTGCGTTTGTCAATCCGTTGCCAAGAGGGCAACGTCAAAGTCAGTTTCATTACTGAATTGGATTCACAGCTTACCTTTGTCCAAAAATCCCCCCTTCGCCCTTTTGAAAGGGGGCCATCAAAGAGTCTCCCTTTGTAAAGGGAGATTTAGAGGGATTTTTAATCTGCTCAACACGACTTTGACCAGAGCCCGCCGTTCCCAAGTTGACACGGGATAAAGATATCGGATAGGTTCCATCCCAGAAGTGACGATAGCCATCTTAAGTGGACAATCAGCGCGCGATAAGCGTGAAGGAGGAATCGCAGATGCCAAAAATCAAAGGACTCAGCCACGTGGTGCTTTACGTCAACGACCTCGACAAAATGGTCGCGTTTTATCGGGACGTACTGGGCCTGGTTAAGTATCGCGAGCACGCCGGGCGAATGGTGTTTTTCACCCACGACCCCGACGCTGAAGACCACGAGCTGGCGCTCGTTAAGGGCCGCGAGGGACAGGCCAAGCTCATCGCCCATATCGCCTGGAAAGTCGATACCCCGGCCGAGGTGAAAGAATTTTACGAGAAGTTCAAGTCGCTCGGCGTGCCCATCGACCACACTGTCAGCCACGCTTACGAGGAGATGGGGAACACCGTGTCCTGCTATTTTCTCGACCCGGAAGGCAACTGCCTGGAGATTTACGCGCTGGTAGAGAAGCGCGACGGCGCGCGCGTCAATCGAAAGCTCGATCTAGACAAGAGCCTTAACGAAATCATCGCCCAGGCCAGCGGGCTCGGCGCCGACGCTGGCTAGGCAGTTGATCGACCCTTGAAAATTGAGTAAAAAACTTCTGAGAGTCGGGCTTTGCTCGCGTGCAGAGTGAACATAGCCCGAGACGTGTCTCTGGCGGTCGTTATTTAATGCAATCGCCATTGACCCCCTCTTTCTCTACCCCTTAGCAAAAGTGGGGAGATTTAGTGGGGTTTGGGATGACGGACCGAACTGCGACACGAACTCCTTACTAAGCCAGCTAGCAAGGGACTCGTCTAAATGAAACAAACTTGCTTCGTGTGCCAAAACGTCGATTGCCTGAGCCGCGGTTCGGAAGAACTGTTGAAGGAGATCACCACTCAGGTCGCCGATAAATCCATCGATGTCGAAGTGAAACCATATATCTGTTTTGGCGGATGCGATTTTGGTCCGAATATCGTCGTTCACCCGCAAAAGGTTTGGTACGCTGGCGTGAAAAAAGAGGACCTGCCGGATATTCTCAATTCCTTAGCCGGTGGCCCCGCCGTCACCCGCCTCGATACTATCGACCCGGCGTTGAAAGAGCTGGTATTTTCGCTGCTGGACACCGGGGTCTTTTAGTAGTTCGCTGAAAACACCCTCCGTTCACCCTTCGAGAAACTCAGGATGACAGATGGCCCCCATCAATTCATCCTGACACTTCCACGTTCGAGAATTCCCGAAAGTCGAAATGAAAAGGTCAGCATCAGACCTCAACTGATCGTGGCAGCCGGTACTCACGCACGACATACATATATAAAGGATACGCGCGCCTGACGGACGTAAGGTAAGCTGAGGGAAGTCTTAGGAACTCTTAGGTGCTTTGGTGGGATCGGGAGAGTGGGAGTGCAATCGCTGTCAGCCGTTCGTCTTGCGTTACTGGGTGAGCGTGTGAGAAGCCGGGCCTGTCGTCGGGGCATGGGCGCCGGTTGATTTTTCGCAGCGATGGAGATCGGAAGTTTGCCCGTGTCCATGAATTGGACCCGCCTCCAGCCGGCCGGGATAATGTCATTCGTCGCTTCGCTCAGAAACCCTTGACGCTTCGCCAAGCGTGGCGATATAGCTGCCTAAGAAAATGGATGAAGGATAAATATTAAGGAGTCCACAATTGAGTAACCAAACAGCTACCGAGGGGTGAGACCTGGAGAGCGCGGGCACAGGAGCGCAAAGGTTGTTTTCAGGCCCTGCCGGCGGGCATTTCCACCTATGGAGAGGACGGGGTGGTGGCCGGCAAGGCAGAGAATCATTGACCGCGATCGGAAGGGCTCGCCTCTCGGTCGCACACTAGCGACATAGTCTCTAAATAACGAACTCATTAGTAACTTGCACTTCACCCTTGGTGGTAAAAGCTCTGAGCCAAGAGGCGAGGTTGGAGTCCGCGGCCATATGACCTACATATAGGTTTTGTCCGGCCCGGACCATTGGAATAGGCAGCCAAACGGGGGTGGCTTTTAGGCAAAAGCCCACGGGCAGCGGTCGAAACCTTTTCCCTGAGCAGCGGTTTCGGGAGGAATTATGGCGAGACAAAAAATAGCTTTGATCGGCGCCGGTAACATCGGCGGCTCCATGGCCCACCTTTGTTTGCTCAAGGGTCTGGGTGATGTGGTGCTGTTCGACGTTATCGAAGGTCTGCCGCAGGGAAAAGCTCTCGACCTCTCGCACGCAGGCCCGGTGGAGGGATTTGACGGCAACGTCGTCGGAACGAATAGATACGAAGACATCGAAGGCGCTGATGTTTGCATCGTTACCGCGGGCATCGCGCGCAAGCCGGGGATGAGCCGAGACGACCTGGTGGGCACCAATGCCAAGATCATCAGCTCTGTTTCTGAAAATATCAAGAAACATGCCCCTGACAGTTTCGTCATCGTGGTCACCAATCCGCTGGATGCGATGGTGACTCTGACCCAACGCCTGACGGGCTTTCCGAAGAACCGGGTCGTCGGCCAGTCGGGGATTCTCGATTCTTCGCGTTATCGGTCGTTTATCGCTAAGGAGCTTAACGTTTCGGTGAACAGTGTGGCGGCCATGGTTATGGGCGGCCATGGCGACGATATGGTGCCGGTGCGGAGCACCTGTCTGGTGGGCGGTGTGCCGATAGAAAAATTGCTTTCGGCAAAGCGGCTCGATGAGATCGAAGCTCGGGTGCGCAACGCCGGCGGCGAAGTCGTTGCTTTATTGAAAACCGGTTCGGCTTATTTTTCACCGGCCTCCGCGGCGATTCGCATGACCGAAGCTTATCTTTTCGACAAAAAAGAGATTCATCCCTGCGCCGCTTTGCTCGAAGGGGAGTACGGCGTCCAGGGTTATTACTTCTGTGTGCCGGTGCAGATTGGCGCCGGAGGTGTTGAAAAGGTCATCGAGATCGGACTTAACGCGGCCGACCGAAAGGCCTTCGAGGAGTCGCTGAGCCACGTCAAAGACATCGTGCAGGCCATGAACAAAATCCTCGGTGTCACATAAAATAGGCCAGTGATAGCGGCGAAAACCGAAAGAGAATAACAGCTGCCGTCTCTATCTCGGGCTCTATCCCTTTTCCATGAACATTCACGAGTTTCAGGCAAAGGATCTGCTTAGACGCTACGGCGTGCCGGTGCCCAACGGCAAAGTGGCGTTCACGCCACAGGAGGCGAAAGCGGCAGCGGTGGAGTTAGGCGGGCGCTGCGTCGTCAAGGCGCAAATCCATGCCGGCGGGCGCGGCAAGGCCGGCGGCGTGAAGCTTGCGGCGAGCCCCGAAGAGGCTGAAAGCGCGGCCAAGGGGATGCTCGGCAAAAAACTCGTGACCCATCAGACCGGCCCGGAAGGGCGTGAAATACGCCAGGTGCTCATCGAACAGAGCGTCAATATCGCACGGGAGCTCTACTTGGGCATGGTGCTCGATCGTGCCAAGTCCCGGGTAGCCGTGATCTGCTCCTCCGAAGGCGGCGTCGAGATCGAAGCGGTGGCGGCGGCGCATCCGGAAAAAATTCTTAAAGAATTGATCGATCCGGTAATCGGCCTGCAGCCGTTTCAGTGCCGGCGGCTGGCCTACGCATTGGAGCTGCCGGCGCAGCATGTAAACAAGCTAGTGGCCATGATGCAGGCGCTCTATCGCGCCTTCGATGACTGTGACTGTTCGATTGCCGAGATCAACCCGTTAATCCTAACTAAAGAAGGCGTCGTGATGGCCCTCGATGCCAAGATGAATTTCGACGCCAATGCTTTGTTTCGCCATAAAGAGATTCTGGCCCTGCGTGATCTCAACGAGGAGGATCCGCGCGAGGTGGAGGCGAGCCGCCACGAGCTTTCCTATATATCGCTGAACGGCAATATCGCCTGCATGGTCAATGGGGCGGGATTAGCCATGGCGACCATGGATATCATCAAGCAATATGGCGGCGAGCCGGCGAACTTTCTCGATGTCGGCGGCGGCGCCAACAAAGAAAAAGTCGCCCACGCCTTTAAGATTCTCCTCGCCGACGATCGGGTCCGGGGCGTTCTTATAAATATTTTCGGCGGCATCATGCGCTGCGATGTGTTGGCCCAGGGCGTAGTCGACGCCGCGCGGGATTTAAGCGTAAGCCTTCCTTTGGTCGTGCGTATGCAGGGAACCAACGTCGATGAAGGGAAAAAGATTCTTGCGGGCTCCGGTTTGCCGATTATTTCGGCGGAGACTATGGCCGAAGCTGCGGAGAAGATCGTGGCGGCGGTCCAGTAATTTTAGATTTTGGTCTGCGGGGCCGCTTACCGATTTTGGCTTAGCGAGGCGAGAAAAACCACTTACGGCCTTTTAGGCGCGTCGGAGTTTTTCGACAAGCCAAAATCCAAGATCCAAAATCCAGAATTAAGCCATGTCCATCTTGGTAAACAAGAACACGCGAGTCTTGACCCAGGGCATCACCGGCGCCACGGGCCAGTTCCACACCAAAGCGTGTAAAGAATACGGTAGCCAAATGGTCGCCGGGGTGACGCCGGGCAAGGGTGGAACTTCTTACGAAAGCATTCCGATCTTCGATACCGTGCGCCTGGCGGTTGCGCAAACCGGCGCCAACGCCAGCGTGATCTATGTGCCCCCGCCATTCGCCGCGGATGCGATGGTGGAGGCGGCGGACGCGGATATTCCATTGATAATTTGCATCACCGAGGGCGTGCCGGTGCGCGATATGGTGCGCGTCAAGCGATTTCTTGAGGGCCGTAAATCGCTTCTTCTGGGGCCCAACTGCCCCGGCGTGATCACGCCGGGCGAATGCAAGATCGGCATCATGCCCGGACATATTCACCGTCCGGGGAAAATCGGTGTGGTGTCGCGCAGCGGAACTTTGACCTATGAGGCAGTGGATCAATTGACCCGCTTGGGCATGGGGCAGTCTACCTGCGTGGGTATCGGCGGCGATCCGGTCCATGGTTTTGAGTTCATCGATATTCTTGAAATGTTCAATAGAGACCCCGGTACCGAGGCGGTGGTGATGATCGGCGAGATCGGCGGCAGCGCCGAGGAAGAGGCCGCGGCCTGGATTAGAGTCAATATGAAAAAACCAGTGGCCGGTTTCATCGCGGGACAGACGGCCCCGCCAGGAAAACGGATGGGCCACGCGGGCGCAATCATCTCCGGTGGCAAGGGAACCGCGAAGGAGAAGATCTCGGCGCTGAAAAGCGCCGGCGTTCGCATGGCGCCCTCGCCGGCGCTGATCGGGCGCACCATGCAGGAGGCTTTAACGACATCATGAGCGTGGAAAAAACTTTATCCATCGTCAAACCCGACGCCGTGGCGCGCAGTCTTATCGGCGAGATTCTCAAGCGCTTCGAAGCGGCGGGGCTCAAGATCGTGGCCGGCAAGCTCTTGCGATTGACGCCGCAGCGGGCTCAGACATTCTACGACGTGCACAAAGAACGGCCGTTCTTTGCCAGTCTGTGCTCGTATATGTCCTCCGGACCGATCTTCGTTGCGGTGCTCGAAGGTGAAAACGCGATCTTGAAAAACCGCGAGATCATGGGCGCAACCGATCCGGCCAAGGCGGTGGCTGGCACGATTCGCAAGGACTTCGGCAAGGACGTGGAACAGAACGCGGTGCACGGCTCCGATGGGCCGGACACCGCTGCCAGCGAAATCGCATTCTTTTTTAGGCCCGACGAGATTCAGCGCTACTGAATAACCCATTGGGCCAACTTGCCCCGCCCGGGTAATTCATGCGCCGCGCATTGATGCCGATCCGATTTATGACGTTCAAAGTTCAACGTGCAAGATGTCGGACCCGGTGCATTCGCGGTTCTGGGTTTGACATTGAACTTTGAACGGAGTTTTCTTCCGGATGAAGCGGAATATCAAAGATTTGAGCTTGAAGGAATTTGAGGCGCACCTGGCCCAACGGCGGGAGCCGCTCTACCGCGCTCGCCAGGTTTGGCAGTGGTTGTTTCAAAAACGCGTGAGCGCGTTCGCCGAAATGACCAACCTGCCGGCGCTGTTTCGCGCCGAGCTCGACGAAGAGTTTACGATCAACCGGCTCGCCATGGCACGCCGGCTGGAGTCACGGGACGGTACGTTGAAGTTTGTATTCGCTCTCGCCGACGGCGCGGCCATCGAGAGCGTGCTGATTCCCGAAACCAAACGGTTGACGCTGTGCATTTCGACGCAGGCCGGATGCGGCTTCGGCTGCGCCTTTTGCGCTACGGCGCTGCTCGGTCTGAAGCGAAATCTTAGCAGCGGAGAGATCGTCGACCAGGTGTTGGAGGCGGGTCAGACTCTGCCGCCGGACATGCGGATCACCAACGTGGTATTGATGGGTATGGGGGAGCCGCTGGCCAACTACGCGCAAACACTCAAGGCTCTCGATATCATGACCGATACCAGATGGGGGATCGGCATTTCGCCGCGGCGCATCACGCTTTCCACCGTCGGGCTGGTGCCGCAAATCCATAAACTGATGGAAGAAACCAGCGTGAATTTGGCGATCTCGCTGCATGCGCCGACGGATGCGCTGCGCGCCCGCCTTCTGCCGGTCAACCGCAAATATTGTTTGACGGAGCTGATGGATTGTTGCCGCGCCTTGCCGATTCCAAGGCGCAAGCGCATCACGTTTGAGTATGTCCTGCTCGGCGGCGTCAACGATTCTATGCAATGCGCCGATGAGCTCTATCGGCTTCTCTCCGGAATACGCTGCAAAGTCAACTTGATTCCATTCAATCCCCATCCCGGCAGTATTTTCCAAAGGCCCGCTGGCGCGAGCGTCGAAGCGTTTCAACAAGCGCTCCATCAACGCGGCGTGCAAGTCAATCTGCGGCGCCCCCGCGGTGACGATATCGCCGCAGCTTGCGGGCAGCTCCAAGGCGAAGAGCAGGGAAAACTGCGCGCGCGGCCCACGATGGCGGCTGAAGCATAGCTGAACATCATGGCCAGGCAGATTTTCGGGGTCATCGGCGGCAGCGGACTATACCAGATCGACGGGCTGAAAAGCATCCGCGAGGTGAAAGTCAAAACTCCCTTCGGTGATCCCTCCGACAAGGTCGTGATTGGCAAACTGGGCGACGCCGAGTTGGTGTTTTTGCCGCGCCATGGACGCGGCCATCGGTGGCTGCCGACTGAATTGAACTTTCGCGCCAATATTTTTGCCATGAAAAAACTTGGGGTCGAACGGATTATATCCGTCAGCGCCGTGGGCAGCCTGCGCCAGGAGATCGCCCCCGGCCATCTCGTGGTGCCGGATCAATTCATCGACCGCACGACCCGGCGCCCGAGCACATTTTTCGGGCGAGGCATCGTCGCCCATGTGAGCCTCGCCGATCCCTTTTGCCCGGAACTTTTTGGCCAATTGGTGAATGCAGCCGAGGCCGCCAACGCCACCGTGCACCGTGGCGGCACCTATCTCTGCATGGAAGGACCGCAGTTTTCAACCCGAGCGGAATCGCGGCTTTATCGGGCCTGGGGTGCCGACGTGATCGGCATGACCAATATCCAGGAGGCGAAGCTAGCGCGGGAAGCGGAAATCTGCTTCGGCACGCTGGCCTTGGCTACAGACTATGACTGCTGGAACGAAGAGGCAGGCAACGTCGAGATCGAGCATGTGCTCAGGATTTTGTCGAGTAATGTTGAGCTTGCCAAGAAAACCATTCACAATGTCGTTAAGACCGCGCCGGCCGCACGCTCCTGCCTATGCGCCAGCGCCCTTAAAAACGCGATCATTACGGAGCGCAAGAAAATACCCAAAAAGGTTCGCGCCGATTTGCGGCCTATTGTTGGAAAATACCTATGAGTGTTCTGGTGGTCGGGACGGTTGCTTTTGATTCCATTGAAACGCCCTTTGGTTCGGCGGAGCGCATCCTGGGCGGCTCGGCGGCCTATTTCGCCTTGGGGGCCAGCTTTTTCACGCCGGTGCGGGTGGTTGGCGTGATCGGGAGGGATTTTCCCCAGGAGTATATAGACCTTTTCACGAAGCGGAATATTGACATCGAGGGTCTGCGGAAAGAGCGCGGCGAGACTTTCCACTGGCGCGGGCGCTATCACGAGGATATCAATGTGCGCGACACCCTGGAGCTCCATTTGAATGTCCTGGCTGGTTTCGTGCCGCACTTGCCGGAGCGCTATCGTGACGCCGAGTACGTATTTCTCGGCAATATCGATCCGGTCATGCAGACGGAGGTATTAGACCAGATCCGCGCGATGAAACTGGTTGTCTGCGACACCATGGATCACTGGATTCGTGAGAGCCCTGAGGAACTGCGCAAGGTTCTCAAGCGCATCGAGATGCTGGTCATCAACGACTCCGAGGCGAGGCTTCTAAGCGGCTACAATAACATTGTCCGGGCGGCTCGAGCGATTCTTAAAATGGGCCCCAAGGTCATCTTGATCAAACGCGGTGAATACGGCGTGCTGCAATTTTCCGATGATTCGACTTTCGCGACTCCGGCTTATCCCTTGGAGGAGGTGTTTGATCCAACCGGCGCCGGCGATTCTTTTGCCGGCGGATTTCTCGGGCAACTGGCTCGTTCCGGCGATCACAGCGAGCGCGGCCTGCGGCGCGCCATCGTTTATGGTTCGGTGGTGGCATCGTTTACGGTGGAAGATTTCGGCGTCAAGCGGCTGACCAGCGTGGAGCTAGCGGCGATTGAAGAGCGCTATCAAAATTTCGCCAAGCTCACCGATTTTCACTCCTGAGCCGATGGATTTGTCCATAGTCATTCCCGTCTATAACGAGGAAGATAACGTCGAAGCGCTGGTGGGTGAAATCACGTCGGTCATGAAACCCCTCGCAAAGAGTTATGAGATCATCGTCGTCGATGACGGCAGCCGGGATCGGACATTTGCCATACTCGCCGGTCTGCGCCCGCGCACGCCTAACCTGCGGGCCATCGGGCTCAAGCGGAACTTCGGTCAGACCGCTGCGCTGGCGGCGGGTTTGGCCCACGCGCGGGGTGAATATGTCGTGCTCATGGACGGCGACGGTCAAAACGACCCGGCGGACATACCGGCGATGATGGTGGCGATCGACGCGGGCGCCGATCTCGTTTGCGGTTGGCGCTTTCAGCGGCGCGACGCTTTTTTTAGCAGGCGCTTGCCGTCGATGATGGCGAACCGGCTTATTTCATGGGCGACGCAAGTCAAGCTGCATGATTATGGCTGTACCCTGAAGGCAATGCGCAAGGAGGTGGCCACGCATCTGAAGCTTTACGGTGAGATGCACCGGTTCATTCCGGCGATGGCTTACGAGCGCGGCGCGCGGGTCGCCGAATTGAAAGTCAACCACCGCCCCCGACTGCACGGCACGTCGAAGTATGGCATAAGCAGAACGTTCCGGGTGATTCTCGATCTTTTGACCGTGAAATTTCTTATTAGTTATGCGACCCGCCCGGCGCATGTTTTCGGCCCCATCGGCGTTGCCAGCTGCGCCCTTGGTCTTTTTATCGCCGTCTACTTGACCGCGCAAAAACTTATCTACAACCAAGACATTGGCGGCAGACCATTGTTGCTCCTGAGCATACTGCTCATTTTTATCGGTTTTCAGTTCATCACTATGGGACTGCTCGGCGAAATGCTGGCCCGCACCTATCATGAGTCTCAGGGCCGGCCGGTATTCGCGATCAGGGAGATTCTTGAGGAGAGTAGCGGCGCATGAAAATTGCGGTTGTGGGCACGGGGTACGTCGGTTTGGTGGCGGGAACCTGCTTCGCGGAAGGCGGCAACGATGTGATCTGCGTCGATATCGACGAGAATAAGATCGCGACTCTCAATCGAGGCGAAGTGCCGATCTACGAGCCTGGTTTGGAAGAGATGATCCGGCGCAATGCCGATGACCGGCGCTTGAGTTTCACGACGGACATCGCCGCTGCGGTGAGAAGGTCGGAGATTATTTTTATTGCCGTGGGCACACCCCAGGGGCGTACGGGCCGCGCCAATCTCGAGTATGTGCGCGCCACGGCTAGGTCCATCGCCAAAGCGATGAACGGCCGCAAGATCATCGTTACCAAGAGCACGGTGCCCGTGGGAAGCACGGACGAGATCCGAGCGATCATAAAATCCGGAACCAGGTATTCTTTCGCAGTGCTCTCCAATCCCGAGTTCATGAAAGAAGGGGCGGCGGTTGAGGATTTCATGAAGCCGGACCGGGTTGTGCTCGGCGGCGACGACTTCAAGGCGATCGAGAAGCTCAAGGAACTCTATGAGCCCTTCGTACGCACCGGCAATCCGATCATGGTTATGGATGCGCGGAGCGCCGAGATGTGCAAATATGCCGCCAATGCCATGCTTGCGACCAAGATCTCTTTCATCAATGAAGTAGCGCGGCTTTGTGAAAAAATGGGCGCCGATGTCGGCGAAGTGAGACGCGCGATCAGCATGGACCGGCGCATCGGTCCCCATTTCATTTTTCCGGGCGCCGGTTACGGCGGCTCCTGTTTCCCGAAAGACGTGCGCGCGATGATCAGCATGGGCGAAAAAAAGGTCGAAATGTCACTTTTGCGCGCCGTTGAAAAGGTCAACGAAAAGCAGAAGCGCGTCCTGGTTGATAAGGTCAAGGGTTTTTTTGGCGGAAAGTTGACGGGAAAGACCTTTGCGGTGTGGGGTCTGGCGTTCAAGCCGCGCACCGATGACATGCGCGACGCTCCGGCGATCACCGTCATCAACGCGCTGCTCGGGGCGGGGGCGAAGGTGCAGGCCTTTGATCCCGAAGCGATGCCGGAGGCGAAAAGAATTTTTGGCGAGCGGATACGTTATGCGGCGCACAACTACGATGCGCTGGATGGCGCCGCGGCCTTGTTGATCTTGACCGAATGGAATGAGTTTCGCCGACCAGATTTTAGCCGCATGAAGCAGTTACTGCAAAACCCGGTGATTTTCGACGGGCGCAATGTTTATGACCCCACGGATCTAAAAAAGCTCGGCTTCAAATATTTTTCAATCGGGCGGAAACATGGCTAGGTATTTAATCACCGGCGGCGCCGGTTTCATCGGCTCGCACCTGTGCGAGAGTTTTCTCAATCAGGGGCACGAAGTTTTGTGCATGGACAATTATTCCACCGGCGCCAACGAGAACATCGCTCCTTTCCTTAAGAATCCGCGCTTCCGCTTCATCGATCACAACGTGAGCCGCTATATCGAAGTTCAGGAGCCGCTCGACTACATCCTGCACTTTGCTTCGCCAGCGAGCCCGGTGGATTATTTGGAATTGCCGATTCCGACCTTGAAAGTCGGCGCGCTGGGAACGCATAACACGCTGGGCCTGGCCAAGGCCAAGAACGCGGTGTATCTCCTCGCTTCCACGTCCGAGGTCTACGGCGATCCGCTGGTGCGCCCGCAAAGCGAAGAATACTGGGGCAACGTCAACCCGATCGGACCGCGCGGTGTCTATGACGAAGCCAAGCGCTTCGCCGAAGCGATGACCATGGCCTATCACCGCTATCATGGCCTGAACACCCGCATCGTGCGTATCTTTAATACGTATGGCCCGCGCATGCGCATGCGCGACGGCCGGGTGGTGCCGAACTTCATCACCCAGGCGCTGAAGGGCGAACCGCTCACGGTTTACGGCCAGGGGGAGCAGACGCGCAGTTTTCAATATGTCGACGATCTGGTGGCGGGCATCCAAAAGCTGCTTCAGTCCAATGAAAATCTGCCGGTGAACATCGGCAATCCCCATGAGATGACGGTGCTTGAGTTCGCTAAGAAAATCATCGAGCTCACCGGCTCCACGAGCGGTATAGTGTACAAACCACTGCCCCAGGACGATCCACAAGTGCGCCAGCCGGACATCACAAAAGCCAAGAAGATCCTGGGGTGGGAGCCTAAGGTGCCACTGGAACAGGGATTGGCGCGGACCATCGAGTACTTTCGCGAAAAGTTGCAGAAGGTCCAAGCATGAAAATCGTCGTTACGGGAGGGGCGGGGTTCATCGCCTCGCATATTGTCGACGCTTACATTGCCGGTGGTCACGAAGTTCATATTGTTGACGATTTTTCCACCGGGCGGGAAGGGAACGTTAACGCCAAAGCCGAAGTCCATCGGCTCGACATCGCCGCTCCCGCTGCCGTGAAACTCATAGTCGACATCAAACCCGATGTGTTGAACCACCATGCCGCGCAGATGGACGTGCGCCACTCCGTGGCCGATCCGGCCTTCGATGCGCGGGTCAATATCATCGGGTTTGTCAATCTGCTGCAAGGCTGCAAAGAAGCTGGAGTGAAAAAAGTGATCTTCGCTTCTTCAGGCGGCGCCGTATACGGCGACAAAGAACCGATCCCGGCTGCCGAAGACCATCCCACCGAGCCATTGAGTCCCTACGGGGTGAGTAAACGAACCGGGGAGCTTTATCTCGGCTATTACCACATGGCCTTTGGGCTGCCGTATGTGGCGCTTCGCTACGCCAACGTCTACGGGCCGCGCCAGTCGAGCAAAGGAGAAGCGGGTGTGGTGGCGATCTTTATTGACCGCCTGCTTTCGGAACAAAGCCCGATCATCAATGGCGACGGCAAGCAGACACGGGATTACGTCTTCGTTGGCGACGTAGTCGCCGCCAATCTGGCAGCCTTGCGGACGCCATTTATTGGCGCGGTGAATATCGGCACGGGACGGGAAACCGACGTGGTGACGATTTATCGGTCTCTACGCGCGGGACTGGGAAGCAACATCGAAGCGACCCATGCACCGGCCAAGGCCGGCGAGCAGCGGCGCAGTTGCCTGGCCGTTGGGTTCGCGGCGAAGGTCTTGGGATGGCAGCCGGCCACGCCGCTCGACCAGGGCTTGCAAAAAACCATCGCCTCGTGGCGTTGAATCGGCGACCATGGAACTGGAGCGTATTCGCAACTTTTCGATCATTGCCCATATCGACCACGGCAAGTCGACCCTGGCCGATCGTCTGCTGGAGTTTACCGGCGCGGTGAGTGACCGGGAGAAGACCGCGCAAATACTCGACAGCATGGAGCTGGAGCGGGAGCGCGGCATTACCATTAAGGCGAGCCCGGTGTGTTTACGCTACCTGGCGAGGGACGGGCAGGAATACAAGCTTAATCTCATCGATACGCCAGGCCACGTCGACTTTACCTACGAAGTGTCGCGTAGCCTGGCCGCCTGCGAGGGGGCGCTGCTGGTGGTGGACGCGGCTCAGGGCGTTGAAGCGCAGACGGTGGCCAACGTGCATATGGCGCTCGATCATGATCTCGAAATTCTTCCGGTGATCAACAAGATCGATTTGCCGAGCGCGGAGCCCGAGCGGGTCAAAGCAGATATCGAAGAAATCATAGGTCTGGATGCTTCCAACGCGATACTCGCCAGCGCCAAGGAAGGCATCGGAACGGAAGATATTCTCGAAGGCATCGTACGCCAATTTCCGCCGCCCCGCGGCAATCCGGCGGCGCCGCTGCGCGCGCTGATTATCGACAGCTGGTTCGATCCCTATCATGGCGCCGTGGTCATGATGCGCGTCTTTGACGGCATCGTGGGCAAAGGCGAGCGCATTCGCATGATGTCCAGCGGCCGGTCGTTTGAGGTGACGCGTCTGGGCGTGTTTGCGCCGGCCGCGGTGGAAGTCGAACAATTGAGCGCCGGTGAGGTCGGCTTCCTGATGGCGGGCATCAAAGAAGTCTCGGAGACCCGTATCGGCGAGACGATCACTCTGGAAGATAGGCCCGCGGCGGAGCCGCTGGCGGGATTCAAACCGATGAAGCCGATGGTGTTCAGCGGCTTGTATCCCACCGAGGCGAATCAGTATCAGGGGCTGCGCGACGCCCTCGAAAAGCTCAGACTCAACGACTCGTCGTTTACCTATGAGCCTGAGACCTCTCAGGCGCTGGGATTTGGGTTTCGCTGCGGTTTTCTTGGTCTTTTGCACATGGACATCGTGCGCGAGCGGCTCGAGCGGGAATTCGCTTTGAGCCTCATCACTACCGCCGCCACCGTCGTATACCGCGTCATCAAGACTAACGGCGAATCGCTGTTCATCGATAATCCCGTGCGCATGCCTTCCGAGGGAGACATCGAAAAAATCGAGGAGCCGGTGATTCAAGCGACCATTCATTTGCCGCAAGAGTTCCTGGGCGGAGTCCTCGGGTTGTGCGAAGAGAAGCGCGGCACGCAAAAAGAGATTCGCTATCTCGGCCCGAAACGGGTTATGCTGATTTACGAGTTGCCGCTCAACGAGATCGTCGTGGATTTCTATGACCGGCTAAAATCCGTGAGCCGGGGCTATGCGTCGATGGACTACGAGGTAGCTGGATACCGAGCGGCGAATCTGGTTAAACTGGATGTGCGCATCAACGGCGACCTGGTGGACGCCATGTCGATGATCGTGCACCGCGACAAGGCCTATTACCGCGGCCGCGATTTGGTGCAAAAGATGCGCGAGTTGATTCCGCGCCAGCTCTTTGAAGTTGTGATTCAAGCGGCCATCGGCAGCCGGGTAATTGCGCGGGAAGCGGTGAAGGCGCTACGCAAAAACGTCACCGCAAAATGCTACGGCGGCGACATCACGCGCAAGAGAAAACTTCTGGAGCGGCAAAAGGAAGGAAAAAAACGCATGAAACAAGTCGGCAAAGTGGAAATTCCCCAGGAGGCCTTTCTCGCCGCACTGAAAGTGTAGGACGAAAGAGATCATGGCTTCCGAAAAAGCGAGCAAGACAAGAGAGCCCGGCGCCGTGGCGGGACAGCCGGCGGCAAAGGCCAAATCAACCTTTCGCGAGTACGCCGAAGCGATCGGCATGGCGTTGCTGCTGGCGCTGTTCATCCGGACCTTCATCGTGCAAGCATTTAAAATTCCTTCGGGCTCGATGATCCCGACGCTCCTGATTGGCGACCATATTCTGGTCAACAAGCTCTCCTACGGAGTGCGCATTCCCTTTTGGGAAGACTATCTCGTTGAATTTCAAAACCCCCAGCGCGGCGACGTGGTCGTTTTCATTTTTCCCGAAGACCGCTCGAAGGATTTCATTAAGAGGGTGATCGCCGTGGGCGGCGACACCGTAGAGATCAGACAGAAAAAAGTCTACATCAACGGCAAGCCGGTGGCCGATACCCATGCCTTTTTCAAAGACGGCGAGCTGACCGGAGAAATCCAGCCGGGGCAGAACAATTTCGGCCCACGTACCGTTCCCGAAGGCCACCTTTTCGTGATGGGCGACAACCGCGATAGCAGCCATGACAGCAGGTTCTGGGGCTTCGTCAATCTCGACGACGTGCGCGGTAAGGCGTTCCTGATTTATTGGTCATGGGACGGCAATGACCGCTGGGTGCGTTGGGAAAGGCTCGGCAACCTGATTCGCTAGCCGGGTTTGTTCGAGGTTCAAACGTTCAACGTTCAAGGTCCTCACCCCACCCTGAACCCTAAATTGAGATTTTCAACGCCGCGCCGAAGGCGCGTTACCTTGAACGTTGAACTAGATTGGAATAATTCGCGGTGAAAAGACGCTTCGTATCAACGATCGTTTCCTGCCTGGTGCTGGTTCTGGTGCTGGTTAACATTCTACTGGCCATCGGCAATCAATCGCTACAGAGCGAGGTGAGCGAGCGCCAGCAGATGATTGCCCAGGCGATTCAACTGGAAGCGGTGCATCGGCAGGTGGTCGGCGCTCTCGCTGAAATGGCGGTGAAAACCAATGACGCGCAACTAAAGGAACTGTTGGCGGCGAGCGGTTTCTCCCTGAGTCCCAGCCCCGCGCCGGGCAAAGTTGGCAAGTGAGGTTTCATGGAGAACGCTCAAACCGAGACTGAAACAGGTCACGCGCAGGCATCCGAAATAAATACGCTGCGGGAATCCAATCTGCCCTTTGCGATCACGCTGGCGGCTTTGCTGATTTTTTTTGCTTTCCAGACGATCCAACTGATCGCACAAAGAAACGAACTCAGCGGCGTGAAAAGCTCACAGGAAGCGCCGCTTCAAGCATCCCAGAAGGTTCAGGAGCAGTTCAGCACCCTCATGACCAAGACCAGTGAACTGGCCAAGCAAGGACACGCCGGCGCCAAAATGGTCCTCGACGGTTTGCAAATTACCAGCGAAGTGGAGCCAAAAGCCGCGAAATAAGCCGCGATTTGAGTGCCACAAGCCTGACGTCTCTCCGGTAAACCCGTTCTGCTCTGACTTCAATTTCGAGTTCCGCGTCTTGAGTGACTCTTCTGTGGGAACCCTGCTTTATGAATTGAATTGCAATAACAAGGCAAGCCCGACGGTGATTCCTATCGAATGGCAAATATTTTGCCTGATTACTAATTATTTTTTCGACGCCAATTTTGACACAACTTGATCTTGATCGGTTGGAACGGCCTAGAATTGCTTCTTGCCGAGCTCCCGCAGCAGCTTTTCCCACCGTTCCGCGGCCTTGTCGTATTGCGGCGTTGACATCCCCGCTTCGGGGTACCAAAGTTTGTAGGTGACCGGTTTGAACACGCTACCGTATTCGAGATCGCCGAGGATTTTCGCCGCTTCCGGACTGAGGAGAAAATCAGTGAGCAAGACAGCGGCATGTGCATGGGGCGCCTGGGCAACGATAACCACACCGCCGGCGTTGGTCGGCACCACCTCCATTGGTGTCCAGTCGATCGGCGCGCCCTTGGCTTTTGCCTCCAACGCATGATCGCGAAAGATCGTCGGCGACAGTGCGACCTCGCCGGACATCACCAGATCGGCCATAGCCCGACCCGAGACGCTGTACAGCGTTATGTCCTGAACTCTAAGTTTCTTGACGAACTCTTCACCTTTGACGTTGAGAATCGAGCCAAGAGTCCGCGTACCGGTCTCGTTAGACACAAAGCCGATTTTTCCCTTTAATTCGGGTTTCAACAGATCGGCATAACTCTTGGGGACAACGGCGGCGGAAATCAGATTGGTGTTGTAGCCTACGCCCATATAGGTTTCGCGGTCGATACCCCAGTAGACGAGACCCTTCGTGGCGTTTTCTTTCGCGTGCGCCGGATACTTGGCGAGATGCACCGAACTGTAAGGAACCAACAATTTGCTCTCGCGCAGATAGCGCAAAGTCGGCAAAGTCGTCTCGATCACGTCGGCGATGATCTGCTTGGCCTGCGCCTCGGCCGTGACCTTGGTCATAATGTCCGTGCTGGTGGCGCGGTACGGTTCGATCTTGACGCCGTACTTGGTCTCGAATCCTTTGGCGAGTTCTTTGTATGAACTGCCGGCAAGGGAGGTGTACCAAACGACTTTACCTTCAACCTTGGCGCCGGCGAGCAAGCGCTGCTCACGATCCGCGCCGGTATAGGAAGCTAGTTCAGCGAGCGAAACCGGTTTCTTCGCTTGCGCCCACGCGTCGCCTGCGAACAGCAGCGCGAGAATTACCGGCATCGAATTTCGAATAACTTTGTTTATGCACTTCATGGACGCCTCCAGCTTACTGCGAAAAATGGACCATCTTACGGCCTCAGCGCAAACACACGCGGACAACCTTGCCCTCGCTGTTTTGATACATAGCCCAATTCTGCGTCACGCGCCACGGTAGTCCTCCGATGCCGTGTAATCACTATGGCGCCGCGACAGACAGCACGGAACGCTCGACGGTCTCGCTTAGATGGAGCAATAGGCGCTTGAATTTGCCGCGGAGAACTTCTTCTCCGCCGTCGCGTTGAATGCGCGTCTCGTTCACCATAGCCTGTTCACCGCCCGACATTAGCTCTCACCATCGGTTTGGAAAATAGCAATTAATCTCACGGCCGGCTGCGTGACGTGATGCGGATAACCAGACGCTACAACCCGGGAAATTCGCGCCGTGCGCAAACCCTAGTCGAGCCCAATGCCTTCAGTTTGTAGGTCGGGTTAGCGCAGCGTGCCCGACGATTCGTTTGCTCGTTCATGCCCGGTCTTCGCACACGCCATCTTTTCGACGCCTCCAGCCAATCATTTCAACCCCCTAAACCTGTTTAACCGGAAATCCTACCCTGTCAGAAATTTGCATAGCGCGGCTGAAGCGCAGCGTAATCGAGGCTTTTAGATCCCGGATGCCGTTTTACTTCATCCGGGCTACAGCTATAACAACTACACGCGTGGAATTGACAACATACCCGCTAGACCCCTACACTCAATGAAAAAGGGGGCTTTCCATGGGTCTCACGTTTCTCAAGGTAGAGGTCGGCAATCCAGCCAACCCGGCGGTCACCGAGACGGTAGAATTTCTGGTCGATTCAGGGGCAATTTATTCCGTGGTTCCAGCTCCGATTCTTGAACGGCTCGGAATTAGACCGGTTTCGGAGCATGAGTTTATCCTGGCCAATGGCACGACCATCTCGCGCAAAAAAGGAATTGCTCTTTTCAAATATGGAGACCGCATCGGCGGTGCCGATGTGATATTCGGGGAACCAGACGATAGCGTGCTTTTGGGTTCATTCAGTCTCGAGGCACTTGGCCTTGTGCTCGATCCGCTGAGAAGGGAATTAAAGCCTCTTCCTATGGTTCTGGCAGTAACCGGATTAAAGTGAACCGGGTCATAGTTCTTGGTTTCTTTCACAGCGTCTACTTCGGACTCGTTATCGACGGTTCAAGGTTCTAGGTGTCGTGTTTAAACTCTAAATCTTGGACCCGGAACTCGCTTCCTGGGCCGGTCGCCAAGACCAGTGAACTGGCTAAGCAAGGACACACCGGCGCCAAAATGGTGCTCGACAGTTTGCAAATCGCCGGCGGCCCAGTAGAGCCGGGGCAATAAGCTCGGTTCGCATGCTACTACCCCCAACGTCTCTCCGCGCAAGCCTGTCGGGCTCAGAATTCAATTTCGAGTTCAGTGGCGAGCGTGATACAAACCAAAAAAGCAGAATGTCCCCTTTTATCCCCTTTGTTCAGAACTGCAACATTAAAATTGGGTCC
>DATBLC010000209.1:0-9080 GCA_036555515.1 Binatia bacterium
CAGTCGAACCATGAACGGAGTTTTTACACAGTCCGGCGGTAATGATGATCAGAGCGAGAAAGGCCGATGCCCGAAAGACTCGGCGGCGGGGCAATTAATTTGCCGATGAACTGAAGGGAATCATGGGAGGAAACTCTCAGCGAGTCTCCTTCATATAAAACCGCTGGTATTGCTACTTGGCGTTTATACTCACCTTGCCGCCATTGGTAGCTTGAATCAGACTGCCGTTCACTGAAATACTCCCCAAGCTCGGATTCTTTACCGGATTGGGACCGATGGCGATACTTGCGCCCGAGGTCGCGCTTACGGGAAGCCCGCTCAGGGTAGCCGTCGGAGCAATCGAGTTGTTGACGACGATCTTATTTCCGCCCGTGCCGCCGAAGGACACCAGCGCCCCTGCATTCAAGAGGCTGCCCGTGCCCGACACGCTTATCAGCGGACCATTGACGACGCTGATCTTGCTGCCATTGGTCAAGCTCATGAGGTGTCCGGCGGTAATCAACTGGCCGCCGGAGGTGACGTTGATGAGCGGCCCATTGTTGACGTTGATCAGACCTTTGTCCAAAGCGATGACGGGACCCATGCTCGTCATTTTGCTTCGGATCAGATCGATCGCGCTGTTTTCCGTTGTCAATGACGTGTGCGCATTCGCCGCACCGATCAGGGCGATGACGGGCATAGTCGCTTCGAGCAGCGCGGCGTCCAACTTCAATACTTTTTGCGTGTTGATGGTTGCGCCGTCTGACGCTTGGAATAGAGGACCGGAATGAGTCACGGTGGAACCCGATCCGACCTCGACGCCCGTCTCTGAGTCCACGGTTGTTTTTGTGCCCCAGAAATCAAAAATCGCGGTTCCCTTGAGCGTGCTCAAGGAATGGTTTCCGCCCTGCAACCAGACGAGCGGATCGTTTGACAAAGAAACCAACTCGCTTCCGTTCAGAAGCCCGAGCAGACTGTACGGCACGTTCAGATCGCTGCGCACCGCCTTTAACAAAGGGCCGGTAAGGTTTACTGAAGCGGCACCATTGGGTCCGCTGCCAGAGGCGACCAAAACCGAGTCAAAGGTAACCGCCTCGTCGGAAAACTCAACCAGAGGTCTTTGCGTCGGGCCAGTCAAAGATTGCCCGTTGGGAACGACGTAGAGCGGCGGGTCCAGCTCAACCTTGACGTTGTCGATCAGCACACCTGAATCGACCCCATTATCGCCGGCATCGGAAATGCTCAGCTCGAGTTCGCCAATATTGGAATCCGGAATGACGAGCTTACTCGCGGTCTTCCAATCGGTGAAACCATTTTGATGCTGTTTGTTATCGTTGTGGACCTGCCCTGTGTCTGTGTAAGTTCCTAACTGAAAGATTGTATTGCCGGACGAATCTTGTGCGGTCAAAGTGGTATCGCTGATTGGAGTTTTGAATTCAGAACCGTTGCGGCTTTCGGTCACGATGGTTATGGGTGTGCCGCTACCTATGGCTCGAGCCTGAAAAGTATCATTAAAGCTTGTGCCCTGGGTCGGGAATTCGTTCGACATGAAGTTGTAGTCAAAGGTAATGAGATAAACCTTGCCGGGTTGGAGTATAGAGGTGCCTTGCGACAACTTGCTAGTGTCGCGCCCGTTTGCATCAAGCACGGCGCCGCTACCCGTATGAATCAAGGCCATCTGGTTGCCATCGGTCGGCTTGAAAAACGCGGTGCCGCTTGGCGTCGACTTCATGGCGGTAACGGTCGTTACCGCGCCTGCGATATCCCAGGCGGGAATTGAAGCGGTAGTTTCAAAGCTGCCGTTTTGAATTATGTTACCCGCCGGTGGTGGAGGCGGTGGCGGTGGCGGAGGAGGAGGTGGTGATGGTGGAGGTGGTACAGGAGGTGCAGGAGGTGCAGGAGGTGCAGGTGGTGATGGTGGTGTTGCTGGAGGCGTTGGTTCTGGAGGTGTTGGTTCTGGAGGCGTTGCTGGAGGTGTTGGTGCTGGAGGAGGAGGTGCTGGAGGTGAAGAACTCTCAACGCTGCCGCAACCTGGACCACTGCAATCGGACTGCGGATTGGTTCGCGGCGTGGACGGTGTGCTTAATTGCGGGACGCTTCCTCCCGTCGGCTGGCTGCCTACTAGCACTGTCGCCGCTGTTTGCAGAGCGTTGACCTCGCCAAACGCCCCCGCAACAATTTGCGCAGCGTTACCTTCGCTCGTAACCGATTTTCCCGTCTGCATTGAATTAACGATCCGGCTGGCGGCGCCCAGCGGGAGGGGCGCCGGTGGGCTGAAACCAGAGCCCACAAACCTGCTAGTAAAATTTTCCGCCAGAGCTATCGTTGGACAGACCAACGGGGCAATGCAGTTAAGAACGGAACTACCGGTTATCTGGCTAAAAATATCCTCTGCTTCGGCGAAAATTGCCGAACCGCGCACGGCCGCAACGGCGTTGGGTGTGCGGATGTGAACCTCGTCCCTTGGTCCCATGAGCTGACGCGCAACGTTGACAAGCACCGCGCCGGAGTTGAGTTCGATGATCGACCGCGTGCCGCCGCCCGGAATATTTTCTTCCCGAACCTCAAAACGGCTTAGCTCTTTAACCGTTACCGTCGCTTTGCCGCCGAAAAGAATGCGCGCAAGCGATTTTTCCCGGGTATCGATTACATCGCGGATGACGATACCGTCTCGGACGCGAAGCGCTGCCGGAGCGGCCACCGCCGGCCGGGTAAGTTGCGCTTGACCTTGAACTCCGGTAACTACCCCCGACGTTGGCTGCTGGGCAAAGACGAGAGCCGGCATGAACAGCGCCAAAGCTGCGTTTAGTATCGGAAGGAATCGGGGTAAGTATGCGCTCATCTAAAGGCCTCCGGTTGTGAAAACTCGCTTTCAAACCACACGCCGCTCGGGCAACAGCGTCGAGTGGCAACCAGCTATATCGAGTTAAAAATGATTGTCAAGGGGTTGCCGAGTTCATAACTTTTTGGCGGACTTTTTGGCACTTTTGCTTGACAGATTGGCCATGACCACGGATAATCCGCAGGATTTGCTAATTTCCGTCAGCCGCGAGGGTAAAATGGCTGGGCGCTTCTTAGGAATAAATATCTCGGTCGCCATACTGTTCGGATTGGTAACAATTTTTCGCGTTTCCACCGCCACCGCCCAAGCGCCGAGGTCCGGCGAGCTCGAAGCTGCGATTTTCGTCGATCGAGCGGTACTTGCTTACGGCGAGAAGAGATACGATGCCGCGCTAACGGAGTTGCAGGAGGCGCTCCGTCTCCATCCTGAGAGCGTCGACGCTCTGTATTATCAAGGCCTCGTTTATAGTGCTTTGGATCGGCCCGGTGATGCCCGCGCATCCTTTGAAAGGGCCAGAGGGTTTCGGCCCGCCGATGTGGATGTCGCTTTCCAGCTGGGAGTTTTGCATTTTGCCCAGAAAGAATATGACCAGGCGGAGCCCTTACTGCGCCAGGCCTATCAGGCTGACCCGCGGCGCCCCAACATCGGCTACTATCTCGGCTTCATCGAGTATCGCAAAAAAAATTATCGCGAAGCTTTGAACTTACTTAGAGCCAATGTCCCGAGCGATGATAATTTCGCGCAGCTCGCCGGTTTTTATGCCGGATTGGCGGCCGGCGCGCTTGGATTCCCCGGTCAGGCGCGGGTTGAGATCGAGCAGGCGATGCGCCTGCAGCCGGTATCTCCTCTGGTGGCGCCGATGCAGCGCTTCGGTGAAATACTACAGAAGGCGGAAAGCGAAGAAAAGTTTTTTCGCGGCGAACTGCGCCTGGGAGTGTTTTACGATACTAATGTGCCCGTGGTGCCCGGTTCGACCACCGACATTACGGCGACGTTTATCCGGGACGATCAGAAGCGGCGCAAGAGCGAAGGGGAATTAGCCAGTCTTGATCTCACCTATACCTGGTTAAAAACCCCCGACTGGACGGGGGATGTCTCCTACAGGTTTCTGCAAACCTACAATAACCGTTTGACGGAGTTTAACTCGCAGAGTCATACGCCTGCCCTTACCATCGCCAATCGCGGTTCGATGGCGACCGCTTTGGGCCAATTGCCTTATGACGCGGGGCTGCAGCTTGCCTACGATTATATTTCTTTGGGGAACGCTCCGTTCTCACAGCGGGGGATCGTCAGCCCGTATATTACTCTGGAGGACAACCGCGGCAAAATCACGATCGCCGATCAGAGTTTTGATTTTGCCAATTTGACCACTCTACAGTTTCGCTTCCAGTTGAAGGATTTTGCCGATGATGATGAAGTGGTCCGAAGAGAAGTTCGCGACGCTAAGAATTACATGATCGGACCGTCTCATCTTTTTATCCTTGACGGCGGGCGTCACTATCTGCGCTTTGGCTACCAATTCGATGCGGAACTGGCTGAAGGGGAGAATTGGAGTTATCGGGGCCACCGTCTCGTGGCCGGTTTCCAGTTCACCATCCCGTACGAAGATATTCGTTTTCGTTACGATGTGGACTATCACCTGCGAGATTATCAGCGCAATCATAGCCTTCAGCCGGCAACTGCCCCTAACACCACTAAGCGGCGCGACCGCGAACCGCTCCATCAGTTCGCCATCGCCAAGGACTTCGTTCCCGACTTTTTGAAATCGAGTTTGTTTTGCGGAGCAAACGGCAGTTGCTCGCTCGGCGTTGCGCTTGAGTATCTTTACGATCGGACCCGGTCTAACTTGGCCGTATTCGAATACAGCCGACACGTGGTCACGACGAGCATGGCGTGGCGGTTTTGAATCCGGGTGAGTCTTCGGAGTTGGTCTATGCGTTGATTGCCCAGCGCACCTTAACAGGATTGGTCGGCCAGGATAGGATTGGACACCGAGTTTTTCTCGGGTTAGTTAGCAGCGGCGCAGTCAACACAAGCGGATTGAACACCCTGCCTGAATGCATCCAGGTAATCGGCGCCGATCTCGTGCTGCCAATGCGGTTCCAAATGGTGCTTGATTTCGTGCAACAGAACGCGCGCGTCATTGACTGAAAAAATCCGTTTGTTTTGTTCGTCGTAGTAGCCGAGAACTTGTAGCTGCTTGCCGCCGATCCTCAAGGCGCCTGCCAACGCCAAAAGCGGAGGAAGATCGCGGGACATTTTTTCGCGATCTTGATAGAGCCTAACTTCCAGATCGCCCACTCGAAAAATCTCCGGATCGGCCCGCAGCGTCGATGAGGAACCCACCATACCCGTGGAACATGAGTTGAGAATCAGTGACAGCAGGCTGACGAAAATAGTTTTCGGGAAAGTATTCATATCGCCACGCCGGCTTCGAAGCCGGCTCAGAAATCGGACATTCCCTGGCACACGTGCAGTAAGCATGCCACCGCGTGGCCCAGAGTAAGGGATTAAGAATGACCTTCATTTCTTGGTATCCTGGAGACATTTAATGGAATTAGGCGTTGTGAACCAGATTAATCGAGCGCGGATCCTAGGCAATTTTTGTCAGACCCATGGCGACGTTTTTTCCTTCGAGGGGGTGCATGTGCGAGGCATCGGATTTGCTCCAGACTTAGAACCCGGGGGCTGGTCGACCGAATTGGCTTTAGTGGTGGTTATTAATCCACCAAAAAAATAGTTGGAAATATTTGATTCGTCGCTAATCCAGTTCATCTGACCGGGGGGGATTGAAATATCGGACGGGACGGATTATCAAAAGTCGCTTAGCGCCATTTGCACGGGCCCGTCACAGACCCATGAAGCTTAAGCCGCATTTTCTACCGGTAACTATCGGAGTGAGTTTAGCCGCGCTCATTTTCACCGCTTACCAGCTGGGTTTATTGGCCAAAATCGAACTACACACCCTCGACCTTAGATTCCAGATGCGCGGAGTAGTAGCACCCCGAGCGCCCATCGTGGTTGTGAGCATCGATCAGGACTCTTTCGACGAACTCAACTTGCCATGGCCATGGCCGCGCGACCTTCACGCCACGCTCATCCGAAAGCTTTCAAGCAGCCAGGCTAAGATTATCGGTCTCGATATCCTGTTCACAGAGCCCAAAGCCAATCCACGCGAGGACCAAGAGCTGGCGGCGGCCGTCAAACAAGCCGGCAACGTGGTTCTCGCCTCGGAGCTTACTGAAGTGGCGAGTGACTTCGGGCCCAAAATGACCATGAATCTGCCGATTCCGTTGATTCGCGATGACGCACGCGGCTTCGGTCCTGTGAATCTGGTCACTGACGAAGACGGCTTGGTTCGCAGCGCGCGACCGGCGTTGTCCTTTCAAGATACGGTCTATCCCAGTTTTGCATACCTCATACATCAAGCGGCGTTGCCATCGAGGAGAAAGTTGGACAAGGACATCGATCTAGAACCCCGCGTGATTAATTTTCGCGGCCCGCCGCGCACCTATACAACCGTGCCCTACTACCGAATCCTGCGCGCTGAAATAGACCCTGCCGTGTTTCGCGATAAGATCGTGCTCGTCGGTTCCTTCGCACCCAGCCTGCACGACGTTTTTGGCACGCCTTTTTCCGCTACTCAGCCGATGGCCGGAGTGGAGATCCAGGCCAACTTGATTGAAACGTTCTTGGCCGGCGACCCGATTATTCCTCTCGCGCAATGGCAACACGCTGTCATTTTTATTCTGTTATGCGGTTTTACGATTTGGCCATCGGTCCGACTCAAACCCGTCAAGGCTTTCGCCGTTGTATTCGCCCTGGCCGCTTTGTTCGCCCTGGGTTGCATCCTCGCTTTCACAAAGTACCGGCTCTGGGTGCCGGTGACGCCGGCGCTGCTCGGAATCATGCTGAGCCATGGCGGATTGACTCTGAATAATTATATCAGGGAGCAAAGGGAGCGCCTTCGTTACCGGGCGCAATTCAGCAGATACGTTTCCCGCGATATCGTCGAAGAGATTTTGGCAGACCGCGATGGTCTCGCGCTTGGTGGAAAGCGCCGGCATATTACCGTGCTTTTTTCGGATGTCCGGGGATTTACCAGCATCTCGGAGAAAATTGGCCCTGAACAGGTCGTATCGTTCCTGAGCGAATACTTTGCGCAAATTACCGAGATCGTCTTCAAACATGGCGGGACGGTGGACAAATTCATCGGCGACGGGATGATGGCGGTCTTCGGCGCGCCCAAATCTTACGGCGATGACGCTCTGCGAGCCGTCAAGACAGGTCTCGAAATGATCCAAATGGTGGAAACCCTCGACCCCAAATGGGCCAAGCTCATGGGCAGGGCATTAAAGATCGGCGTCGGCATCAACTCCGGAGATGCCGTGGTAGGAAGCATTGGTTCTGAGTTGCGCTCCGATTTCACCGCCATCGGCGATGTCGTCAATCTCGCTTCCCGGCTTGAAGCGCTCACCAAAGAGATCGGGGTGCCGATGCTTGTCAGCGAGTTTACCGCCGCAGAACTGCCGCAGGATGTGGCGTTAAAGCCGTTACAACGCGTCAAGGTGCAGGGCCGAGAAGCGCCGCTCCTGGTTTACACTTCAGCCGCCTATTATCACGAAGAAGACAGTTCCATAGCAGAAACAACCGAGCCCTACGTGCAGCGCCACAAGTAGAGTCGCGCCGCGGCAGTCGGTCGCCGCTCGGAGAAATCAGAAAAATCAGGCCTTCTTCGCCTCGGCTTCGTAGGCGGAGAAAACCAGCGCGCGTAGCTTCTCCAAGTCTTTCGAGTTGTTGAAATAGACCCGGCTTGTACCAAACACGGGCAAAACCGGCTCGACTAGAAAACCCGGCGACAAGAGGGTTGCCTGATCCACTGACAAACGGGTGACCACCGAATGGCGGCGCGTATCGCAGAACGCTCGCAAGAACCAACGGTCGGGTGCTCCGATATTGATGCCGAAATAATACACAGCGTCTTTGTACTGGACGGGATGGGAAGCGGAAAAGGGAGAGTCGGCGCATATCCGCTTGATGGTTTCGTAGATTTCCAACTCTTCGCCCGTCGTTACCAGTTGCGCGCTGGCGATGAAGTCGAAGAGTGTGTAGAACATGTAACTGGCTTCCGCCGCAGTATGCACCGCCAAGCGCCACTCGTCTGCGGTTTTGCAGACTTTAAACAAAGCCTTGCGAAGCTGTGCGGAGTGAACGATATCCGCGCCGGAGTGCACAACAAAAAATCTGGTGGCCTCGGAAGACAGCGCCAAAGGCCGTAGACCTTCGAGCATCATATCGCAGGCCGGACCGAACCATAGCTCGATGGCGTAAAGCGTGCCCAAGGCGCGGATCGCCGGGCCTTGCCGGCAAATCATGGTGATTGTTTGGGCGGCCTCCAATCCAGGCGACCCGTCGGTCACTTTTTCAATCACCGCCGGCTCCAATCCCATGGAGCGGATAAATTGCCGGAACAAGGCGGGATGGAGTCGTTCGATGTCGAGGTTGCCATGCTCCTCATAGAGATTACTCACCAGCAGTAAACGAGACTCGTCATCCTGGACATGGCTGATCGCCGCAGCCAGAAAAAGCGGAAATTCGCGGCACAAATGATAGAACTCTTGCGCTAGCGAGAGGGCGATTGAATCGCTGCGCGCGTCGCCGCTGGCAAAGCGCTGCATCGCAGCGCTACGATGAACTGCGTACTCGAGAATCGCCCGGTCGATTTCTACCTGTTTAACCAGTGACCCTGCCTCTTCGGCAGTGGGCCGGCCTTCGAACGCAATGGTATTGTTAATCATAATCGTAGGCGTGGCGCGCAGCCCAAACCCTTCGATTTCTTTGGGGGAAAGCTCTCCGATGCGGCGTTCAACGACCCGGGTCGGAGTTCCCTCGCTCGCCTCTGTCAGCAAAGCGAGTGTGTTTTGGCTCAGATAGCCTCCATCGCTCCATACTTCGACGACATTAGAATTCTCGGCCTCTATTTTCGCCATGCTCGTCTCCTTGCCTGTTGGTGTCAGGGTTACGAAATTAAGGAAGCTCCAAAGCCTATGGTGGCTTCCCTGGGGCTTGAATGCCCACCTACGTGCAGTGTTCGAAGTGATATATGATGATCCGCATTCACCAAAATCATGCTATTGGGCTCAAGGGATTCCCATCCCGGATCGTCGCTCAAAGGCTCGGAGGCAATGATGACCGTGTCGCTTCGGACGTCGAAATCAAGCATCTGGCAAGCGCCGTTTTCGTGCACGTAGCAGCGGCC
>DATBLC010000210.1:0-21718 GCA_036555515.1 Binatia bacterium
CCGGGTAAGCATAGCCCATGGGGTTTGGCTCAACCGCGGCGGATGCACCCATACAAACCTGAAGCTACCGCAAAACCGGTTAATGAGATCGGCCATGCGATCCGTTGTATCCCGGTTTGCTTTGGCAGCTTCCTCCAGACGCACAACGGTTTCAACATTACGCTTGGTCAGATCTTCAACGGTGTCCGGCGTACGATAATGCGCGGGATTTGAGTCGGGTCTCCGCACAGCGCCGGGGTCTCTGGACATCATCTTTTCCTTTGTGTTAAGCGTCGGCGGCAAAAGTCTTTTTAGCCGCTCGCTTTGAGTTCAGCAGGACCATTCCGCATGGCGCTCTGTTCTCTGCTTTCGCCAAGAACGTAACGAGGCAGTAGTTCTTTAGATTCTGCAGGTGGCCGTGTTGGGTTGCTTCGGCTTACTGGATTTGCTCGTTTTTGGTCGCCTCTGATTTCGCGACGCCTTTCGAACCTTTTTCCCCTGCCTGGTTTTTTTCCGCCTCTTTTTTGTGGCCATTGCTAACACGAATTTGTCGAGATTCGCAAGATTAGAAAGCCTGTGCTCCCAGCTTTACACTTCTGAATCCACGCCTGTATCAACTGGCGCCGGAGAGCAGTCACCTTTGAGAACCTGGCATACGCATTGCTCCTTTCGTTTGTGAACACGAAAGGGAGAGCAGATTAGAGATCATAGTTATTGCCATTCGGTTGTGTATCGACCCCACGGCTTGTGAGGACCACGGCAATAATCAAGCATGAGGCGCAAAAGAAGCGGTCGGCCAATCCGCCAGTCCCGCTAATCCGGGCAATCCTTAGTGGGGGCCTGCGCGGAAAAGGGACGGCCCGCTAGAAAAAATCAGGTTGACTGTAGTGGGCCGCCAGTGGCAAAATCGCGACAGCTACGGCTCGCCCAAGTACCGCGACTGGGACATATTATGGTACAGCGGTTAAACCTGGCGGCAAGTGTATTTGTATGCATTTTGGCCACCGTTGTGGCTGCCCGCGCATGGACGGCCGGTCGCGTTGTCGTCGAGGACTGGGGCTCGTATAGGCTTGGAACACGCGGCATCCCCGGCGAGTGGAAGGGGCAGACGTGGGGCCGCCAGCCCGTATACGATCTCGAGATCGTTGCGGGCAACGGTCAGCCAGTCCTGCGCCTCAGGAGTAAGGGGGAGACCTCGACGATCACTCGCGATCTGAGAGCTTCGGTCAATCTCGACGAGACGCCGATCCTCGAATGGAGCTGGACAGTCAGTGCGCTTCCCGCCGGCGGCAATGCCTGCCAGAAGTCAACCGACGATCAGGCTGCCCAGCTTTACGTCGCTTGGCTGCGCCCACCGGAGTCGCTGCGCTCGCGCATCATCGGCTATGTTTGGGATTCGACGGCACCGGCTGGCACGATCTGCAAGAGCGAGAAGACCTCCACGGTGACGTATGTTGTGTTACGTTCGGGCTCCAACCAACTCGGCCAATGGATCACAGAGCGCCGCAATGTCATCGAAGACTTCCGGAGAATCTATGGCGAGAGGCCGGATAAGTCTACCGCTCTCTCGCTCTCGATCGATTCGGATGATACACGCTCCAGGGCCGAGTCGTTCATCGGCCCGATCGTCTTCACGCGGCCTTAACGCGCAATGTTTATTCCAGAATTTTTCCGCATCGATGCAGGCTTCGACACCGAATCCTGATCATTTATCAGGCTGCGGCCTTTACCACACCGTCGCGGCTGCAACCCCGTTGTGTATTTTGGGAATTCTCGCCACCGTTACGTTACTAAATGTGGTGTGCCGACCAATCGAAAAGCAGCCTGTCCCTTTTGCTCCGTTTCTCAGAGACGGGGAGGCCGAGCTCCTGCCCGTCTGGATGCCACCGCGGAAGAGCCTATTTCATTTTCTGCTCCATTTTCATCTTCTCGTCCGTTTTCATTTTTTCGTCCTTCTTCATCTTGTCGTCGCTCATTTTGGACGTTCCCTTTTTATTCTTCGCGTCGTCTTTCATCATCCCGGGGCGCAGTTAAACGCATCCGATCCAAATGTATAAAATCCTGGCAGCGAGATGGACGAGTACTCGTGGTGTTGAGCTAGTTACCTGTGAGTGGCCCGATGAAGGCGCAAACTAGCCGGCTAAAAGTCGAAACAGTTTTTACTTTATCGGAGTTGGTCATTCGGCGGGGCATTGAGAAGATCATCGACTGCGTGAAAAAACGCTTTCGAGCATGCTCACGAGAGCACGCAGGCGTATAGCATGCGCGCTGAGGGCCGCGATGGATCGGCGCAAGTGATAGACCTCGTGCAGAAGGCGCATCACGTCAGCATCGTTCATCGCGAGCGCCTCGAGCGCATCCGAGTACCGCGTTCGCAGCGCCATGCCTCGCGGCCGCGCGCCTTTCGTCTGCGGGAACCGGAGATCTACATTCGCCGCGAGCGTCCAAGCGGTTTCAATTACCGTCGCTGCTCTCGAAGAATTCGCTCGCTATGCCCGCGCAGTCACGCCCGCCCTCAATGCGGCATGCGAGCGTCTGTTGGAGCGCTTCGACCTGCAACATCGCGACGCTCATGCCTTGCCCGTACAGCGGGTTGAATGAGCAGATCGCGTCTCCAAGCACGATCAATCCATCGGGAAACGCAGCGAGTCTCTCGTAATGACGCCATAGGCTGGTCCGAAACCGGTACGGCGTGATATCCGCGACTCTTTCGGCGCTGACGATGAGCTGATAAATCCGCGGCGAATGCAGAGAACGAGCGAAATCTAGGAAACCGGTTTCGTCGGTTGGCGGGAACAGTCCGAAGCGCCCGCCAAGAGTCACCTGCCAGACGCCGTCCTCGATTTCCTGCAGCCCCCACCGGTGGGGATACGGGGTACGAGGACGAACACCGAGCGCGCTGCCGGGTATCCTTTGGGGATACGATAACGCGTGCTGGCATAGGCCAGATCGACCCCGATCGATGTCTTCTCTGGAGCGCGATAGCCTAACTGCGCAATCCAAAGTGACGCTTGAGATCCGCGGCCGGCGGCGTCCACGACAAGATCTGCATCCAGGATTTTCTCATCGCCGTCCTTCGTATAACACAAGCCGCGGATCGAACCGCGCACGTGACACAGGCCGGTGACAGTGACGCCCGTGTCGATTTCGAGGTTGGGTAGAGCGCTCGTAAGTTCGCGAAGTACGTATTCCACGAGCTCGCGGCTCTGACCGTACATCGCAACTCCAACGTCGCACGGCTGCTCGAGCCGGCCGAACAACGTGTACGCCCGGCCGTCCGGGAAATGAACTTCGGTGTCGATGCCGATCCGGTAGCGGATCGCGCCAAGAGCGCTCAGCCGATCTGTGAATCCTGGGTACAGAGTCGATAAAATGCGCTCGCCCCCAGCGAGTAGCGCATGCAGGTGGCTGCCCTGCGGAATCGACTTGCGCGGTGCAGGACGCGCCTCTAGCCGGTCGCGCTCAAGAACCACCACTTCGTCGAAATGGTCCGCAAGCACGCGTGCCGCGCCCAGACCCGCGATGCTTCCTCCGATGACGACCGCCCGCTGCCCCAATCGCTGCTTCGGTATCATCTGTCACCAAAGCGCAGGCGTTATTCAGGAGACTCTTTGCTCTCCGATGTTGTGACAAGCTTTCACGGTGTCGCACTAATTTGACTCTACTATTGGAAAGACAGGTGGTTCAAGCGCAATAAACTGCGTTAGTTTCTAGCCGCTCTCGCCTGGAATGATCAGCAAGTCACTCTTGCGCGCACAAAACCGGGTGCGATTTCATCCCGAGGTTGGAATGAAGCACTTCCGCCGAAATTCCCAGTCTGCCCGCCTCTTTGGCGCAAGGGACACATACTTTCAAGTCTAGAATATCAGAGTAGACCCGATAGTTGGCTTCATTTGTAAAACATCGCTGGCATTTCATCATTCTTCTCCATTCAGGAGCCTATTTCCCTCCGCCTGTGAAAGTTTTCAAGGTATAAAAGATTGTGAGGCTGACAAAGCCAGCCTTCTGATCTGTGCGTCACTCGAATCATCACGGGCGGTGTTAGATGGGACTCCTTTTCACTTCATGCTTCGGTCTTTCTAACCTTGAGGCGCTAATATATCTGTCGAGCGTGCTTGAGATCTTCTGTTGGTTTACCACGCCAACGATGCGCTCGTTCTCTACTCCATCGTGGAACAGTATTAAGGTTGGTATCCCTTGAATGCCGTAGCGCTGGCTGACTACTGGACAGTCATCCACATTCAACTTGAACACCCCTACAGCCCCCGCGTAGTGCTCGGCGACGTATTCAACGATCGGCGCAAGCGTGCGACATGGTCCGCACCATTCCGCTCAGAAGTCGACCAGCACCGGCGTCTTTGACTGCGAGACAATTTGATCGAAATCCTTCTCTGTCACTTCCCTGGCGTATTTACTCATCGTTCTCTTACTTCTGCGAGTTTCGTCTATAGCGGCTTTTTGGTCATTCACGCTTTCTCCCAGTTGAGCTCGAAGCCGATGCGTCCCAGCCAACACTTCTCCCTGGCCCGGCAACGCCAGGATTTCGATTCTCATTTGTAAGGCAAAGCTTATACCAAGATCTCCAGGTCAAAAGCGGTGCAGACAAACTGCAAAAAATCAATGAGTTACGACCAAGTCGATTCTGGATTAAGGAAATACTGACGAACGGGGGCTGCCGACTTATCGGCACACGCCGAAGTGTCGGCGTTTAGAAAAGTGCATACAAAACGGTTCGCCGAGTCTTGTCCGCGGCCGTTTCGGGCTGAATCGGATGCTTTACCGAGAATTGTTTCAAAGGCAGAATAGTCTGCTGGTTCATCGACTAGCGGCAACCGACTGACCCGTCGGTCTACGACAATGATTTCCTTGAATGACCGCGACGATCAAAATGGTTTTGCGGAAATCCTGTAACCACTCGCTACTTGCTCCCGAACGTATCCTGAAACAGCTTCACGTATCGATCGAAGTTGGCATAAACTTCATCGGCCGTGAACACCGCGGATAAGCCCTGGGCCAGTTTGGGTGGGTCGGGCAGCACGTCAATCCGGTCGGGCACGCGCCGCTGGGCGCGGATAGTTTCCTGGCCCGCCTTGGACAAGACAAAATCGATGAATAGCTTGCCCGCGTTCGAATGCGGCGCCCGCGCCGAAAGTCCCATCGGATTTAAATTGCCGTAGACCGGGTCCAATGGCACCCAGTCCACCGGCGCGCCGTCGCGTTTGAGATTCTCAAAGTTTTGCGAATACGCAGCCAATGCCGAATTGACCTCTCCGGCACTAACCAGCTGGGCTAGCAATGTCCGGCCGTTGCGCAGCTGCGGCTGCTGCTTGGCGAGCGCGCGCATGAATGCAATCCCCTTTTCCTGCCCCATCCCCTGTAGCATAACCGCAAACCATTCGTATCCGGTCTGCACAATGCCCACCTGGTTCTTCCAAATGGGCTTGAGCAAGTCAGCATGGGACTTGGGCACATTGTCCTGGGTAACCAACCGGCTATTGTACCCGAGCACGGTATAGTTTGTGTAAATCGACGTCCACGCCGCCTGCGGATCCTTATGGCCCGCCCGAATAAATTTTCTTTCCGGGGAATCGTAGGCCGCTAACATCCCACGCTTCTTGAGATTATAGGCGTAAAATCCGGTGGTGCTGACCACGTCCCAGTCATACTTTCCGGCGCGCGCTTCGGCTAGTATGCGCTCCATTAACTGCGCGTCGCCGGCACGATAAAACTGCGCGTCGATCCTGGGATACAGCTCTTTAAAGCGATCGATAATCCGACGCGCGTCCGTCGCGCCCAACGACGCGTACCAAGTGAGCTTGCCTTCGGCTTCGCCTCTGTCTTTCCATTCGGAACCGCGCACGGCAACGACCTGAAGACAAATGGCAATGGCAACAATCCAAGATAGATAACAACGACCTATTTTCATGTGAGGGTCTCGCAATGGTTTACGGCTACCGCCTAATTAAATTGACTGTCCGGAAAATCCGGGGCAGCTCAATCTCTGACCCAGGACCCCAGTTCTTTCGTGCGCTTCGCGTTGAATTTTACTCCCTGTCGCAGCAGAACCGCAGCTATCATGGCTATCACGCGCTTATTTAGAGAGCGCAATCGCGATTGCCACAACCGCGAGCATTCCAACGCCTATGATCGTATAAGTCAGGAATTTGAGAGATTTCTGAATTCCGCCGAGCGCCGACTGAATCATGTGCAACTGACTCGTCAGATTCTCGGTGACCTCGACTTGGAGCTTTAATGCCCTTTCCATGTCGTCAAGATGCTCGGCGGCGGATGGATTAGCGGGAATTTGTGACACTGTGCCGCGCAGGCTTCGCAGAAGACTCTCCGCGGCTGGAACCAGCACCGTGAGTTGTCCGATCAATTTCGCGATCGTCACAAGCGGCAGGGCCATTCTTTACCTCTTAAAGCTGCACCGTTCATGGAGACGAAATACCGTTGAACCGGCGGGCCTGCGGCGTGCTGCAATCCGCAGCGCGACGGTATCCCGCCGGGATAGATCTGTCGCAGCAAACCATCATCCGACAGCTGCCTGACAAAGCGGTTGTCGATAAACTCGGCGATCAATGTCTCCGCCGGCTGACCCGTTACTCCCAATTCTCCGAGGATGGTTTTAATCCCTTCGCCCGGCTTATGCGGCACTGGCTCCATGTATTGGATCTCGGAGTCATAGGTGTGCTGCAAAATAGCGCTGTCGGAAACCCGCGTGTACTTCTGCAAAATGCCCTTGGCTTCGCCTGGGCGCCTTTTGATATACGCGATCGCCTCCGTGATACCGGCGACAAAGCTTCGCATCCGGGCCGGCTGCTTTTAATGTAAGGGCGCATGACGGCGGTGCAATTACCGGCGTACGGGATGTTGAGATCGCCCAGTTCGAGCAACGGCTTGAAACCGGCCGCCACCGCCTGCATGTCATTGGGCGCGGTCGTGAAGATAGCATGCACCCTGCCGTTGGCGAGCGCGGCAAACGCGGCACTGGTCGAACCGCTGTATACGGTGGTTCATTTTTTACTTCTTAACCTCCAGACCGCCGCTCTGCAACCCTCTCCTTCGGCAGGACTCCGCCGGAGAGGGAAAGGTTTCTTCATCACTTCCCCCGCTCAGCGAATGCAGCACCAGCCGACGAGTCCCACCCCGCACGCGATTAACGCGCCTCCGGGCTTTTTGAATAGCGGCAACCGACTGACCCATCGGTGTGCCTGTAGGGTCACGTATGGACTTGAATAGTTGCGGAATCGTGACGTGAACGATTGGAGCAGCGCGGCGAATTTATTGACAGATAATGGCTCGGTGAGATAGTCCTTAGGCCTCTGGGGGATCATACCTCTCGGAGGAACTATGGCGCGCAACGGATATAAAATTTTCGACGCCGACACTCATGTTAGGCCCGATGCGGATCTGCTCGACCCCTATCTTACAGATTCGGCGCGCGCATTGCTGGCGCGATATGAAAAATATAAAACTCGCAACAAGGAGGGCGCCGTCACCTATCTCATGGGCGAGCGCAAGTATAAGCGCCGTCTTGGGCTCGCTGCTGAAACAGCGACGCGGAAAACCGAATATATGAGCGGCTATAAACGCCACCAGCACGGCAAACCCAACCCGTTGTGCGAGCGTGATCCCGCGGTGCGTATCCGAGATATGGACACCGAAGGCGTCGACGTCAATTTGATGCTGCCTTCTGGTTGGTTTGGGTGTTGGACAACTATCGATGATGTTGGCTTGGAAACCGCCGTTTATGAAGCTTACCATCGCTGGATGGCGGATTATTGCGCAGCGTTCCCCAGTCGTTTGAAAGGCGTCATCGTGGTCACTGCGCGCGACGTTAGTACGTCCTTAGCGGAGCTCGAGAGAGCGGCGCGGCAAGCCTGGCCGCTCGCTGTTTTTGTCTATGCGCCATATCAATTTCCGCTGGATCATCCCGACCTCGAACCGATCTGGAAAAGCGCTGCCGATAATGATTTGGCCATCGCGTTGCACACGTTCACAGTCATGCCGCCTTACGCGCCCGGTGGACTCGATTCGTGGGACAATCTCTGGCTGCAACGCTCCGCGGCACACCCGTGGTGCGGTCAGCGCAACATGGCTGCGATTATCGGCGCTGGCATAATGGATCGCTTTCCAAACATTCGCGTCGGCACGTTGGAGGCGGGTCATGGCTGGCTGCCTGCCTGGGTCAACCGCCTCGAAGAACATACGAAGCTTTGCCCCGAAGCATTGCCCCATTTACAACAAACTATTCGCGAGTATGTCACCAGCGGCCGCTACTTTCAAAGCATCGAGATTTCCGAAGGTGCAGCGATTACTCAGAGCGTGATGGACCTGCTTGGGAGTGAAATTCTGATGTTCGGATCGGATTACCCACACGGCGAAAGTTGGTTTCCAGTCTCTGTCGAAACCGTGCTCGGCTGGAAGTTGAAAGAGAGCGACATGCGGAAGCTCCTCTGGGACAATGCGGTGCGCTATTATCAGCGCTACTCCGAATGAACACCGTGAGTCCTGGGCGGAAGCTCCGAAAGCTACTACGTCGGCCCGGCAAGGTGCTTGCGGTACTCGGCGCGCCCAATGCGTTTCATGCCAAGATCATGGAAGCTAACGGTGTCGAGGCTTGTTTCGTTGGCACCAGCATTACAGGCGGCAACTACACCGGCCTTCCCGATCTGGGAATCTTGTCATTGACAGAGTGCGTTGGGTTCGCCAAGTGGATTGCACGCAGCGTGAACATTCCCGTCATCCTCGACGGTGACACGGGCCACGGCGGTATAATGGCGGTCCGCCGCTTGGTACGGGAGTGCATTGAAGCCGGTCTCGCCGGATTGCGACTCGATGATCAGCCCCTCGAACAAAAGCGCCGCACGATGTCGGCGGGAATTTCCATCGTTTCCCGCGATGATGCGGTTGCGCGCTACCGGATCGCCGTTGATGCGAAGAATGAAGTCGATCACGACTTTGTCATCATGGCACAGTGTTACGCACGTAACGCGATCAATGGAGGCATGGCGGAAACGCTCAAGCGGCTCCGACTCTATGAAAAAGCCGGCCGCGTCGATTGGGTACAGTTCGAAGCCCCTCATTCCATAAGTGAAATCAAGCGGGCGCGCAGAGCGGTTAAAGGTCCTTTCTCGGCTATGAAAGGCCAGCTACCCCGGGCGCTGACATTGGCCGAACACAGAGATCTGGGTTTAAGCGCTGCATGGTATACATTTCTACCGGATCAGGTGTTGAAAGTTTCAGCGTGGTCGTTCTTTCAAGAATTTAACAAAAAAGACATCGTGGCTTGGGACGAGTTCAGGCAGGCGCACGCGGAGACACCATTCACCGGCGGTCCCCAATTGCCTTGGGATGCGACGGGGATGAGCGAGTTAGCCAAATTTGAACTCAAATATGCGCCTAAACGTAAGCGGAGGTCTTAGCTATGCGCACGTGCGTCTTCCTCTTTTTTTTACTTGCCGCTCACGCTTCGTTTGTTGAAGCGCAAAGTGATTTTTACAAGGGCAAGCAAATCAAGATTATCGTTGGCGCTTCGGCGGGAGCCGCCAGCGATCTCTATGCTCGACTCGTCGCGCAGCACCTGCCCAGGCAGATTCCCGGCAACCCAGATGTGATCGTGCAAAACATGCCCGGCGGTGGTTCGGTGACGGCGGCCAACTACGTCTATAGCGTGGCCAAACCCGACGGGCTCACGTTGGGAGCGGTGACTGCTCCCGTTTATTTCGCGCAGCTTCTCGGTCGGAAAGAGGTTCAGTTCGACTGGGCCAAATTTACCTGGATCGGAACGCCCGAAGAAAACGATGAGCTACTTTTCATCAGATCGGACTTGCCCTACAAGGCGCTTTTGGATCTTCGCACTCCTTCCCAGCCTCCGCGGTGCGGCACTACGGGGGTTGGCAGTACGGGGTACTACATCCCGAAGCTCTTGTCGGAGATTTTCAGTCTTAAGATTGATGTCGTGACTGGGTACCCAGGGGCGGCCGACGTGGACGTAGCGGTGGAAAGAAACGAGGTACACTGCCGCGGCACCACGATCAGCGCGTTTTTTGGCCGTGAGCCAGGTCGAACGTGGGCCAAGAACGGATTTGTCAGAATCCTCGTCCAGACAGGGGACAAAAAAAATCACAAACTGCCGGACACACCCACAGTCTGGGAGCTCATGAATGCTGAAAAGGTGCCGGAAGCCACGAGAAGGCTCGCGCGCGTCATCTTGGGCCCTGGGGCCTTTGGCAGACCGATACTGGCGACACCGGGAATTCCCGCTGACCGCGTCAAACTGCTGCGCGACGCTTACACTAAAATGCTCAAGGATCCGGAATTTGCCGCGGAAGCTAACAAAAGGCAATGGGAAATTAATCCAGTGAGCGGTGAAAAGCTCGAAGCGTTGGCGAAAGAGGTTATTCAGCAGCCGACCGCGGTGATCGAGCGGATGAAGAAGATCTTGGGAAAGTGAACCGGTCGGGTATTAAGGGGAACCGCTGCTTCTCCAGTTTTTTAGCGGCCTTGGTCACTGCCTTCACGTATCCATCGTGATCCTTGTAGCGCTCTTCGAGCGAGTGACGTGGATCGCCGGTGGCCAACGCCTGAAAATAGGACGTGCTGGGACCGCCGCCGCTATGATCAATTAGAATGACCTTCTGGATTCCCTTACTCTTTAGAAAACGAATCCCATTCCGTATATCGAGCGCAAAAAGCTCCCAGTTTACAGCGGCAAATTCCAGTCTTCCAATCCGCTTGCGTAGTCTGTCATTTTTCCTCACCTTGTGGTTTTTTTGCTTGCCTTTATAGTACACAACATACAAAGGGGTCGAGAGTCTTTCATAATCGTTTCGGCCGACCGCTCGAATGCAGTGTCGATTCAAGCCCAAGTTGTTGTGCAGTTTTGATCATCCACTCGACCGGAAATCCCCCAACTCCGATTCCTACTCTGGCTCGTTCACCAATTCGTCAAGTTCTTCGATCACTCCATTGGCCATTGACTCAAAGTTTCAGATGGCCTCCGCAAATAAAGCAAAACGAGATCTTGACCCTAATTCCCGACTCGCTATGACAGTAGCCCGAAGCCGATCTATTCAACCCGGATTCCGCAGTTAGACTGAGGAGACGGCAAGCAAGGTGGAACCCTGGAGTAGCGAAGGCGTCCAACTGTAAAAGTCATTTTGCGCTTTCGCATTCGTTGTTACGAGCTTTAACGTTCCGTGGAAACACCGCTGCTCAATGTCTGCTCAAAGCAGACGGCATCTCCGCCACAGGCGGATCAGCCTTCGGCTGAGACTTTGCTACGGAAGGGTTGCGTCTCGCGCTTCCTGTCGAGCGCAACTGCGGAATCCGGATTAAATTATGGTCTATCAGCGGGTTGGTAAGGGATCTGGCCCCGCGAGTTTTTTGAATAGTTCGATCACCTCCGGATCGCGGGGTAACTCGCGAATGGCTTTCTCCTGTTCTTCGGGCATTAACGGCGATACCTCAAATCCGGCGAGCCTTTTAAATTCTCTGTGGAACTCTGGGTCCTTGAAGGCTTTTCGCATGGCCTCTTGAAGCACTTGTACCTGCGCCTTAGGCGTTCCTGGAGGAAGGATGTAAGGCGTTCCCACGAGCCTGAAAGCGCGGTAGAGCATCAACAGTTTTCGATCCTTGTCCGATTTGACGAAATCTTCGAGCTCTGGCAGGCGCGCAAATTGCGCAGGTCTGCTTCCTTTGGGGATCTCAACGATCGCTTGCAAATCGACGAGTCCTTTTTCAAGCCAGTCCGCGTTTCGCTGCACGAACGTTTCTAAGCTGGTTGCTCTGGCGTCGAGCTCGCCGCGCATCAACGCCAGGTCCACTTCCGGCCCACTGTAGCCCACAACGAATGTCGGTTCTTTTATCGTCAATAGGTAAGCGAACAGCCTACCCGTGATATAGATGTCATGACCCACCTCTTGGGCCCCGATCCGCACTCCCGCCGCCGAGCGGAGCTTTTCCAAGTTATTTAGCCCCGTTTCCTTTCGCGAGATAAAAATGTAGTTAAAAACACTGACGGGCGACCCCAGGTAAGTGAACTTATCGATATCATATTGGATGCCCGCGGCGCCCAAAATTGCGTTGGCGATCATTGGGGCTGACACGCCTCCAATGGTTAGGCCATCAGGCCGCGCCGTTCTGAAAATGTAATTCGCCGCCTTTCTTCCCCCACCGCCGGGCATGTATTCGGACATAATTTTCGGATTTCCCGGGATGTGCTTTTGCAAGAAAGGAAAAAGCGCTTTACGCCTCAGGTCGCCGGTGCCACCTGGCTCAAGCCCCTGAATAACCGTAATTGTCTTACCTTGATAAAAAGACGACTGGGAAAATCCGTGACCGACTAACGACAGACAGATCAAAGTGGTAAAAAAGACCGTAACGGCAAGCTTTTTCATGACACAACCTCCTGCACCGGTCAGGAGCCCGGGGCCTGACGCCATTGAAAAGATATCTTGCTCAGTTTAATACGCTCGGCATAAAGAGAAAGTCACTGCGTAATACCCGTTTCCCAACGTACTCGATAAAACGGGCTCACGTCACGTCGCGGCATATCGCCATGGCATCTATCGCATCTAGAACCATGCTGTCAAGAAAGACTCCTGAGGGAGCCCGGGTTTTGACGGACACTAGAGAGGGGGCAAGGCCCCTGGAGGAGGAGTTCGATGATGACGCGGAAGAGCTCTAGCCCGAAGTTCAAGTGAGAAGTGGTTGTTAGAGAGCTCGCAAACACCCCGGGCCGATCGCTTCACATATCGCGGCAGAGTGTTTTGCGAGGAGTCCAGACGAACAAGCAGTTGCTAATTAAAAACCGGTGGGAACCGAATTCGTTTGGTCCTAACATGTAACAGAAGTAACGGACGTGGCTCGCAGACTACTGCGTTTGTTTAGCTTCCAAGAGCAGTTCGTCGGATGTCACCGGATCAGGAAGCCATTCGATTTCGACCGTAGTTATCCCCGATTTCACCATGCCAAGGGCTCTTGCCGCCGCCCGGGAAACATCAATGATGCGACCTTTCCCATACGGTCCACGATCATTAATCCGCACTTCAACTGATTTTCCATTGGCTAGATTGGTGACTCTTACTCTGCTACCCCATGGGAGAGTTGGATGAGCAGCCGTGAATTTTTCCTGGTGAAAAGCTTCTCCGCTTGCAGTGAGTTTGCCGTGAAATCGTGGTCCGTACCACGAGGCCAGGCCGGTCTCCATCAATGTTGGCTGCGACTGTGGCGGGATGTTTGCAATTGGCGGAGCCGGTTCGGTCTTCGGGGAGGAAGGAACCTTGGCGATTGGAGGAATCTCAGGCAGAAACGTATGCTCAGGCGGCTTATCGGTGGAAGGATTGCCAGTTTGAGACTCCGGAGTTGAAATTCGTGCTGGCGATACCGCGCGGTGAGGGTCATTTGAAATGCTGCCGCAACCTTGAGAAGCCAATGCCAGCGCTGCCATGAGTATCGAAGCACTTATCCGCCGCTCTAAGGCAGCCGCTTGGGGAAGCGAATCTGATCTTGGAAATAAAAGACGCACGGGTCACCGTGAAGAATACCTTCAGCAATGACAATGCCTCCAAGATGCTACGTGACATCGGCGGCTATAATGTCCAAAAGAGTCAGATATGGCGCATTAGACGACAGAAGGACGGCGAGAACAGCACGCGTTCGTACAGAGACGTACGAAAATGTGTCCGCGTTGAACGACAAATTTCCGCTAATGGTGAGTTCGTCGAACCATTTGAACGGAAATCGGTATTAAATCGATGGAACCACTGAAACAATTGAAACGTTTGGAACGGACCGTTCCCGAATAAAGTCTTGATCGGAGCGCAGCGGTTGAACGTCTTGAACGATTTGAACCTGGCTTCTGTATTAATTCGATTACGAATCACGATCACGAAAACGCACGGCTGGAACCGTTGGAACATTTGGAACGACTGGAACGGGCTTCGGAAGTTCGTTAAAGCGTTGAACTGTTGAACTGCTGCCGCGTCAACTAACCCTATCCCTGGTCCACAGCTGCCCTATGCGCTTGGCCAACTCGGCGGGGGAGGCCATGGCCAAGGAAAGCGGCACCATGAGGGCGCTGATGATGATGAGTCCCCAGATGGCGACGGAGTAGTTCCCGTTCAGGTCGAAGATGATGCCCATGACCAAGGGGCCGATGACCCCCGCCGCAACGGGAGCCCCCTGCAGAATGCCCAGGACTCCTCCGATGGCCCGGGTGCCGAACATAATGCTGCCCACAGCGCCACGCATGGGAACGAGGCACCCGAAGCTGACGCCGAACATCAGCGCGAAGGGCAATGTGCCCGAGACAGTATTGACGTCCACCACCTGGAGGTACAACAGGGAAAAGCCCATCATCGCGGCCACGACTGCCAGAACCAGGCGATAGTCTACCTTGTCTAGCAGATAGCCGCCGCCCACGCGCCCAATGCCGCTGATGATGAAAACCATGGACATGACCACGGCCGCCCAGGCCGCGGTAAGTCCGATGTCTTGCTGAAAGTAGGGAATCATGTGGACTTGGAAGGCGGAGTTTACGGTGAAGGTGCCCGACAAGTAGCTCGTGAACAGCCAGAACTCCTTGGTGCGGAGCACCGCGTGGAGCGTGAGCCCGGTATCCGGCCGGCAGGGCACTGGGCCGGTAGAGCGTTCCGTGGAGGCGCCATCCTCCGGCGGATCTCCGTCAGGGCGCAAACCGTAGGACTCCGGCCGGTCGCGCACCAGCATGCTGAGTAGCGTGACGCCGATCAAGACTAGAATGCCGTAGCCGATAAGGAGGACGCGCCAGCCGTACGCCTCCTCGATCTGCGCGTTCAGTATGACGATAGGCGAGCCGAAGATGGGACCTGTTACCGCAAGACCAATGGCCAGGCCGCGGTTGCGACGGAACCACCGCGAGATGATCACGGGCCAGGTGACCGCGTGGCTGACGCCGGATGCTCCCAAAGAAATCACCACGAAGAAGAGAAAAAACGCTACAATGCCGTTGGTGAAGCCGAGGCCGAGGAAGCCGACAGCTGAGATGACGGCGCTCCAGAAAATCAGTTTGCGCGCACTGAAGCGATCCAGGAGGAAGCCGACAGCGGGACTGAGAATACCGGACTCCAATTGGCGCAGCGACATGGCGGCTGAAATGACCCAACGGTCCCAGCCGAAGGTGCGTTCTATGGGAATGATGAGAACGCCGAAGCCCTGGAAATAGGCCGCGGAGAAGATGGTGTTGGCCGCTATACTCGCAGCGACCATATACCAGCCGTAAAAAATCTGCCGCCGCTTTTTCCCTGATTTCTCAGTGGCGCGGGTATCGGTCAAGCCGGGCTCCATGCGCGAGTACTGTGGGGCACCTAGTCATGCGGGCTACGTTGACACAGGGCACGGGGCATGCGGCGCCGGTGGGGCCGGACCGTGCTCTGTGTCAGTATTTCGGTATTTCCTCCCAGAAGATATTGGTGTTTTCCGTTATTAGCAATTCACTGATACTGCGTAAGCTTCGCTTCGATCTCAAACTGTATCCGCCCCAGTAACATCGTTCGCTTCGCGATGAATGGAGTTGAATCCGAATTCGCTGTTTACTTATCAATCCCAAAAGATGGAGATGGTTGGAACGACCATATAGTTGAGCACGGACGGACCGCAGCGTTTTTCATGGAATAAACAGAACGTCCGCAACCGCTTACGCATTGATCGATTGCCGTTTTAACGGAGCGTAGCGATGGAACGATTGGAACGTTTTGAACGGCTGGAACGACGGCTTCTTAGCCGTTCGCGGCATAAACGTCTTGAACGGAGCAAAGCAATTGAACTACTTGAACGATTGGAACTGACTGTTGGATTGTTAGAGCGCAAGATCCATTGACGCTTCGCCAAGCCTTTTGCTACGTTGGCTCGTTGTGGTGATCGCAGAGTGTCCTGTCGCCGTGGCAGATATACGAACGGAGGGAATCCAGCATGGTCAAGATCGTCTGGGCAGTGGCTTTGGTGTTGTGGTTTTTCGAGCCGAGCGCAAACGCGCAGTCATTGGAGGTGAAGCGCTATAACTACGCCGAATGGACGAAGGGCAGATTTACAGAAGTTGTGACTGTCACCGGCCCCGGCAAGATGATTTTTTTCGCCGGCGTTGGCGCCGAGGACGAAGACAAGCCACAGGGAAGCATCCGTCATCTCGGTAATCCCTACCTGCAGTGCAAATATGCTTATGACAAGATGAAGCGTCTCCTTGCCAAGCATGGCGCGACCTTGGCGGACGTGGTTAAGCAGGTGGTCTACGTCACCGATATCCGATATCAAGCCGACGTTGGCAAATGCCGCCGCGAAGAGTACGGAGAAGCCGGCCCTATTCCTGCCAATACATTTCTGGTTATCTCTGGACTGGCGATTCAGGGCATGTTGCTCGAGATCGACATCACCGCCGTGGTGCCGAAGTGATAGAGAGAGGGCCCAACATAGAAAAATTGGTTCGCGCGTACGTCATGGGTAAAAAGATTTGATAAGCATCTAGCAGGCTCCTTCGAGAGGCCGTAACGTGTGGGGAAGCCAACCCCCACCACTCAAGGAGAGACCAGATGAAACTTTACGGTGCCACAGATTTGCATTCGACGAACAGTGTCACGGTTCTCAGCGACGAGTTTTTTTAGGTCCTCCGCCGCCTCCACCTCAACCCTCGTCAGAACCTTCTATACTAGATTCTTTAAGGTCCGACTACCTGCGAAAGTCCGATGGGTGCCCCCGCGATTGCCCTGTGCGAACATAAGTTATTGCTGCTCTGTTGGCCTAGTGGCGATGATTCTGCTCAGCGCGTCCGGGACGAAACGTTCCGCAAATCCGGCTACAAAAGACCAGACAATTAATTTCGCATACGCGAACCCCGTTTCGGGACCAGTTGCAACCGCAAATTCACCAAAGTTAATTCCGCCAGTATACTCTTCCGCTGGCGTGGCTATTTTAGGAAATAAACTCCCCTCCAGAAAACTTCCGGCAAAGAGCATGTAGAGTACAACCGCAAAGATCGCTCCACTAATCGGTGACACTAAGATGCCAAGCCAGCCATGATCTAATCTCGCAAGATTTTCAATTGGTTCACCTTGGCTCGGGCTACTCTGGAGCCGGAGCTGCGTGCTCACAAATCCGCCTAATGTGCCCATGAAAATAACGATGACAATGGTGGGAGTCGTAACTTGTACCTCAAAGGCGGTAATATAAATCGCGATCGCTACAAACACGGCTACGACCAGCCCCGTCAAACCGACAATCCACTTCGATAGTCGCCCACGCATGCGTTCGGCTGCCATAGTAACCGTATATTGCCAATGGAAGTTATTGAGAAGTTGGATAAGATCCGCCCTCAATTCTGCCTCGCCCGAATCCTTTGGATCGGGTGGATTTGATTTCAAATAAGCGTCATAGCCCTGTTCACCGGCCATAGCACGGTATTTCTCCCGCAAAGTCCACGCGCGGCGACGGAGGCTTTCGATAGGTTGGAGCTTCAGAATGGCTATTTCAAAGGTGTATATATCTCCCCATGTTAGCGCCTGCTTTTGTAAAATTTCATCCGCTCGAGCTTTTGCCTCTGAATCGATGTTCTTCAGTGACAATATTCGATACTCACTTACCAACTCATCGAAGTACGATAGACCATATTCAGCGAGAGGCTGTTCCCGCTGCAATTTTTGATAAGCAGGCAACTCTCCATTTTCCTTCATCGGATACTCTCCAACAACGTCCCCCGTTTGGGCGGAAGATTCCCGCGATGGGCTTCACTCAACGATCGCGCATTCGCGCGACGCGAGCGCCGCGTTGAGCGGAAAATTTCCGTCTCGCGCGGCGATTTCCTGTCCTTGCTCGGAGCAGATGAAGCGCAAGAACTCGCGCAGACCGGAGCCACTGCTGCGCCAGGAGGTCGGTTAATGTAAATAAACAACCTGCGCGCCAGCGGGTAATTGCCATGGGGCGCTTGCTCGACAGTCGGCAGCACATAGGGCCCGGCCTCCGCGCGAGCTACGGCGAGTGTCTTGGTGCGCAACGCCGCCAGGAAATGACTGGCGAACCCAATGGCGCCATCCTCGGTTGCTACCGCTTGCACGATGGACGAGGCCACTGGTTCGGGACGCATATCGATGCGACAGCCACCGCCGTTGAGCACTGTCGAGCGAACTCCCTTGGTCCGACCCGGGAAAGTGATCGTTCCTCTTTTTTTGCTTGCGCGCACTGCTAAGGACCTGACTGGCGAGCGCCCTCCGCTTAATTCATCCAGATAATATTGAGGCCAAGCTCTGTAGCCGCTTCGCGTTGGCGCACGTCCGCAGCGAGTCTCTCCTGAGCGCCGCGAAGCGAGTCGAAGGCAGCAGTTGAACGGCTTCGAACGATCTGACCGAGTTTTCATCCGCGGTCCTTGAACCTTTAAACCCTGAACTTTGAACCGGCCGTAGGCAATCGCTTAATCGATGGGTTACACCGGTCCGATCCGGGGCCTTTATTCGGCTGCGGGCAAGGAGATCTGATCATCGACCTGTGGGATTGACCTCCGCCTTCAGCGCCTCGAGGTAATCGACGCCGTCCGGCAGCACTCGCTCTACGGCGCGGATTGAATAGTAGCTTGTATCGATCCCCGGCGGATCGCCGCCCTCAAGCACCGTTTTTGCGGCCTGGAGCAGTAGGCGGCGACCTGCGACGATGGCCTTATCGGTGCTCCCAAGGCGCTCCCGGCTTCGGTCGACAATCGGCCCCATGCTTTCCTGGATAGCGTGGTCCTGTGTGGTAATGCCTTCGATCCCGGTATAGGTCTCAGCCTTCTGGACCTGCCGATCGATCAGCCAGTCGTTGTCTCGGTTTCGCAGTTTGCGAAAATCAGCTGTCAGCTCTTCCGGAGCGCTGCCAATGTGACGACCCAACTGTTCGCTGTCCGCCTCCGTCAGCGGTTGATCGTCAAACGTGTACGTCCAGTTGTAGACCATGCAGTTCTCGTCGTCCATCGGGACAAACATGTGGCCGCGGACTGTCGGCTTTTTCAATTTTGCAGCGCTGCCGCTGTGGGCGATCTGAGACGGGAAAAACTGATGAAAAGGCATCACGTACTGATACGCGCGCACATAGTTCTCCCGCCCGGGCAAAGCCCTGGTTGCTGTATACATGAATCCGTAGTCGGTTAGGTGGACATCCAGCCGCGGCGCCTGCGAGTTCTCCCAATACCCTCTGAGGCCGGCTCTCGTGGTCTTGTCCGTCAAGGCCCGGTGCAGGAACGCTGCATGCGCGTTGTCGATGGCGCCTTCGAGAGCTTGCAGCCAATTGCACTCCTGCCACATCTTCGACAAGTGGCGGAAATTCTCCGGCACTTGCGTCCATTCAAATTTGGGCAACGGCGGAACCTTCTCCGGAGAGCCCATGTAGGCCCAGATCAGTCCCCCTATCTCTGCGGTAGGATACGCCTTCAACCGAACTGCGTGCTTGAAATTCGTTTCCTCCGGTTCGTTCGGCATATCCAGGCAGCTGCCTTTCGTGTCGTACTTCCAGCCATGATAAACACAGCGCAATCCACTCTCTTCGTTCCGGCCCAAAAAGAGCGAGGCCCTCCGATGCGCGCAGAATTCATCGATCAGCCCAACCCGCCCCTCCGTGTCGCGAAAGGCCACCAGTTTCTCCCCGAGCAGCTTGACCCGAATGGGCGGACAATCGGGCTGCGGCAGTTCCGAGGCGAGCGCTGCGGGCATCCAGTATCTCCGCATCACCGCGCCCATGGGAGTGCCGGCTCCGGTTCTGGTGACGAGTTCATTTTCTTCGGGGCTTAACATATGCTTCCTTTTCTCGCGGGCTTTTTGGCTGCCGCTTACGGCGCCGGTTTCCAACCCTGGACTTTGAGCTCGGCGTTGATTTTGTCGACCAGCGAAAATCTAAAAACCTTGTCCGCCGCAACTGCTTCCTTCACGCCGAGGGATTTGCGCGTGTCGTCGATGACTCTTCTCTGAGTTTCTTCGTTGATGCTACCGTCTGCGACCATACCGGGCAAAGCGGCATCGTAGATTCTGGTTGCCACGTCTTCCTTGATTTTCAGAGTGCGGGACAGAATCGGAATGGTGCCGGAGCGATTGTTTCTGGCGTAAAGATGGCCTTTCACGGCTCCGCGAACCAGTTTTTCGACCAGCCCGGCATCGGACGCTTCACGAACGACGATGCTCCCGGTGAGCGATACGATGTCTTGCTTCACGAAGTTCACGAGTTCGCGGAAGCCTGCCTCTTCGGCCCTGAAGTTGAGCGGGAACGTAAACAGGGTGGCGTCAATCGCTCCGCTGGTCAGGGCCGCGAAGCGGCCCGGGGGCGGCCCGATGGCCAGAATCGGCACGTCCCTGCCTGCTTCGAGGCCGTTTTTTTCTAACACCGACCGAAGAAGAGATTCCAAGGTGCCCCCCAAGCCGTCGACGGCTACTTTTCTGCCTTTGAGGTCTTTCACAGCGCGGATGTCAGGCTTTGCATAAAGCCAGTGGGTGGGTTTATCGAAACTGATGAAAATCATTCGCAGGGGAGCGCCGCGAAGGATCGGCGGGAGGGCCGATCCGCCAACCGTGCTCGCGTCGACATCGCCGGCAATCAGCGCTCGAATACCGATGGCGCCGCTCATCAGGATCACCTCTACATCCAGACCTTCTTCCTGGAAGTAACCCTTTTCCTTGGCGGCGTAGAACGCTACGTGCGAGACCCCGTGGACGGGAACGGATACTCTAAGCCGAACGGCTTCCGCCCTCGTTGCGAGCCCGATGACGAATAGAAAGCAAAACAAAGCTTGGCCCCACTTGCGTAGTCGCATAGCTGTCAATCTCCGTGATTTCCCCCCGGCCTTTCCGGACAGTAAGTCACGAAGGATTTAGATGCAACTCCTCTCGCAAGGCAGTAGTGATTCATTTTCCATTCGCCATTAGCCCTATCATCGGGAAAGATCCCTCGCGGAGTTTTTCCTAAAGTCTTAGCGAAGGACTCGGAATGACAGCTCGAATACGCAACTTGTCTTCCCGGCCGAAGTGAGAGATCCTTCCGGAACTGAACCGCTACCCGCAAGGCGAAAGAAAAGGTGAAGTTTGCTGTCGCGCCGGGTGTTTCGTAGCTAGCCGATTGTTGACATGTTGGGATAGCAGGAGGATAACGGTTTTCGGACTTGATCGGTGCCGCAGCCTTGTCAATTCCGGGGCCGTTTAGTTAATAGCAAAACTCAAGTCACAGGGAGGAGCCGCTCCTTTGCCGGGGGCTGGCTAAGTCCTTGTTTGACGTGCAGCTCTTTAGGTAAGAGAACTTATGAAACCTAAGATTGGCTTTATAGGCCTCGGCGCGATGGGAAAGCCCATGGCCGCGAATATCGCCAGAGCCGGCTTCGAGCTGACGGTTTGCGATCTGCGCGAAGAGCCGTGCAAAGAGCTGGCTTCGCTCGGCGCCACGGTCGTCCCATCGGCCCGCGAAGTTGCGGAAAAAAGCGATATCATAGAAATCGCAGTCGTCGACGATGCCCAAGCGGAGCGGGTCGTTACCGGGGAGCATGGGGTGATTCACGGCGCGCGAACGGGCTCGATCGTGGCGATTCACAGCACGATTCTTCCTGGGACGGTACGAAAAATTGCTGCGCTGTGTAGTGGCAATGGAGTCGAAGTGATCGACGTGCCCATGAGCGGCGGCCAGAAAGGCGCGGAGGAGCGCCGGCTTGCCTATATGGCCGGAGGTGAAGCCGGGGCTCTGGAAAAATGTCGCCCGGTTT
>DATBLC010000211.1:0-37298 GCA_036555515.1 Binatia bacterium
TAATCAGATCCGCCTTCTCGATCAGCGCTGTCGCAGCTTTGCTCGGGCGCAAACAGGGTGCGGCGAGATGCAGCGGATGCGTGGTCGGAAAAGACGCTCCATCGTTGGTGCTGGTCAGCACCACGGCGCCGATCGTTTCGGCGAAGCGGACGCGCCGATCCCAATCGCTCTGCTTGCGCGAAACGCGGCCCATGAGAATCAACGGAAACTTTGCCTTGTCGATGGCTCTTAACGCCTTCAGCAAGGATGCATGCGGCACCGCGGGCGACGGCGCCGGGGCGAAGCGCGCCGGATCGGGAATCGAGACATTCTCCGCAAGCGGTTCCTCCTGCAGGCCGACGTCGAGACAAACGTAAACCGGCCCGTGGGGAGCGCTGCGCGCGATCTGGTTGGCGCGCAGCACCGACTCCACCGCCGCCTGCGGCGATGCCGGCTGATCGTCCCATTTGGTGTAGTGGCGAATCATCGCGGCCTGATCCTTCGCAGTGTGGATCCAGTCGATCCACGGACGCCGTTTGTGCGCGTCCACCGGACCGGTGGCGCCGAAGATAATCATCGGCGTGCGATCGCACCAGGCGTTGAAGATCGGCATGCTCGCGTGCATGAGCCCGACGTTGGCGTGCAATGCCACAGCCATCGGCTCCTCGGTCACCTTGCCATAGCCGTCGGCGATCGAGACCGCGTGCTCTTCATGCAGGCAGATGACCATCTGCGGATTGTCGTTGCCGAGATAATTAACGACGCTGTCGTGAAAGCCGCGATAGCTGGCGCCGGGCACCAGAGCAATGTATTTGAGGTCGAGCCTGCGAGTTACTTCGGCCACGACATCGCTGCCCCACTTCATTTGCGGTTTGCCGAGATTCTCCGGCTGGTCGATCCGTAACTTATCGGGCCGGCGATTTTTTGTCTGCGTGGTTTTTCTGGCGATTTCTGCTTTCACTGGATATCCTCCCCGGTTCTCGTTGTGTGGACTGAGTTTATCACGCGCGGTCCTCGTCGGTGTTCAACTTCAGCGCAAATTGGCCGTGGTAGCGCATTCAACCCGGATTCCGCAGTTAAACTGAGGAGCCCGGAAGCGAGGTGGAACACTGGAGTAGCGAAGGCGTCCAACTGTGAAATCTCAAAGTCATTTCGCGCTTACGCACTTCGCTGCCACGAGCTTTAACGTTCCATCCAAGCACCGCTGATCGATGTTTGTTCAGAGGCAGACGGCATCTCCGCCACAGGCGGATCAGCCTTCGGCTGAGACTTTGCTACGGAAGGGTTCCGCCTCGCGCTTAGTGCTGAGCGCAACTGCGGAATCCGGGTTCAATCTAATCAGAAGACGGTGCCTCTGAGCCAATATTTTTATCACCGCCTGCAATCGCCACCAGGTCTGCGCCAGGTATCAGCGCTCGACAATATACTTTTTTTGCGCGCTTGACCATCGCTGGCGGGCGCTTGACTTCACGAACGGTTCTGCGGTAGCTCATGCGCAAGCGTTTCCGGTTGGAGCCTCTTTGTAATTCACAGGAGAATGTATGAAGAAACCGGCTGGTGCAATCGGCGCCCTTCTCCTCCTCTGCATCATTTTCTGCATCCTATCCGCTGTTTCTCTCGCGGGCGCGCAAAGCGAGCCCTTCTATAAAGGAAAGACCCTCAAGGTCCTTGTCGGAACCACGGCGGGATCGCTTTACGACCTCTGGGCGCGCACGGTTGCCGCTCACATTGGCAGGCACATCCCGGGCAACCCCGAGACCCTCGCACAAAACATGCCCGGCGCGGGCCACAAGATCGCCACCAATTACATGTACAACGTGGCCAAGCCCGATGGTTTGACCATCATCGGATCCATCCTGCCGGGCGTGTACATGGACCAGCTCGTGGGGCGGCCGGAGGTCAAATATGACTGGGCGAAGTTTGTCTGGATCGGCTCACCGGTCAAGAGCGAATCTCAGATGACCATGCGCGTCGATACGCGCTACAAATCCATCGAGGATATGCGCAATGCGAAAGAACCTATCAGGTGCGGCAGCACCGGCACCTCGGGAACGGACTACATGGTGTCGCGCCTGCTCGAAGAAATCGTACCGCCGCTGAAAATTCACTCTGTATTGGGTTATCCGGGAGGGCCCGAACTCGATCTTGCTATCGAGCGCGGCGAGATCGTCTGCAGGACTTTTACGATTGAGACGTATTTCGCCCGCGAGCCTTATATTACTTGGAAAAAGAAAGGGTTTGTCTTTAACCCTTTTCAAACGGGGCGCAAACGAGACGCGCGCCTGGCCGAGGTGCCGACGCTGCATGAGATCATGGACCATTACAAGACGGCGGAAAGCGGACGACGGCTGGCTACGGTGATCCTCGCCAACGGCAGCCTAGGCAGACCCATCTTCACTTCGCCGGGGACGCCGCCGGATCGGGTCAAGGTTCTGCGCGACGCCTTTGAAAAGATGCTCAAAGATCCGGTCTTTCTAGACGATGTTAAGAAGAAAAAATTCGAGCTCGACCCCATCAGCGGCGAGGAGTTGGAAGCCATCGTCAAAGAAGTCATGACCCAACCGCCGGAGACCATCGACCGTTTGAAAAAATTGTTGGTACCATCATGGTCGAAATGACCGAATTCACCCGCCCCGTCTTCTGGCCCTCCTGTTACGCGAGGTTATTGCCGATGCTGGGCCACGGATCGGCGATTTTCTCGTAGCGCGCGATATCTTCGGGGCGGAGCCACTTCGTGACCGCGGCCTCGTAGGACGGCCGGCTTTTGACGCGCTTCCACCATTGAGCGACGCCGGGCTTGTCGTCCCACATGTGCGAGAGCTTCAACATTTCGAGCCGCACCATGTAAGGGGTTGCCGCGATATCGGCAAGAGAGAAGTCTGGCCCGGCGAGCCACGGGCCCCGCTCGGTTGAATCCTCGACCCATTTGATCAGCTTCGCGAAGCTCTTGGTTGCTTCCTTGCCCATCGCCGAACCGAGACCTTCCTCCACCGCCGCGCGCTTGTATTCCGACTGGCGCTTGAGCGGCGCTTTGGCGAGCTGAGCGTCACGCTGCTCCTTCGACAGGCTGGCGAGCGGCGCGCGATTGGCCGTGGCGAAAGTGAAAACGATGCAGGCGGGATGGATGTATTCATCCATCAGCTTCATAAACAGATGCGCCCGCGTCCGGTCCAACGGATGGCGCGGCATCAAGGGTGGCGCGGGAAAGACGTCGTCGAGGTAATGCATGATGACGGTGGATTCGACGATGACGTTGCCGTCATGGACGAGGGTCGGCACCACGCCGTTCGAGTTGAGCTTGAGATAGGCCGGGTCGAGCTGATCGCCGTTCAAGGCCATCAGGTGGCTTTCCCATTCCAGGCCCTTTTCCGCCAGGGTCAGCCGCGCCTTCTGCGCGCACACCGACGTGGTCCCATGATAGAGTTCGAGCATCGCTTTCTCCTTCCATATTGTCATTTACAACGATTCCCTATGTCAGTGCGACCACTGCCTGATCATTCAGGCAGCGGAATAAACTCGGCGTCGCCGGGCACCGGCGCAAAGCGACCGGCTTTCCAGTCGGCCTTTGCCTCCTCGATACGCTGCCGCGAACTCGAGACGAAGTTCCACCAGAGGTGGCGTGGGCCGTCGAGCGGCTCGCCGCCGAACACTAGCATCCGGACCGGCGACGTTGCCGTGACGGTGATTTTATCGCCGGACGAGAAAACCAGAAGCCGTCCCGGCTCGAAGGCCTGCCCGGCGATCTCGACATTTCCTTCGAGGAGGTAAATCGCGCGCTCTCGGTGCTCGTTACCAACTGAGAGTGAAGCTCCCGCTTGACATATCGCATCGCCATAAAACAGGTCTGAAAATGTCTTCACCGGCGACGCCGTGCCAAACAGCGAACCGGCAATAACACGGACTGTTTTTCCTTCGCCTTCGATCTCAGGCAGCGAATCGGCGGCGTAATGGGTGAAGTCAGGGTCGGTTTCCTCGTGCTGCGTCGGCAGCGCGACCCAAATTTGGATGCCGTAGAGTTTTTGGCGCCGCTTTCTGAGCTCGCTATCGGAGCGTTCCGAGTGCACGATGCCGCGGCCCGCGGTCATCCAGTTGACAGCGCCGGGTTCGATGGACTGCACGCTGCCGAGACTGTCGCGATGAACGATGGTTCCGGCGAACAAATAGGTCACCGTGGCGAGACCGATGTGCGGATGAGGTCGCACGTCGATGCCTGCGCCGGGCGCCAACTCGGCCGGTCCCATCTGGTCGAAGAACACGAAAGGCCCGACGCTTCGCTGCTCTGCCGCCGGCAACACACGGCGCACTTCGAATCCGCCAATATCCCGGGGACGCGGCACGATCACCGCCGCGAGCGCCTCGCAGGCAGGCGGCGTCGGCGCCTCAGGCTCTTCAGCGACTTGCCAACTCATAGGCCCCCCTTTCGCTTAAGTGGAATAACATGAACAGTCGCAATAGTCATGGCGAATTGAAGGGCTCAAGGCTGACGGGCAAAAAGGGAACTTGTTTGGTTGAGCAACTTCTCCATTTATGCAAGTCTGGCGACGTTTGAATGCCAACTTCAGGAGAACTCCTATGCGTTATGAACTCTACTATCAACCATCCATCCAAGGCCGGGGCGAGTTCATTCGGCTGCCACTGGAAGATACCGGCGCGGATTATGTCGATGTCGCGCGCGATCCGAAATTCGGCCGTCCAGGGCTCATGAAGATGCTTGAAGACCCGTCCCTGGAACGACCGCCGTTTGCCCCGCCGTTTTTGAAAGTCGGCAAGCTCCTGCTCTCGCAGACCGCCAACATCCTCGAGTTCCTTGCGCCCCGGCTCAATCTCGTGCCGAAAAACGAATCGAGCCGGCGCTGGGCGCACCAGCTGCAACTGACGATCGCCGATTGGCTGCACGAAGCCCACGACACCCATCATCCCCTGGGCAACGCTCTATACTACGAGGAGCAGACCGCCGAGGCCAAAAAACGCGCCGCGATTTTTACGGCCAACCGAATGCCCAAATTTCTCGGCTACTTTGAAAAGATTCTCAACGCCAATGCCATAGGCGGCGATTTCATCTTCGGCAAAAAAGTTTCCTACGTCGACCTATCGCTGTTCCAGATGGTCGAGGGCCTGCGCTACGCTTTTCCAAAGACAATGGCGAAACTCGAACCGCATCACCCGCGGGTGATAGACTTACATGACCGCGTTATGGCGCGCCCGCGCATCGCCGCCTATTTATCCTCATCGCGGCGCCTGCCGTTCAACCAGCAAGGGATTTTTCGGCGCTATCCGGAGTTGGAGGAGGATTAGAGGTGAAGGCGATGACGCATCGAATCACCTGTCAGGCAGAAACCCATCGACTTTGCTATGGAAGGATTGCGCCTCGCGCTTCCTGTCGAGCGCAACTGCGGAATCCGGGTTCAATAGGAGCAATTTTTAAAGGGGACATTTCATGAAAGCCAACGGATGGAGCGCGCTTTTTCTAACGCTGGCATTCTCATGCTGCGCCGCCGTAGCATTGGCCCAACAAGCGGCAGACCCCCTCCTGACAAAGTTAAACGCCCTCCCTACTGATGAAAGACATGCCGCGCTCATCAAAGGCGCCCAAAGCGAACGCCTGGTGGAATGGTACGCTACCTTGCCGGGCGAGCATTCGAAACTCCTCATTGACGCGTTTCGCAAACATTATCCTTTTATCGAGATTAAGCAGACCCGGGCCGGCGGCGGGCGTCTGGTCAATCGCGTGGTAACCGAGCACCGTGCGGGCCTCAACAAGTTCGACGTACTCGGCGGCACGAGCACTTCCCATGTCGCGTTGATGAAGGCCGGTATAGTCGCCCGCAACATGAGCCCCGTTCGCAATGAACTCCGCGACGGATTTAGAGATGCCGACGGCTACCGGGTCGCGCCGTTCACCTATGCCCTGGTGATCGGCTACAACTATCGAGCCGTGCCGAAAGGCCAACAACCCAGGTCTTATGAAGAACTATTGCATGCGAAGTGGAAAGGTCAGATAGGGCTCGAAGCGGCCGGCTACGAATGGTTGGCCGCCGTGATCGATACCATGGGAGAGGACCAAGGGCTTGCGTTTGCCCGCCGGCTGGCAACCCAGGATTTGCGGGTCCAGCAGGGCAGCTCGTTGCTCGTGCAGCAGATGAGCGCGGGGGAGTTTAACGTTTTGATCGATGCCTTACATTACCAGATCGAAAATCAAAAACAGCTCGGCGCGCCGATCGATTATGTTATCCCCGACCCGCTGCTCATCAAGGATCCCAGCGGCCTCTGGGTCGCGAAGTATGCTCCTCACCCCCACGCCGCTGCCCTGTTCGCCGATTTTCTCTTTACGCGCGAAGCGCAGGAAATCCTGGCTCGACAGAATCGCCTTCCGGCGCGCAAAGACATGGAGTGGCGCTTCGCACAGAAACCGCCGGGGCGCATCCACGTGTTGTCGGTCGACAAGTGGGCGCCGCGTTACAATGAGCTGATCAGCACATTCGACAAAATCTTCCGCTAGAAGCTCGGCAGTTTAGCGTGACTTCACGGGCCGTTTTCCGTAGCTATCCTGTGACACCCCACGCGCGAGCGACATATGTGAATGCAAGCCGAGCCAGCGGCCGTCTGTTTGCCGCGCTAGCACGATGGTGGCGCGGCCGGGGCGGTCGAAGGGCGCTCCGTTCTCATTGAAGCCGGTGCTGTTCCAGGGAGCGATGGCAACCGCCATGGCGCCGTCCGGCGAAGCCAAGACCGTGGTGTTTGCAAGTTCGAAGCGGAAATCCGCCGTGCGGGGCCAGACATTGTTCCACTGCCGCTCAGTCCATGCCGCCAGGCCCCTAACCAGTTCCTGGTAGGTGCCGAAAATCACCACGTCAGGGTGCCAGAACGGACGCGCCGCCGCATAATCCACTTCGCGCACGCAGGCGGCAAAGCGGTCCAACCAATCGCGCACTTCCGCTGCAGTCTTGGCATCGGCCTGAGCAAGGGGCAGGTTCATGTCGCGCCTCTGGTGCTCTCGCCTGTGATGCAGCGGCTGAGAAACCGCTGCTTCAAACCGATCAAAGCCCCGCGCCAGTTCACTGTTCAACGTCCAATGTTCAACGACTGCGCGCCATGCTCAGGCGCGCGAATACAATCTAAAACTTTTCCGACCATGGCCGCAATTCGATATGAGACGCCCAGGTGCTGCGATGCTGGCGGTGCAGGTGCAGATAGGTTTGCGCGATGGCATCGGGATCGAGGCTGCCATCGGGCCCGCGCGAGGTAAGACGCTCCGGACGGCGGGTCGGCTCGTATATGCCGCCGTCGATCACCACCTGAGCGACGTGAATATTCTGCGGCTGCAGTTCTCGCGCCATGCTTTGCACCAGGCCGCTTAGCCCCATCTTCCCCATACCGAAGGCGGCAGAGTTGGCAAAGCCTTTAATACTCGCGGAGGCGCCGGTGAATAGAATCGTTCCGCTGCCGGCCTTGATCATGCGTTTCGCCGCCGCCTGTCCGACGAGGAATCCGCCGTAACAGGTTATCATAATGGTTTTACGCACCTCTTCCGGATCGAGTTCGGTGATGGGACCGCGCACCCGACCGCTGGCGTTGTACACAACCAGATTGGGCTCGCCGATATCGTTGGTAACCGAAGCGAATAAGTTTTCCACATCCTTTGGAATGCTCGCGTCGCATGCATAGGCCCGGCCGTGGATCTCCTTGACCAAGCCGTCCAGTTTCTTGGCGTCGCGTGCGGCCAACGCCACCTTCATGCCTTCTTTGTTAAATAGCCTTGCCAGCGACGCACTGAGCCCTGGTCCGGAACCGACGATCAATGCGATTTCTTGTTGAGCCATGGGAATCCCTCCAACGGCCGGATATCAAGACGAGTTCCAGCTGTCAATGATTGAACTGCGCGGCGGTTCAAAGTTCAAGGTTCAATGTCCTGAATCACGGTTATATGATTAGCCAATTTTACGACTCAAAAACTGGCTTCTCACAAAGCTACTTATTAAGTAGGATTGTGAGGAATGCCCGAAGGCCCAAGAAAATTCCATTTTTCATTCGAAAAAGCAGGCTTAACTCGTTTCGGTGGATTGAGTCTGTTTCAGACTTTTGCAAGTTCCCAGAGACTCTTCGCGAGTGACATTCTCCCGTGTCATCCTGAGTAAAACGAAGGATCTCTAATTTATGGTTGAGGGACGCTGCAACACTATTGATGACCTCTTTCGTCGGAGAAGCAGGACAGTTAGCCGTTTTTCAGGATGTTCAAAGTATTTCGGTCCTTAATTGAACCGCATGACCGCTATCCCTAACTTTGAACTTTGAACGTGGAACGTTGAACTAGCAGCACTAGCTGTTGGCGTGATGAGCATTCGAAACTTGATGCATAGGCGGCAATCCTGCCTGCATCCGGCGGATGTTTTCCACCGAGACCTGCGCGATTGTCTCTATGGTTTCCTGGGTCATATTCGCCACATGGGGCGTGGCAATCACGTTGGGCAGCCCGAGCAACGGGTCGGCTGGATCGGCGGGCTCATTCCAATAGACATCCAGCCCGGCGCCGGCAAGGCGCTTTTCGCGAAGCGCCGCCAGCAGCGCCGCTCGGTCCACGACGCGGCCGCGCGCGACGTTAATGAGAAAAGCGCTGGGTTTCATCAGAGCGATCTCCGCCGCCCCGATCATTCGCTCGGTTTCCGCATTGAGAGGAACGTGCAGGGAAATGAAATCACTCGCGCGCAGGAGCTCGGAAAGATGATCGGAAGTCTTCAGCCACTCCAGGCCCATCGCCTCGCGCATTCCCTCGCTCACGGCGCGTTTGACCGCCCATACGCGCATGCCAAACCCGCGCGCCATGCCAACCACGGCGCTTGCCGTGCGCCCCAAGCCAATCAGGCCAAAAACTTTTCCCCTAAGAACCTGCGTGCTCGGCACGCCGATCTGGCGGGCGCCCAGTGAAGCCACCGCTTCCCGGTATCTCTTGGCCAGGGCCAGCGCCAGGAACATGACATGCTCGGCAACGTCCTCGCCGCCGTGGGTCAACGACGCCGGCACGTTGCACACCGGGATTCCTCGCGCCTTAGCGTATTCGAGATCGATCCCCTCCAGGTGAACGCCGGGTCGCTGAATCAAACGCAGAAGCGGGGCGGCGTCGATCACCGCGCGCGTTATCGGCGCGCTTCGAACCAGCAGCACCTGCGCCTTCTCCACCTGCTCCGTCAGAGGCCTCGTCGCGTCGAACTCTTCAACCACGAATTCAGATCCGAGCAGTCGCTCGATCATCTGCTCGATGGCCAGACCAGGTCCGGTCTTCTTAACCTGCCATGTCTCGTTCATTTCGATTTTTCCTCAGGGATAAGATTAAGGGATGGAAAAAGCACCGGGAATCCGTAGCAGGCTGCTGAAAAAAGGTATTCATGCTTCGAGAGCCTCAGCATGAACGGAATTTTCCGAATCATTTTCCAGGCCTCTCCGTTCGTCCTGAGCCCGTCGAAGGACTCCGAAAGAGTTTTTCAGCAGCTTGCTAGTCATAGGTCATTCCCCGAATACGACTGGTTGAACGACTTGTTGCAGAGCGGGAAATCGGGAACGATGTTTTCGAGTAAGGCAAACGAGAGCGCAGGCCAGTTCGCAAAGGACGGGTCTTTGACCTTCACACGAAACAGTTTACCGTCGTCGTCAACCATCAGCCAGTGCACGATGGCGCCGCGCCAACCTTCCACAATCCCGAATGCCGGCTCAAATGCGGGGAGGCGACCGAGCGGCACGGCCAGCGGCCCGCCGGCCATCCGCCTCATCGCCTGCTTGATCAGCCCCACCGACTCCCGCGCCTCCTCCACGCGCATCATTGTTCGCGCGTACACATCACCGGACTCAAACACCGGCACCTTGAACTTCAAGTGGTGGTATGCGGCAAAGGGATGATCGCGCCGCACGTCCACGTTAACGCCGGAGGCCCGCGCGACGTAGCCCAAAACACCGAGATCGGTTGCCGTCTTCATCGTCAGCCGTCCCGTGCCTTCTAGCCGGTCCATTAGCATCGTGTTGTTTAGACTGATTTCGACAACTTCATTGAAGTCGGCCAGGATCGAGTCGAGCTCGGCCGCTAGATTGAAGTCGTGAGGAATGGGTTGAGCGACGCCACCAGGAACGATGCCACCGCGCAAAAGACGGTTTCCGGTAAGGCGCTTGTTCAGCCGCAGGAGCCGCTCGCGAATGCGGAAACAGTGCGAGTGGGCCACGGCGAACCCCGTATCGTTACAGATCATCCCGAAGTCCGCCACGTGGTTGTATAACCGCTCGACTTCCAGGAGAACAACACGGCTATACTGTGCGCGCGCCGGAACTTCGACCCCGGCGAGAGCTTCCAGCGCCTCGCAATACGCCAGCGAGTGCCCGATGGTGGTGTCCCCGGAGATGCGCTCCGCTAGCTCCACACCGTCGGCAGGCACACGCCCCTCGAACAACTTCTCCGTGCCCTTGTGCGTGAAGTAGAGTCGAATTTTAAGATCAATCACCGTCTCACCCACCACGCTGAAGCGAAAATGTCCCGGCTCGATGATTCCGGCGTGCACCGGGCCAACGGGAATTTCGTAGACGCCCTCACCACCTACCGGAAGAAAAGGAAAGGGCGTGCCGTCGTCTTCAAACTTCTCCGGCAACGCCGACCCTTTGCGAAGAGGGATATAATCTTCTGGCCAGAAAGCATGACGCACCAGCGAGCGGCGGTCTGGGTGGCCGGTGGCTTCGATGCCAAACAGATCCTTGATTTCGCGCTCGAAGCGCGATGCCGGATAGGTGAACGTTGCCAGCGAGGTAATAGTGGGGTCGCACGACGGGAGATCGGCCGTGGCATGGGCGAACCAGTTCTCCCGGTTATTGGCAAATAGATAGTGCATTTCGAATGCGTTCTTATCAGCGCGGCGGTCGTTTGCGACCATAAGCATCACCTCTGCACCAAAATGGGCGCGGAGGAGCTCGGCCAGATCGAGCACGTCCCCGCGAGCTATCTGAAAATGAAGTTCGTTTCCGCGCCGGACGTGCAGGTTGACTGTCCCGCTCTTGAATTTTTCCTCCAGCGCCGATCTTAGTCGAGAGAAGTCGGTCACTTTGCCACCACCTTCACGACCTGATTGAGCAGCAGCTCGAGTGGTGCGGGTAGCGTTAGACCTAGTACGACCAACACAACCACACTGAGGAACAGCGGCGCAATTCGCCAACTGCCGCCTTCTCCCACAGTAATCCCTTCCGGCGGTGTGCCGTATATCATCCTGTTGGAGTGGCGGAGGAGCGCGACGAAAGCGACCGCCAGCAACGCCAGCACTGTGGCCATCAATCCCGGCCGGCCGGCAGCGAAGCCTGCTCTAATCAGTGCGAACTCCGAGATGAACAAGCCGAAAGGTGGCAGTCCAACGATGGCGAGTACTCCGCCCATAAATAACGCTCCCGTCAAAGGCATGACTTTCAGCAGGCCCGAGACTCGATCCAGTTCTGTGCTGCGGTAATGGCTTAGCACCTCTCCCGATAGTATGAACAGCATTGACTTGGCTGCCGTGTGGCAGGTCAGGTGCAGGAAGGCGGCAAACACACCGAGCGGTCCCAGCCCTAATCCAATACAGATCAACCCGGTGTGCTCGATGCTGGAGTATGCCAGCATGCGTTTGTAGTTTCGCTGGAGCACGAGGCTGAAGGCGGCCACCAGCAGGGAGAACAGCCCCATCAATAGAAGCAATTGATTCGAAAAAGCAGGACCCAGAGTTGCGTCCACAACTACTTTCCAGCGTGTGATCGCATACAGAGCGACGGCGAGAAGGACACCCGACATCATGGCAGAAAGCGGCGAGGGCGCTTCGGAGTGAGCGTCGGGCAGCCAGGTATGCATCGGAGCGATCCCCGCTTTCGTCCCAAAGCCAACCAGGAGGAATACGAAGGCAAGCCGCATCACTTCGGGGTGCAGATGCGGGGCCGCCGACAGCAGCACTGGCCAGTTGAGCGCATTCTCAGTGCGCCCCGACAGCGCAACGAAATCGAAATAGGCAAGCACCGTGCCGGCAAATGCCAATGTAATGCCCACGGAGCTGATGAGGATGTATTTCCACGAGGCCTCCACCGAAGCTTTGGTGAGCGCCAATGGGATAACCATCGCCGAGAAAATGGTCGTGGCCTCCACCGCAATCCACATAATGCCGACGTTATTGGCGGAAACCGCCAGCAGCATCGCGAAGATAAATAAATTGACGAAGACGTGGTAGTGCCGCAGTTGCGCGGCATCGTATGGGCTCTCGCGGCCGAGTCCCGGGCTGAAAAATAATGCCAGCGCGGCGACGCCGGCAATGCACGCCATCAGCAGCGCAGAAAGGCTGTCAGCGCGAAGCATTTCGCTCGGCCCGAAAGTCGGCGCTTCGCTCCCGGCTAGAACCGATGCGGCAAACGCTAGCGCCGAGCCGAGCGACACAAGCGAGAGCCCGGCGCCGGCCCAACCCACAGCTACGCGATACGGACGGACGACGTAAGCAAGCAAAGCTGAAAGCAAGGGGGGAAAGAGCAACAGAGCAAAGTTCATATCGATATTCCGCCGTCCCTCATCAGTGCCTGAGTTGATTCAACTGTTCGACGTCAATGGACTCGAAGGTGCCGTGAATGTGATAGACAAACACCTGCATAACGAGAAAACCCATCATTACATCGAGGAACACGCCCAGCTCCACGATGAGCGGGATGCCAAATGTGCCGAGCAAGGCCAGCAACGCAATGCCGTTTTCCAGCACCAAAAAGCCGACGATCTGTGCGAGCGCCTTCTTGCGGGTGATAACGATGAACAGCCCGACAAAGACCAGCCCCATCGCCAGCGGCAGACCGCCGCGCGTGGGCAGCTGACTAGTGAGCACCAGCGGGCGCATAACGGCGTAGGCCAACAGCACCAGTAGCGCAGCGATGGCCAGTGAGCTGGTAATGTTGACATAGGGCTGCGATTCGTGCTCCGCCCCCACCTGTTTCGCCAGCCGTTCCAGGTAACGCGGAATAAAGACCACCTTGAGCGCGAAGAAGACGACGGCGACGAGGTAAAGTTCGGGAGCATCGCCGAAGTGGCCGACCACAACCAACAACGCCGCCAGCACCAGCGATTGCCATCGGAAGGCTTCCACGTAGGTATGCAAGCTGCGGCGACATAGCAGAACGATGCCAAAGAGCAACACCACACTTGAGCCGAGGGTGGTCAGTTGAGAGAAAAGAGCGACATTCATAGACGATTACCTCAGCAGGAACGACGACGTGACCGCCAGTAACGCCAGCACGAATGACACGCCGAGCAATTCAGGCACGCGGAATAGACGGAGCTTGGCGACACGCGTCTCGATAACGGCGATTAAAAGGCCAAGCAATGCCAGCTTTAGAAGGAGCGCAATGACCGCCACAGCGAGTGGAACTGGCGCGATATCGATTGCCACGCCCCACGGCAGAAAGAGGTTCGCGAGCAGGGAAAGGAAAATCATAAATTTGAGCGATGCGGCCCACTCGATGAGCGCAAGATAGCGGCCCGAGTATTCCAGGATCATCGCTTCGTGAATCATCGTCAGCTCAAGGTGCGTGGCTGGATTATCTACCGGCAAGCGGCCCGTTTCAGCCAGCGCCACGATAAGCAGCGCAGCAAAAGCCAGAAGGTGGCCGGGGCTGATAGCGTTAGCGGGAGTAGCCAACGTTTGCGTGATGATACGCCCAAGATTAGTCGAACCAGCGCCGAGCGCCAGGCTGAAGATGGCCACGGCGATCGTGGGCTCCGCGATAGCAGCCACTGTCATCTCACGGCTCGATCCCATTCCGCCAAAAGCCGTTCCCGGATCGAGCCCGGCCAGCGCGAGAAAGAATGTCCCCAGCAACAGCAGATACACCACCGCCAGCAGATCGCCGACCCTATCGAAGGGTTGCGGTACAAACACAAACGGCACAAGGAACGTCACCGCAAGGGTACTGACAAAAGCGATGTAGGGCGCGCAGTGGAATAGCCATGAGGCCTGCTTGGAGACGACCACTTCTTTGCCTAACAGCTTCACTAGCTCAAAGTAGGGCTGCCACGGCGGTGCACCCTGCCGGTTTTGCATGCGGGCCTTCAGCCAGCGCACAAACCCCGTAACCAGGGGTGCCAGCGCCAGTGCAAATATCGCTTGCGTGAGTTCGAGGACGTATTCCACAGCTAAAACCACCTTGCGACAGCGAGTAAGAATGTGAGCACAAGAGCCATGTACAATAGATAAAGATGCAATGAGCCGCCCTGCAGACGCCGGACCTGCTGAGCGATAAACGTAGCGCTTTCCAGAAACGGCCGATACAGAGATTGCTCGAACCAAGGCGTGATTTCGCTCCGGTATTCGATGGACTTCACGAAGTATTTGGAGCCCGGGTGGAAATCAACCGTCAATTCTTTCATTGGCCGGTAGATCTCGGCAAAAACCCGCTTTAGAGGCTCGGCAAATGCTGTCGCGGTGTATTCCATACGCGCCGTCTGCCCAACGCGGCCACAACCCCACGAGTCGCTCAGGCGGCGTTGGCGGTTCAGACGGAGGAGCCACAGCACCGAAGGTACGAGGCCGATCAGAAGCAACAGACCGAACGCCATCAGCGTGGGCGACATCTGCCCAAACGCCGAGGGTGTTTGCAGGAACACGCTTGACGTGAACTCCGCCCGCGTATCAGGCAGGCCGCCGAGTCCTGCGAGTACCCTCCCGAGAACGGGAACCACGGCGAAGGGCGCAACGCCCAGCCCGATACAAGCTAACGCGAGCACGGCCATTCCGAACCGCATCGAGAACGGAGATTCGTGGGCGTGCGCTGCTTCGGACGACCGCGGAAGCGCAAGAAAAGTGATACCGAACGCCTTGACGAAGCAGGCCGCGGCAAGGCCGCTGGTCAGCGCCAGCAGCCCAACTGCCACCGGCATGATTAGCGCCACTTCCGGTACCGGAATATTTATTCCGCCCAACAAACATTGGAAAACGAGCCATTCGGACGCAAAGCCGTTGAGCGGTGGCAGTGCGGAGATCGCCGCCGCTCCGATCAGAAAAAACAACGCCGTCCAAGGCATCCGTTTGATCAGCCCGCCCATCTCTTCCATGTTGCGTGTGTGCGTGGCGTGTAGCACTGATCCAGCGCCGAGGAACAGTAGACCTTTAAAAGCGGCATGATTGAGCACATGATACAGCCCGCCAATGAAGCCGAGCGCAGCCAGCGACATCAGGCCGTATCGACGGAACATTAGCCCGGCACCAATTCCGATAAGAATGATCCCGATGTTCTCAACCGAATGAAATGCGAGCAGTCGTTTGAGGTCGTGCTCCATCAACGCGTACAGCACGCCCAGCAGCGCGGAGACCACGCCTACGCCGAGCACGAGACCGCCCCACCACGCCGGGCCGCCGCCTAAAATATCGAGCGCAACGCGCAGGAGGCCGTACACACCCATCTTAATCATCACGCCGGACATTAACGCGGAGACATGGCTTGGGGCAGCCGGATGCGCGCGCGGAAGCCACACGTGCAATGGGACAATGCCCGCCTTTGAGCCGAAACCAAGGAAAGCCAGTACGAAGATGGTATCCCGGACACCAGAGGCAAGCGAGGGCGCAATCGCCCGCAAATCCGCAAACGCACCCGAACCCGTCCCGCCCGCGAAGAGCAGAAATGCTGCCAGTAGCATGACCAGCCCGGCGTGTGTCATACCGATGTACCACAAGCCCGCATTCCGCGTCCCCTCTTCGTCTGCCTCGGTCATGACGAGAAAGTACGAGGTGAGCGACATACCCTCCCACATCAACAAAAACGTGAGCACGTTGTCCGCTAGCGTGACGAGGCTCATCGCCAGCAGGAACAGGTTGAACATCATGCCCAGCAAGCGCAGAGAAGCGCGGCCATCCTCATAGGCCGCCGTGTAGCCCACGCCGTACACTGCGGCAGGCACAGCACCGATGCCAATGACAACAAGAAAAAACGCGCCCAGCGAATCGAGCCGCAACGCAAGACCCCCACCCAACGGCAGGAGTTCAGGGAAGGAGACTGCAAATGGGTCGCCCGTGGCGATCACCGCGACCCCAAGAGCCAGCCCGAGGCTCGCACCCGCGACCGCCCCCAGCGCAACCAGCCAGCGACTCAACGAATTCCGGCCCCCCACCAGCGCACCAAGCGCGCCGAGGCTATAGGCTACGAACATCGAAATAAAGAGAATTGGCATAAAGCTATTGAAGAAAAGTTGAGAGATTGGAGTTTAATTCATTTTTTTTGCGGCAGCCGACCCAGCGCTGCCAAGATGCCCCGCAGGATTTCGGCGGGTTCGGGCGGGCAGCCTGGCACGAAAGCGTCCACTGGTATGACGTCGGCTACGCTGCCGATGACAGCGTAGCTGCCCTTGAAGACTCCACAATGCTTTGCGCAGTCCCCCACCGCCACAACCAACTTTGGGGCGGGAGTTGCCTCGTACGTCTTGAGCAATGGCACTTCCATATTTCGCGTCACCGGTCCGGTGACCAGCAACATGTCCGCATGACGGGGAGAGGCGACGAAGTGCAATCCGAAACGCTCGAGGTCGTATACCGGGCTCGTCAGACCGCTGATTTCAATCTCGCAACCGTTGCAGGAGCCGGCGTCGACTTCGCGGATTCCGACGGCACGGCCCAACAGTCTTTGAGTTTTCCTCTGCACTTGTCTGGCAAGCTCCACCGCTTCCGCGCCGGCGGCCAGGGGTTCCGTGACCAGTCCGACCTTCATGATTTTGGAGAATAGTTGCATTTATCGCTTTCGGCTCTCCCGCGTAAGCTCGCGCAGCATGGTTTGAGTGCCCACGAGGTGGTTGTTAAAAATCTTGCGGGCGACATTCAGCAAATCCCCGAGGGCCGGGTCGCGGACCGCGTAGCGGATCGCCGCGCCTTGTTTACGCGCCTCGACGATGTTCTTGGCGCGGAGAATCGCCAGCTGTTGCGAGACTATCGGCTGATCGATATTCAGCGAGCCCTGAAGCTCGTGGACGCTCCGTTCGCCCTCGAGCAGGAGCTCGAGAATGCGGATGCGCAGCGGATGCGCCAGCGCCTTGAAGAACTCGGCCTTGAAGACTTGCAGATGCCCGGGGCGGGATTCCGGCATAGTTATATATGATTATCACTATATAACTAATGATGCAAATCCGTCACCGGCAGAACACTGGCGGGGATCTCCATGCCCACCGAAACGGTTCCGTGACATTTCAGCTCGGATTCTGCAGTTGAATTTACCGGCCGGCGCGAGCGAAGGGTGATGATCGATATCCGCTTAGAGGCAGAGACCATTACCGCCACAGGCGGATCAGCCTATGGCCGAGGCTTCGCTGCGGAAGGCTTCGTCGTGAGCTCAGCCGAACGGTTTGCCCGTCGCTCTTCGCGCAATGTTTGAACTGCCCGTGTTCTAGCCCTTGGCGTACTTGCCGGTCAGCTGCGGGGTTGTCCCTTCCAGCCCCTTTTCCTGCCGTTCGAGCCGGGTCTCCCTTGCCCAGGTGCGTTTGAGATCGTCGCGGATTTTTAAATGCAAACGGCCTAGCGGCTCGGTTTCGATCTCGATTAGGTCGCCGTCCTGAAACGGGTTGAGGCCGCGGTGATTGGTTCCCAGCGCCAGGACGTCACCGGGCTCGAGGGGGTGGATCGATGTGATCCATTCGATGCAGCGCGGAATCTTGTGCGCCATATCGCTGGTGTTGTAGTTCTGCATCAACCTGCCGTTGTTCCACAGCCGGACCTGAAGGTTGTGCGGCTCCTTTATCTCGTCGCCGGTGACGATAAAGGGACCCATCGGCCCAAAGGTCGCGCGGGACTTCATCTGATAGAACGTGTTACCGGATGGCGGCAGGCCGCGCGCCGATCCATCGATGAAGTTCAAGTAGCCGAAGACATGTTCCATCGCGTTAGCCGCGGGCACGTTGTCGGCGCGCTTACCAATCACCAACGCCAGCTCCGCTTCACCCTCGAAGATGGTGGCGGGCACATCGGGCAGCACCATAGTGTCGCCATCGCCGACAACAGAGCCCGGCGACTTGTGAAACGCGTTGATCGGCGCCGGCTCCTTGCGCGTACCATCCTCCATGTAGTTCACCGCCATGCAATCGATATTGACGGGCCGCGGCAATGGCGGCCTGATCCGCACTTCGTTGAGCGGCGTGCTTGAGCCGGCGGCGGCCGCCCGCTCCAGAGCGCCACGGTAATCTCCGAAACGCTCGATCAGGCCACTGATTAGATTGTGCGGCCCGGTGTGCGGGATGTCACTGACCACGCGCGACACGTCCACAACGGCGTCGTCCTTTAACACTCCTAGTTTGAAATCGTTGAAAAACAACAGTTTCATTTCGCCCTCCTTAGAAAGGGGTCAAGGTTCAAAGGTTTCGCTCGTTCAAAGTTCAATGTCAAGGTTCAAAGTTAAAAAACCCGTAAGAAGTTTCAACCAACAGCAAACACAGAAAAAAGATTCTACGACAGACTATGTGAAAACTCCGTTCGTGGGTTCGACTGGACTCATCTGGCTTAATGGTTCAAGACGTTGGGCGCGTTTAGTTCTCGCTGCTTATTGCGAGAGAAAATCTACCAGCGGTCTTTGCCCATGGCCCAGCGGTCCAGGCTGGCAAGATACTCGCGGAAGAGCACCATGCGCATGGCGACGGCGCGGCGAACTCGTTCCTGGCGCTCGTCGGTGGTGGCGTAGCGTTTAAGAAATTCTTGCGGGGCGCTGCCGTGCCCCTCTTCGTCTTCGGTGATTCTCCGGTAGGGCTGTTTGATCCATTCCGGCACGTCGGGCGATTTGAGGCACATTTGAATCAAATAGTTGGCGACGGTTTCACCGGCCAGGGACAGCGCCGCAATGCGCTCGCAGGTCTCGTTGAGCCCTTCCATGGCGTTGAACATGGCAGTCTGGGCAGGCAGCGGTTGGTAATCGAACGGCTCGGCGCCCAGATCGCGAATGCGCTTGCTCAGCAGTTGCGCGTGCACCATTTCCTCGTGGGCCGATTCCGCCATCGTCGCTTTGACATCCAGTTCCGGCGTGGTGCGCAGCCACGTGCCGAACAAGTCCGCGGCGCGCAGTTCATTGAAGAGCCGGCTCTGCATCACGCGAATCCGCTCTTTGTCCGTGCGCAATGGAATATAACTGTAGGCGGGCGGCTGGCCTTCCAGTTTGCGGCAAAATTCCTGCACCGGTACCAGCAGTTCTTGCAAAAAGGCTTCGCTATCCAAGGCGCGCCTCCTGCGACTTCGGCTCTACCCGAAAGCCCTTTTCCGATATATCGAAGCCATTGCCCTCCGGATCGTGGACGCGGTACTCGGCGAATGGAATGCGCGCGGGGCGCTTGGCGCCGGGGCGAACGCCGGCGCGCTCGGCTCGCAGGCGCATATCCTCGTTGCTTTTGACGTGAAACCCGAAGTGATTGAGTCCCAGCGGCTCCTCTTTTCTTTGCAGGAGCAGAGCGACGTTAATGTAGCCGTCGGTTACGAAAATCGACCCGCGGTCGGTGCGCTCGACTTCGCGCATATCCAGGATGGAACAATAAAAATCGGCCAGGCGTTGCGGGTTCGGCGTATAGAGCGCGATATGGCGGATCGGCACCGGGGTTTTCTGATAAGCCGTATCGAAGGCCCGCCGATTAAGCCCGATAACATTGCCATCCGGATCGCGCATCTCATGATCGATTTCCGCCACCGTGGCACATTCGTTGACCTTGATCGCCCCGCCTTCCCAGTGTTCGAGTTTCATGCTGATGGATTCCATCCGTGCGGCCTCGAATCCCAGGTATCGCAAACCGGTTTTTGAGCCCTTCGGCGCGGCTAACAGGGCAAGATTGAAAATACCGTCGGAAAGAATCACATGACCGGGTTCTTCGCCGATATTCTCAAGGTCGAACACGTTGCGGTAAAATTCACCCAGTTTGACCGGATCCTCAGCGAGAATTCCTAATCGCCGCAGTTCAGACATGGCGCGCCTCCTGGCTTTTCTTGTTTAAGAAATAACCATACCATGCGCCGGTGCCTGCGGAAAATCAATGAGCCGGAGAAGCGGCCCATTGTCCGGCTTGGCCCGCGCCATTGGCGCAATAGTTCACCGGCAAAACTAAACTAAAAACACTGCCCACGCCCACTTCACTGGAGAGACTGATCGTGCCGCCCAGTGCGGCCGCGAGCCTGCGGCATAAACCGAGGCCGAGCCCGGTGCCGCCGTAAATCCGGCGCGAAGATCCGTCGGCCTGGCGAAAGTCTTCGAAGATGAGTTCTTGGTCTTCCGGTTTGATACCGATGCCGGTGTCGGCGACCGCGATCTCGATAAATTTGCCGCCGCTCTCGGCCGCAGCGCGCAGGGTCAGTTCGATCTTGCCTTTCGCGGTGAACTTGAGCGCGTTGGTTAGAACCTGCACGAGAATTTGCTGCAGTTTTTGCGCGTCGCTCCGAATGGTAACAATGGGCGATTCGAAGCTCAGGCGGAACTCGATGGGCCGCTCGCGAATCAGTCTGCGGGTCATCATCTCCAGGCCGGCCATGACTTCCGTCAATTTCACCGGTTCGAAGCGCGCCGTTGCAACGTCGGCCTCCATGCGCGAGAAATTCATCAGATCATCCATCAACTGGGACAGCTCCTGGCCGTTGTTCACGAGCCGGTTCAAAATACCGCGCGCATCGCCCTTGAAGTTTTCGTCGCGCAGTATCTCGCCGTAGCCGATGATCGTGCTCACCGGGGTTCTAAGCTCGTGGCAAATATTGGCGACAAACTGTTTCTTGACGCGATCCATCTCGATCAAACGCCGGTTGAGCGCCGCCGCTTCGTTATAAGCTCTTACGGATTCTTCGTAGAGTCTGCCGTTTTCCAACGACAGCGCCAGCTGATCGGTCAAGGTTCCGAGCAAGCGCAAATCCTCGGCGCTGTATTCCCCGGCGCCATGCTTGGCGCCGAAGGAAACGAAGCCGCGCACCTCGCGCTCGAAAATCAATGGTAGCATGAGCTCGGCGTGCCAATTTGCGAACAGCCGCAGCAAGTTTTCTCGCTCGACAGCGTAACGCGGATTGGCCGCCACTTCGTCCTGAAAAATTCCCTGATACGAATCTTGCTCCCATAGCGCGGCCAAGGCCGGTGCGCCTTCAGTGACCGCCATCGGAGACAAGTCCGGCCTGTCACTGGCGGCGGTCAGATACTCCGGAGCGTTCTTGGGCCGGTACGCCAGCGCGACAAACGAAATTCCCATGCGCTCCGACACTCTGCGTAGGAAACCCGCCGCCAGGGGCGCGGTGTCGGCCAGGGAACGGAGAAAAAGGCTGATCTCCCGCTGCACCGTAACCGGGTCGTAGTCTTGCCTGTAAACGTAGCGATCCACCGCCGCCTCGATCCGGCGCAGCAATGGATTGAACAACAAGACGACGAGCACGGAAAAGAAGATCGGCACCAGCGGATCCGATCCATAAATTCCCGCCCAGGGCCCCGCTAATAACGCCAGGAGCGCATAGATCGCGAGTAGAAGCGCGGTTAACGCCATCCGGCTTAAACCAACGCGCAGCACATTGCCCAGATCAAACAGGCTATATTTGAGCAGGGCGTAGGCCACCGAGATGGGGAAAAAAACCGTCGGCACTAACGCCAGATTATACGGGATGGGCAACCGAAAAGAGCTGGTCAGAACCGTGCTAAAAGTCGGCAAGACGAAGCCGAGAAAAGCGCCGACGATCATGACGCGAAGCCGCGAGCGCTCCAGGTCCGACGTGGTCGCCCGCGACGCCGACCAGGTGATGGCAAGAAACAAAAACGCGCCGGCGAAGGTATAAAGATAGCCAAGGCGAAACGCCGCCATCCATAGCTCGAACGGGCCAAAAAAGGTCGCGCTGATGAGCCCGCCCAGCAGGACGGCGCAGCCGTAGTTTGCCAGCAGGGTCGCGGGCCGGGTGCGCCATAAGGGTTCGCCGCCTTTGAGTAGCAAAGCCAGGTGAATTGCCGCCGCGGGCGTGAAGGTCAGGCCGAAGATGCGAACCTCTTTCGGCAGCGCGCCGGCGGTCATGAAGTCGAAGGTGCTGAGGAACCACAGAAACACCGCCACCACCATGAAACAGAGCGGCAAGGCGGCCGGCGATGAGGCGCGAAAATAATAAGGCGCCACGCCGATCATAAGAAAGGCGAGACCGATCACAACATAGATGCCGAAGCTCAAAAACCAGTCGTGCAAAGTAAGCGTCATGGAAGAAACGGCCGTTTCGACAGCTTGCCCATCGCGAATCATCCGGTAACGAAACTGAGCACCGGGCAGGCGACCTTTGACAATGTTGTAAAAATCCTGGCGCGACCGAAGCTCCCGTCCGTCCACGGCAACGAGACGGTCCAACGACTTCATGCCCGCCGCGCCACCGCTCCAGCCCGGCAGGAAATATGGCCCCACGGTGAGATTCTCATGAACGAAGAATCCCGGGAACGGCTGGTTAATCCAGCTGAGCGACGCAGTCAAGGTGGTAAAAACGAGGGTGGCGGCGAGAACTCCGAAAATCCCGAACAAGGCGCGACGTTGCCAAAACTGAATGCCCATGATTTTCCTTCGGCGCGGCCGCGCTTGAGACCGCGTTGAACTTCCCGGCATTTATCAAGGCGTTACGCACCCTGTCAAGGTAGGGGAAAATTACTGAAGGATTTCGAGCAGATCAGGTTGTGTCGCAATTAGCCGTTCGCCCTTAGAGCCTCAGGACGAACGACTAACTCAATTACTAATGAGTTCGTTATTTAGAGACTATGTCGCTAGTGTGCGACCGAGAGGCGAGCCCTTCCGATCGCGGTCAATGGTTCTCTGCCTTGCCGGCCACCACCCCGTCCTCTCCATGGTGGAAATGCCCGCCGGCAGGGCCTGAAAACAACCTTTACGCTCCTGTGCCCGCGCTCTCCAGGTCTCACCCCTCGGTCGGTGTTTGGTTACTCAATTGTGGATTCCTTAATAAATTCGGAGTGTCACCATCCGTTCGTGTGAGCCTGTCGAACCATGAACGGCATTGCGACACAGTCTCTAAAGACCGGGGGCGCTCTGGGTAACGGCGTCTACAGCTTTTCGATCGCTTCGGCGGGCAATTCCAGTTTGGTCTGCCGACCGAGAATCTCCAGTAGGACGGCAACCCGTTCGCTGTCCTTTAAGGCGCGTTGGAAAATCGCTTCCACGCCAGCAAAGGGTCCCTCCTGGATGCGCACGATTTCGCCAGGGGCAAGTCGTAATGGATCGATTTCAGCCACGCCGCCCGGACAGCGCTCCCGTAGCTCGTCGATGATCTGTTGCGAAACTTCCGCCACATGGCTGCCGAATTTGAGAAAGTCTCTTACCCCGGGAACGTACCGAGCCGTCTTCCCTGACACCACGAGGTCAAGAAAGGAAAACAGGTAGCCGGGAAAGAGCGGAACCAAAACCCACTGATGACGGCCACGACGGCGCCGGCGGGCGCGCATCCAGGGCAGAAACACTTCGATGCCGAGGTCTCTCAGCCGTTTCTGAACTTCTTTCTCGCGGTTAGGCTTGCTTCGTATAGCGTACCATCGAAGTCCAGGTACGATCTCGATTTCCGCTTCACGCATAAAATTTAAGCACAGTGGCGCCGATTGTAGCAAAGAAACTCCTAGAATGTAACCTGATGGCGAAATGCATTGAATATTTTTCGGAGGTTTTCTTGACGCCCGTCAAAAAATTGGCGCGCGGCAATCGGTATCCGGAATACGGCGCGTCGCATCGTCTGTGAAATCGTTGATTTGTTTGGCACGGCATCCGCATTGCATGCACACTTTCTTGACATTCGCGTAAAATAAAGTTTCAATGTTAATAATTGAAGAAAGCGCTAATCGCCGGCGTCTTAGTTTAGAGACGAAAAGTCTTGGTGATTTAACAGCGATGACCGATCAGGAGTTCGATGTGAGCCGCTCTTCATCAACAACCAGATTCCGGTCCATGCGCGTCTCCGCAGCGCCTCCTGCTTGAGCCTTTGTTTTGATGAAGGTGATGCGGAAAATCCCAACCAGCGCACGTCTTAGTCTCACGGAAGTAAACACGTTCCGCCACCTGCCGGTTCTTCGTCACCGGGAAGCTCCGTCCGCGCCAGCGGGCAATCACATATCACATACTCAAAATTTGGTTCCCAAAAAGGGGGAAGGCTGGAATGGCAATCACAACCGAATTTGAAACACTGATCAAGCAGGACCGGGACCGTCACCACGCTCGTTCGTGGCGCGGCAATCTGCTCGGCTACCTGGAGAAGGTCAAGGAGGACCCGACCACCACTAAGCTGGCGCACGCGCGGGTTTATGACACCATCATGAAACCCGGCTGCCGCGACATCCATGAAAGCGGCGATCCGCATGTCAAGCGACTCTATAAAGACGAAACCTTGAAAGTGTACGATTTCTTCGCCGACGAATTTTTCGGCATCGAAAAAACCGTCGCGCAAATAGTCCGTTATTTTCACGCGGCCTCCCTAAAGGGCGAAGAGAGCCGGCAGGTGCTTTATTTCATGGGCCCGGTCGGTTCCGGCAAGAGCTCCCTGGCTGAAAAGCTGCATCGCGGTTTGGAGGCGGCCGATCCGATCTACGCCATTGAAGGCTGCCCCATGTTCGAAGAGCCGCTGCATCTCATCCCGCGCCACCTGCGCAAAGAGTTCGAAAAGATGTTGGGGCTGCATATCGAAGGCGACCTCTGCCCGGTGTGCCGCTTCCGCCTGAAAGAAGAATTCAACGGCAGATATGAAGAGTTCCCCATCGCCACCGTCGAATTTTCCAAGCGGGCACGGGTTGGCATCGGCGTCGTGCCCCCGGTGGACCCTAACAATCAGGACACCTCCGTGCTCATCGGCAGCGAAGATATTTCAAAACTGGACCTTTACTCGGAAGGCGATCCCCGGGTCCTCGAGTTAAACGGCGCTCTGAACGTCGGCAACCGGGGCGTCGTCGAATTCATCGAAGTGTTCAAGAATGAGATCGAATACCTGCATTGCATGATCACCGCCACCCAGGAAAAGGTCGTGCCTGCGCCCGGGCGCCACGGTTTGGTCTACGTCGACACCGTCATCGTCGCCCATTCCAACGAGGCCGAATGGCAGAAGTTCAAATCCGACCACACCAACGAGGCAATTTTGGACCGCATCGTGGTTATACGCGTGCCGTACAATTTGCGCCTTTCCGAAGAAGTCAAAATCTATCAAAAGATCATCCGCAATTCTGATTTCCGTGCCCATGTGGCGCCGCATACGCTGGAGGTCGCGTCCATGTTCGCGATCCTGTCGCGCCTCGAGCCGACCAACAAGTGCGATTTGATGACCAAGCTCAAGCTCTACAATGGCGAAGAGGTGATCGAAAAGGGCCGGACCAAAAAAGTTGACATCCAGGAATTGCGCGACGGCGCCAAACGCGAAGGCATGTCCGGCATTTCGACGCGCTTTATCATGAAGGCGCTGGACAACGCGCTGTCCGACAATAGCGCCGGCAATTGCATCAACCCCATCAACGTGCGCGAAGCCTTGATCAACATGGTCAAGGAGGCCGATCTGTCGGACGATGCGCGTAAACAATATCTGGAGTTTCTCCAGGATACTTTGCACAAAGAATATTTGGAAATATTGGAGAAAGAGATCACCCGTGCCTTCGTGTATTCTTACCAGGAGCAGGCCGAATCGCTTTTCCAGAACTATCTCGACCACGCCGAGGCCTACGTCAACAAGAGCAAAGTCAAAGACCGCAACACCAAGGAAGAGTTGGCGCCCGACGAAGGTTTTTTGAAGTCCATAGAAGAGCAGATCGCCATCATCGGCTCGGCCGCGGACGGCTTCCGCCAGGAGGTGATCGCTTACCTCTGGGCTGCCAACCGGCGCGGCGAGAAGATCGATTACCGGAGCTACGAGCCGCTCAAGGAGGCCATCGAGAAGAAACTCATCAGCTCGGTGCGCGACTTAAGCCGGGTGATTACCAAATCGCGCATGCGCGATGAAGAGCAATCCGAAAAATACAACGCCATGGTAAAGAATCTCTTGGAAAACGGCTATTGCTCGAGCTGCGTGGACGTGGTGCTCAAGTACGCGGCCAACCACCTGTGGAAGGATTAACGAACGAGCGCGGCCGTGCGCTTGCACGGTTCGGATGATTGAATCACATGGACACGATCTTTCGTCCTTATAATCCCTCTTCGGGACAGCGCAGCGACCGCAGCGCCGGGGACCGGCTGCGCCACCGCCAAAAAATTCGCGAAGCGGTGCGCAATAACATCGCCGACATCGTCGCCGAAGAGTCCATTATCGGCAAGGATAAGGACCGCATCGTCAAGGTGCCGATCCGTGGCGTGAAGGAATACCGTTTTGTCTACGGCGAAAACGCGCCCGGGGTCGGCCAGGGCGGCGATGGGCAACCTCAGCCGGGCCAAGTCATCGGCAAGGGAAAAGACAAAGCGGCGGGCCAGCAAGCCGGCGACAGTCCGGGCGCGGATTACTACGAAACCGAAGTTACCCTCGACGAGTTGATCGAGGTGATGTTCGAAGATCTTGAATTGCCCGACATCGACCGTAAGCGGCTGCGCCAGATGGAGGTAGAAAAGCTTTTTAAGCAGAAAGGCTTTCGGCGCAAGGGCATCCGCGTGCGCTTGGATAAGAAACGCACGGCGCTCTCGCGCATCAAGCGCATGAAGGCGTCACAGCGCCGTCAAACGCCGAGGGCCCAGGGCCAACGTTTCCCGTTTCACCAGGACGATCTGCGCTACCATCACACGGTGGTGGAGCCGCGCCGCGAATCCAATGCCGTGGTGCTTTGCATTATGGACACTTCAGGCTCCATGGATACCATGAAGAAATACCTGGCGCGGAGTTTCTTTTTCATCCTCTATCGGTTCCTCTGCACCCGTTACCAAAATGTCGAAATCGTCTTCATTGCCCATCACACTGAGGCGCGGGAGGTGACCGAGGAGGAGTTTTTCCACAAGGGCGAGTCCGGCGGGACCTTTATTTCATCCGGTTATGTGAAGGCCCTGGAGATCATCAACCAGCGCTACCATCCAGCCCTTTGGAACGTCTACGCGTTTCACTGCTCGGACGGCGATAATTTCGATTCCGACAACCCGGCGGCGCTCAAGGCGGCGACCGAGTTGGCGCAGATAGCCAACTTATTCGGCTATGGTGAAATCAAGCCGCTCGGCGAAGGCTACTACGGCAGCAGCCTGATCCAGTTTTTCTCGCAAGTCCACGAGCCCAATTTCCAGACCGTCCAGATCCAGCGCAAGGAAGATATTTGGCCGGCCTTCAAGACGTTTCTAGCCAAGGACCGCATCCGCGAAGACGCGGCTTAGGACACTACGGTGAGCGCCGTCTATAATCTGGAGGATCTCGAGCGCTGGAACGAGCTCATCGTCGCGCTGGTCGAGCGCTTCGGACTGGACACCTACCCGCAGGAGTTCGAGGTGTGCGACCATGAAGACATGCTGTCCTACATGGTCTACTCCGGCATGCCCTCTCATTACCCCCACTGGTCCTACGGCAAAGGCTTCGAAAAGCTCAAAACACTTTACGAGTACGGCGTCAGCGGCCTGCCCTATGAAATGGTCATCAATTCCAATCCGGCCATCGCCTATCTGATGCGCGACAACTCGTTGGCGCTGCAAATCCTTACCATCGCCCATGTTTATGGGCATAACGATTTTTTCAAAAATAACTTTACCTTTCGTTCGACGCGGGCCGAGTACACCATCGAGACATTCAAGACCCATGCGGACCGGGTGCGCCGTTACGTCGAAGACCCCAGCATAGGCTTGGAAAAAGTTGAGCGCATTCTCGACGCCGCGCACGCCCTTTCTTTACAGTGCCGGCGCAATCTGGCGATCCGCAAGCAGGGCGCCGAAGAACAGCGCGAAGCCAAATTGCAGGAGTCTCAGCCCGCTAAAGATCCCTTCAGCGCAATCCATCGCACCAAGGAGTACGCGCCGCCCGATCTCACCCGGGTGCCGCTCTATCCGGATGAGGATATTTTACTGTTTATTCGCGATCATAATCCGCATTTCGCCGATTGGGAAAAAGATCTGCTTACCATCGTCAACGATCAGGCCCAATACTTCATTCCACAGATGGAAACCAAGATCATGAACGAGGGTTGGGCGAGCTTCTGGCACAAGCGCATCCTCGAAGCCTTGGATTTGCCGCAAAGCCTCCACCTGGAGTTTATAGTGCGCCACACTCAGGTACTGCGCCCGCACCCCGGCGGTTTGAACCCTTACCACGTCGGCATGAAGATCTGGGAGGATATCGAGAAGCGCTGGGACCATCCGACGCCGGAGGAAGAGAAAGAATTCGGCCCGAGAACAAAATCCGGCATAGAAAAACTATTCGAAGTGCGCGAAGTGGAGCGCGACTCCTCGTTTTTGCGCCGCTACCTGACCGAGGACTTGCTGCGGGAATTGAATTTGTTCGAGTACCGCACCCGGGGCGACGAGCAGGTGGTCAGCCGCGTAGCCGACAAGGACAGCTGGCGCGATATCAAAGAAACTTTGATCCAAAACGTCGGCACCGGTACCATACCGGTCATTAAAGTAGTGGACTCCGATTACAACAAGAATCGCGCCCTGCTGCTCCACCATGAACACGACGGCCGCGACCTGCAACTGGAGTACGCCGAAAAGACCCTCCGCTACATGCGCCAGTTATGGGAACATGACGTGGCTTTGAAAACCGTCATCAACGAGAAGCCCACCCTGCTCACTTTCGCCGACGACAAGCTCAGCATCAAACCGGCATAACCGGTGTGATCGCCATTCAAGGCCCGCCCTGGACTTGGCGAATGGGTTCAAAGTTTGAACTCGCCCTCAATTCCCCAGCGTTGAACGTTGAACGTTGCACAACGCCGGTTGCCAACATGTGTCCGCTGTGTAACTCTCCAGTTTAGTGTCTGCTGCTGAAGAAATATCGGCCATACAGAGATGCATCACCAACCGTCTTGATGCGGAAATCATCGGCGACCGACGAATCGCCGGGGTTATCGGCGAAGCGCCGTCGCGCTATTCAAAAAGCCCGGCTTTGTGGAACGCGGCGTTTGCCGAATTGTCGATGCACGCGCTTTACCTGCCGTTGGACGTAAACTCGGCGAAGCTCAAGGCTCTTGCGACGGCGTTGCGAAATTGTGAGCAGTTGCTCGGCATCAACGTCACGGTGCCGCACAAACTCACCGTCATGGACTATCTGGACGAGCTTGATCCGGGCGCGGCGCGCATCCAGGCCGTCAATACCGTCGTCCGAACTCCCGCCGGCCGGCTCATCGGCCATAACACCGATGGTGCAGGGTTTGTCGCGAGTCTCCTAAATCCTCAGCCGAGGCGGAAGGAAAGCTTTGTCGCCTCGCTCAGCGGCGCCGATGTGCTTTTATTGGGCGCCGGCGGCTCGGCCCGAGCCGTGGCCTTTCACGTGAGCGAATTGCTGGGCCGTGGCAAGCTCATCATCTGCAATCGCACCGTGGAACATGCCCTCGCCCTCGCCCAAGAAATGCGCGCCGCTGGCTACCACGCTGAAGCCATCAGCGAAAATGAACTGCCTCGGTGGGCGCCCAAGGTGATACTCATTATCAACAGCACCACAAAAGGCCAGGGCGGCGTGTTTTTACTGGAATCCTATTCCGCTCTCGCGCCGGCGCGGCCGCTTTTTGCAGGAGGAGCGGAGGCCAGCGCGGCCGAATCCAGCGGCGCCGGTGCACGGGCGGCCGAAGACGACATTAGGCGCAACAACGAGGCGTCGCTGCGCCTCGCGTCGGCGATTCCCCGATCGGTACGCTTTTACGATTTGATTTATCATCCCGAAGAAACGGTCTTCCTGCGCCACGGCCGTGATACCGGCCACCAGACTATGAACGGCAAGGCCATGATCGTGTGCCAGGCCGCCATCGCCTTTTGCAACCATATCTGCCGGGCCGAATTGCAGGCCCGAGGAATGGACGATGGCGAAACGTACCGGCGGATTTTAGCGACCATGCACAACGCCTGGTAGGCGGGCGAACGGCCGCCTCTCGGCGGCGGTTCAAAGTTCAAGGTTCAACGTTCAATGTATGCCGGACTCTTTATGCAACGCCCAAACCGTTGCCCCTCACCTTGAACGTTGAACCAAAAGATATGGAGTATTGCCCGCGGCGGAGGAGCTTTGCTCATGGTGAGCTAGTCCCGCTAATTTGTCGGCTCGCCGGCCCGCTCCTCCCGCCTTAACAGCGGCAGCGCGCACAGCGGTAACAGCCCGATTATTCCGACACCGATCATCAACCGGCCCAGGTTAGAGTAGTCTTGTTGGCTTACCGAAAAAAAATCGTTCAGATACCTGGTAAAAAGTTCGCTGGTGGATAGCGCCAGGTTCATTAAGGACGCCATGATGGCAAAGGTGGTTGCTTCGGTGCCCGGTTTCGCCGACTTGGCGATGAGCACGAGGATGGGCACCATCGTCAGCTGGCCCAAAGGCGCGGAAATCGTTGTGTCGATGAAGGCGAACATTCGCGGCGTAATGCCGAGCCATTCGTTGGCGCCGTAAAAGAGCCCGATGCTCGGCAGATATAGAACGCTTCCAGCCAGCACGACCCAGAACAGGGTGAAACTGACTGGCCGCTCGACGATGATTTTCCGAAAGACCAGGAGCCCCACCAGACTCAGGACGGAGCTCACTTGAGAGAGAAGTCCGAGAAAGCGCTCGTCGAAACCCAACCGATCGATGGCCCAATACTGGTAGCCTTGGCCGACACCGGGTATCGACCGGAAAATAAAAATTACCAGAGCGGCGATCACGACGGAGCGCGAGATACCGACCACCTTGAGAAGAAACGCGATCAACACCCCCGAAACGATCAGCACGATCTCCTGCGCGTAGGCGATCTCGAAAAGTTGCAGTGCCACGCCCGCCGATGCGTAAGCGAGCCCGCTCACCATGATCACAGCGGGCCTCCAGCCGGCGCCCGGAGCATCGTCAATCGATAGTTGCCGGGAGCGCCCCTCCGGGGGTAGCAGGTAAACACTGGCGGCTACCAGGAGCGGCAAGACCATGGCGATGGCGAACACGTTGCGGGCGCCGATCTGTTCGGCCAGCCAGCCGCCGAGATAGCCGACGCTGATACTGCCGAGGAGCAGCGCCACTCGCCCCAGCGCCTGAATCTGCTTGAGCTCTTCCTCATTTTCCGCCACCTCCACGCTGAGAGCGTCGGCGACCACGTCCTGAATCATAAAACCAACCGTCACCAACAGCATGGCGAGGAGAAAATGTTCCTTGACGCTCACCACGGTCGCGAGCCAACCATAGCCCAGCAAAGCGCAACACGCGCCAAGCAAAAGGTAGGCTTTGCGCCGGCTGCCAAGAATCGGATAGTGGTCCGAAGCAGTCCCGGCGACCATTTTCATGCTCCATGGCAGCCCCAGCCAGAAACCGATCTCTGCCACTTCCGCCGGTGTGAGCTCGAGCGCATTTTTCTCAAAGAATACTAAAGCCACGCCGGTGATGGCGCTGGCGCCGTAACAAAAATAAGTCAGAAGCACCGGCAAAAAACGCAGTCGCAAACGGCCGAAGAGCCGTTCCACGACGCGCAAGACAAGACTTTGCCCGGCCGGCTCGGGATTAGGCTGTGAAGACATTTTGCGCTCACCATAGCATGCGGCTTCAGTGAAGCCAGCCTTCGCCCGCATCCCTACGCTATTCAGGGGCGCCTTTCGGCGCTAGCAGGTTGCTGAAATATTCAGTCGGAGTCCTTCGACAAGGAGCTCAACTTACCGCGCGGGCGTGGTTTCGCGCGTGGCGATATTCGTCGACGGATTCCATCAGCACGGTGAGCGAAGTACGAAGAAACAAAACAGCAATAGAGGCACCGACCAGGACATCGGGCCAGATAGACTGGGAATACCCCACGCCTCCCGCCGCGATCAGAACAGAGAGATTCGCGATGATATCGTTGCGCGAGCAAAGCCAGGTGGAGCGCATATTGATGTCGTCGGAGCGATGGCGAAATAAAAGCAGAAAGCAGACCCCATTCCCCAATAAGACAAGGACTCCGACGAGGCCCATCGTTTCCGCGTTCGGCACCACACCCGCCATCAATTTGTGAGCAGCTTCAACCAGAACGCCGAGACCGAAAACGGCCATGACGATCCCCTTCAAAATCCCGGCGAAAGCTTTCCACTCCGCGCTGCGCCACAGGACATATAGACTGAATCCGTAGACGAAAGAATCGCCGAGCATGTCCAAAGAGTCGGCGAGCAGGGCGGTCGAATGCGCCAGTAGCCCGGCGGTCACCTCCACAACGAAGAGGATCAAGTTGATCGCCAAAACACCTCGCAGAATATTCCCGTGTCGAGCTCTCAGTTGTTCAAGATCAACAGACTTGGACTCACAGCAGGCATCCATATTGCTCAATTTAACACTTGCATAACGCCGATTCCAAACGGCAGCGAAATAGATATCAGCTCGGGCAGTACATCATGACGAGGACCCCAAGCAAACTTATCGAACCACCAAGCAGATCGAATCGGTCCGGAACGTCACCATCCAGCATCCATCCCCACAGCAAGGACAGGACAATGAAAAATCCTCCATAGGCGGCGTAAACCCTCCCGAAGTGAGAAGGCTGAAGCGTCGGAATGATTCCATAAAGGATGAGCACCAGGGCTCCGATGAGACCCCAGGAAAACTTCCAGCCTCCGCGAAGCGATTGCCAGACCAGCCAGCCCCCGCCAATTTCACATAAGCCTGCCACAATGAAAAGAAAAATGGACGAAACAACTTTGTCTGCCGACATCTCTTCACCTCACTGGACAAATTAACTAGCGATTATGAACTAAGGACATATCTGTTCCAATGCAAGGCGAGATGCTTCGCATCACGGGAACGCCTAGGTTGGGCAGACTACCCTCAGAGCCCTATATCGCCGCCCAGGTATCCATCACGGCGTTACGCGTCGGTCCAGCCGAATTGAAAATATCAGACGGGAGACATCAATTGGTGCGGTTGCTGACCATCAAAGAGGTTTGTACTCGTCTTCCGGTGTCCATTCCCAACTTTTCCCGGCTTCCAGAGTGAAGTCAGTTTCAGCATAGATCCTCATACGAAACGGCTTTTCATCGTGCATCCACGGTATGCCGGAAGACTTACCGACGTCGATAAAAAATTATTTTATTTCCCGTCCCTCCGGGTCAATGAAAGGTCTTCCTACGGCCACAATTCGCGAGCGCCCAGATAGAAACCTCACGCCCTCCGGCCGGAACAGAATTTCTCTTTCTTGTCCCGCACGGATTGTAATCCGCGTGCCCGGCCGCAGAGAGCCATCAGGCAGCAGCTCTTGCTGGGTTCCAGCCAACGCGACGCTGGCACCCATCAAGAAAATCAAAAATACCGTGCTTGCAGAAACGATTCCTTTTCCAAAGCGCAGCATTTTTCCTCATACTCCTAGTGAGCAAATTTCCGAGCCGGTTTTCAATGCTGCATTTCCTTCTCTTGTCGGCTGGAGTGCTCTACTTGAATCGCAGTGTGATCAATCCCAAATTCTTCTTTGAGCTTGGCCGTGATGGTCTCCAGAACCCTTGACGAAGTTTGTGACTCCGCACTGTCCGCAAGCACTACATGCGCGCTTAAGGCTTCCATCCCCGAGGTGATCGTCCATATGTGGAGGTCATGAACAGCCTCGACTCCGCTTACATTAAGCATCGCTTGTTCCACCATGGCCACATTGATGTGTGCAGGCGTTCCCTCCAGCAGTACGTTCACGGCCTGGGTGAGAAGCTTCCACGTACGCGGCAGGATAAAGACCCCGATCAAGACGCTGAAAATGGGATCAGCATGATACCATCCGGTCGCTAGCATTATTATCCCTGCAATAATCACGCCTACCGAGCCGAGGGCATCGCTCAAAACTTCGAGAAAAGCACCCTGCACATTCAAGCTTTCTCTTGCGCCCTCACGAAGAATCCACATTCCGGCGAGATTGACCCCAAGACCCACTACGGCGATCAATATCATCGGCAGGCTTGCCACTTCAGGCGGGGATTTGAACCGGTAGTAGGCCTCGTACAGGATATAAAACGAAATCAAGAACAGCACGACCGCATTGGCCAGCGCGGCGAGGATCTCGAACCGGTAGTAACCGTAGGTCTTTTGCGGAGTGGCGGGCCTCTGTGCGATCCAAGCGGCAAACAATGCGAGGCCCAACCCAAATACATCGGTTAGCATATGGGCTGCATCCGCAAGCAAGGCAAGACTGTTCGTAAGAATTCCGCCCACGACTTCGACGATGAAATAACCGAATGTGAGCGCGAAAGTAACCTGCAGCGGGCGTCGATTCTCGGCGGTGGCGGATAAATTTTCCACAAAAGGCCTGCGCCGCCGAATCTAAGTGCTGTTCTTACCGGTCCGGATATGGATCGCTTCATCCACCGAAGATGTGTAAATGAAGCCGTCTCCTTTCCTTCCCGTCCGGGCAGTTTCCAGGATTATCTCTTTAGCCCGCTCTGCGTCCTCATCCTGTAAAACCATGTCGAGTTTGGCCACGTTCATGTAGCGCTCGGCAAGCTCGATGGAATACTCCAGATCTCTTTCATTGATGCCGCTACGGATCGCCTTCACATCGATAACGGTCATGTCGGTGAAGCCAGCGTGTTCCAAGGCGCGGATGACCTTGTCGATCATGTTTGTGCGGATATAAGCCTTAATCAGCTTCATAGTTTTTCTCCTTCGCGGCTTTCCCTAGCCTCCCGCCGTCTTTCCATCCACGCATAAATGGACGGAAGAACAATCAGGGTTAAGAGAGTTGAAGTCACGATGCCTCCTATAACGACGGTGGCCAGCGGCCTCTGAACTTCGGCGCCGGCGCTGGTCGAGATAGCCATGGGCACAAATCCCAGCGCCGCAACCGCCGGGGCCAGAATCATGGCTCTCATTTTTTCCGCCGTCCCTCGCATGACTGCTTCGGTAACCGAAAGCCCTTCCTTTCTAAGGCCGATGATGTGAGCAATCAGAACGATTCCATTCATTACCGCCACGCCAAAAACGGCGATAAAGCCGACGCCGGCCGAGATGCTAAAGGGCATTCCCCTTAGAAAGAGGGAGAAAATTCCTCCAGTCGCCGCGAGCGGAACGTTCAGAAATATCAACGCCGCGGGTCCAGCAGCATTGAAGGTCATAAAGAGCAAGACAAAAATCAACAAGAGAGCTAGAGGCACGACGATCGTTAATCTCTCAGTAGCCCGCTGCAGATTTACGAACTGCCCGCCCCACTCGATCCAGTATCCCTGGGGCAACTTGACACTTTTCTCGACAGCCTCCTGGGCCTCGGCAACAAAGCCGGCCAGATCCCTGCCGCGCACGTTCGTCTCAACGGCTATTCTGCGCTGGACATTTTCCCGGCTAATCTGAGCAGGGCCTTCCTCAATGATGATCTCCGCCAATTGAGCGAGGGGAACAAGCCTTCCCTGACCAGCGGAAATCTTGATGTTCCTGATTTTGTCGATATCCTCCCGGTCTCGTTCTTCAAATCTTACCTGTAAAGCAAACCGGCGGTTACCTTCCAAAACTTGCCCCAGTTCCTTTCCTCCTAGCGTCTCGATCGCCTCCAGCACTTCCGCGGCATTGATGCCGTATCGTGCAATGGCGTCGCGTCTAATTTTTATCCGTAGGTATGAAAGGCCCGCCACCTGTTCCGCCTTGGTGTCCGCCGCTCCGCGAACACGTGATACCACTCGAACGACCTCATCGGCCTTTTCCTTAAGCAATTGCAAATCGTCTCCGAAGATGTTTACAGCCACGTCCGAACGAACCCCGGCAATGAGTTCCTGGTAGCGGAGCTCGATCGGTTGCGAATAGCTAAAAAGCAACCCCGGCGCATTTTCCTCCAAAGCTTTATCTATGGCGGCAATCAGCCCCTCCCGCGATGACGCAGTCTTCCACTCTTCCCTGGGTTTCAGACCGATGTACACATCGCTCGTCTCCACACCCATCGGATCTGTAGCAATCTCAGGCAGTTTCTATATTTGAAATTTGAGCTTCCGAAAAACCATAAAGTCTTAACTTTTCCTCCAACGACCTTACTTCCGCCTCCGCCTTGCGGTATTCTGCTTCCGCCGTTAACACATCTTTCTTAGCCGCGATCTTCTGATCGAAGAGACTTTTTTCTCTCTCATAATTGGCCTTAGCCAACTCAAGAAGCGTCTTGGTCTTCAGAAACTCAGACCTGGTCTCACCTATCGTGGTGCTGTCGAGCAGGGCCAATCTCTGCCCTTTGGTAACCGAACTCCCGACGGACACGTATAATTCGAGCACACGTCCATTAATCCTCGGGGTGACTTGGAAGACGCGATCTTGGTTGTGGGCGATGGTTGCTGTAGCCGCGACCTTTTCCCTTACCGATTTGAAGCTCACCGGGGTGGTAGCCAAACCCACATTCTTGGCGGCCTCAGGAGTCAGAACGATTGATTCGTCTTTTTTTTGATCGTTCCGGTCTTCGTGCTTAGCCTCACTGCTTTTTTCGTCGTGTGGTTTTTCAACCGTTTCTTGCGCTTTCTGCTCGGACACCGCTCCGTCTTTGCCCCCGTATCCGGGCGCGGCTAGAGAAAGAGACAAGACTACGATCAAAAACCTTAGGGGATACATCTCAATGCGTCCTTTCTTTTTGCATGTCACGGGTCGCAAAGCCGGTGTGTTGCGATTTGAGAGTGAAATGATTTTCTTTTTCATGGTTTAGGAAGTACTCCGCTAACTTCTTCTAGGCGGATGGCCGCCTCCTGGAGAGAGTGACGTATCTCTAGATACGATTGATTGGCTGCAATCAAGTCATTTTCCATGATAAGCAGCCTTGGCAAATCAATTCTTCTTTCACGGTAGGCTGCCTCCAGAAGGCGGAAGTTCTCCTCGGTTTGCCCGATCACTTCGCGCTGAAAGAAATCGATGCTTTTATGGGCGGTCTCCCACTGACTTAACGCCTGATCCACTTCCTTGCGAATTTCCTTCTCTAGGGCCACTATCTCCGCGCGCGCCTGAATTCTTCTCGCCTCCAGGCTCTCCTGTTCTCCTTGATTGCGGTTGAATATAGGGAGCGGAATACTCAATCTCCCTCCAACAAACCTTTCGCCGGTGAACTCACGATCGAACAACACGCCGAGTGTAGGATTAGGAAAAACCTCCCGCTTTCTCAGGGATATCTCGGCCTCGGCGCGTTCAAGCTCATGCCTCTTGGCCAGAAGATCTGTGCGGTTTGCCAAAGCCCGGTCCAGAATCTCTTTAGGTTTAACTGGCGGAACCGTTACTCCGAGATCTCCTGTCGGAAGCAGCGTTTCCTCGAGCCCGATGAGCCGTTTCAGTTCCAACAATGCCTGCGCAAGATCCCGCTCTCCATCGAGA
>DATBLC010000212.1:0-17734 GCA_036555515.1 Binatia bacterium
CGATTCGGTAACGGTTACCGAGTTGATGTCAAACACTGGAGCGGAACTTATATTAGAACCTGTCAACTCTAACCTTGAAGTGAAAGGATGTATCCCGCCTCGCACGGTGGGCAAGGATTTCACCGAGGGGATTCCCGTAAGGATCGTAAACGTGGGGTCGAATCCCATACGGGCTCAATCCGAAACGTGGCGAGTTGATAACGCTGCTTTCTCCGCGACTCTGGAAGTCGACCATGCCCAAATTTTGCCAGGCGGCGGTGTCGAAGGCCATGGGGGAATCAAGGATGTCGCTTGGAAGGAGTGGCTAACCATAAGAAAGCCCGCGGATTGCGAACCGAATATCGAGCTGCTTGGATTCAACATCTTGAGCCGAAATAGAATATCGCTGTTGCTCAGAAATAATGGAAAGTCTGAATTGAAAACCCAGGCAAGTGATTGGATCTATATTGATCCTGCTGATAAAGATCCAAGTGACGAACTTCCAAAATCGGCCTGCCTCAATTGTGGAAACGTCTTGAACTGTTTAATTTATTCGTTCTTGATTATGGAGATGAGACGCTTCAATAGTGAAACGGACAACAAAATCCTAGGAATTATAGATGAATTGTTTCGGCGGCAATCTTTAACCATCAGCAGACAATACTCCGAGGGCAATCGACGTGGATATCAAGCATCGTCTCATGAGGGTTGACGGACGATCTAATTTTCGATAATAAGAACACAAATCCAGGTTCCGGAAGGAGTGGCACCATGGGTATCGGTAGTCAAACTTTGACGGGGCAAGATAAAGCTGATTTTCTGGATATCATGCGCAATGCTCGTGATAATAAACGGAAGGGTTTGGAAAAGAAGCTTGCGAAAATCACTAAAGAGGCTATTACTGCGGCGGGGCCAGTAGCCGCGGCGAAAGTTCGATCTGAGATCGCCAAGAGAATCAAGAATCGAATTCTTCCATAATTTTTATCCGCGCGTTCGCGCGGGAATGGCTGTTGCGAGACTTATATTCCCAACCTCTTCAACTTCTTAATCAATCCCTGGCGGCTCAGGCCTAAGGCCTGGGCCGCTTTTTGTTTGTTGCCGGCGGATTTGCGTAGGGCCTCTTCGATCATCCGGCGTTCCAGAGAGTCGATGGCTTCAGGTAGAGTTGGCGTGGAGGGTGGCGCCGGCGTCGGCTCCTTTGCTCCTCGCACCGCCGGAGCAGGGCTGTCTAAGTTGCGAATCGTCGGATCCAGATGTTCTTCTTTAATCGATGTACCCCGCACGAAGGCGATCAGCCTTTTAACCTCGTTCTCCAATTGCCGGTTATTGCCCGGCCACGCATAGCTCATCAGGCATTGCAGCGCGCCGGGCGTGAAGGTTTTGAGCTCCACGTTCATAGCCCGGCAGTGTATTTCCAGAAAATGATTGGCCAGTAACGGAATATCCTCGGTGATTTCCCGTAGCGGCGGCGTCTGAACGTGAATGACTTTAACCCGATAATACAAATCTTCACGAAACTGTTTTTCGCGGACGGCGCCGAACAGATCGCGGTTGGTGGCAGCGATGATCCTGACGTCGACGAGGATCGGTTTGACGTTGCCGACTCGGTCGACGGCGCGCTCTTGCAAGGCGCGCAGAAGTTTGGCCTGGGCGGTCAGGTTGAGGTCGCCGATTTCGTCAAGAAACAGGGTGCCGCGATTGGCCGCCTCGAATTTGCCTGTACGCCGCTCGACGCCGGTGGCGACGCCCTTTTCGATGCCGAATAGTTCCGCTTCGACGAGATTGTCGGGTAAGGCGGCGCAGTTGAGCGCGACGAACGGTCCATTGGCCCGCGGGCTGTTGTAGTGCAATGCCCTCGCAACCAGTTCTTTACCCGTTCCGCTTTCGCCCTGGATGAGAACGTCCACCGTGCAATCGCGAATCTGGTCGATCAGCCTGATGATGGATTCCACCTTGTGGCTCATGCCGACAATTTTTTGGGTGGAAAATCCTTCACCGGGTCGTTGGTACGCGTCCGTCACTCCATTGGGTTTTTTGAACGACATGCCTTCGAGCGTTTTTGCGACGGGGGCCACCAGTGTTTGCATGGCTTCGGCGTCTTCGTCCGTAAAACGCCCTTTAGATTTGTTTACCGCCTCACCGACGGCAATGACTTCACCGCGCGAGTTTCTCAACGGGATGGCGAGCACCGTGCGCGTACGGTAGCCCGTTTCCAGATCGACTTCTTTGTAAAACAGCGGATGCTCGTAGGCATCCTCCACATTTACTACGTTCCCCGTCATCGCCACATGACCGGCAATGCCTAGGCGCGCGTCCAAACACATTGTCTTCTTTTCCTGGGAGACCACTGACCAGAGCTCACATTTTTCCCGGTCGAACAAGAAAATGCTGACGCGATCCGCGTGCAATCGTTCTTTGATTTTTGCGGTAATCTCGCTGAGTACGGCGCGCAGCCGATCTGAAGAGACGCCGTCGATTTGCCGAGTCGAGGGAGGCTCTGTGGTGGTGTCCCCGTCCATGGGCTCTCCCTAACATATCTGGAAAAACACTGTCAACGCCGTTAACGAAACGTCAACCGGGTCTCGCCCAATGTCACGACGGAGATATCTTTTCGGCGTGGCGTGGTTTTACTGAACAGCAAGTTTCATTTTCAATCCAATAAAAACGCGCGGCATGAAGGATTTAACCCCAGTTTCATTCCTGCGTCGCAGCCGCGTCAGCACAGCGAGTATTGGCACATTCCATGCACACTCTCATGATCGGAAAGTGAAACGAAAGGAGGTGAAAAAAATGACGACGAAAACCAAGGTTGCTACTGGGGTCGTATCTCCTTTCCTGATCGTGTTGTGTCTGCTCGCTGGGAGCGCATACGCCGATACGCTGAACAGGCACGTCCGCGTTCACAACAACAGCTCCTACGTCATGACGGAGTTACGCGCCTCGAATGTAAGAAGGACAGACTGGGAGGAAGACATCCTGGGTGTACGTACACTGCCGCCCGGCCGCAGTATAAACGTAAACATCGATGACGGCTCAGGCCACTGCCGTTACGATCTGAAGGCGAGATTCGGCAGCGGAGCAGAAGTCGTCAGATGGAACGTCGATGTGTGCACGGTCACAGATTGGCGCATTTTTAACAACAGTAACAGAATAGACTGATTCGGCACCGCGTCGCTGCTGTGAATCGACCTTCCGATATAAGCCCGCCGAGCAGAATTGCCCGGCGGGCACCGTTGTGTGTTGATTCAAGCACTCCCTATCCCACTTTCCGATCAGCTTGGGCAGGATATCGCGGTGCAACCGCCTTTGGTTTGGCCCTGTTACTGGTTTGTTACATGACAAGAATCTAAAATCATTCCCAATATCCGTTCGGAGGCAGGAAAGCGAGCCACTTTAGACTAGCGCCCTCCTTTTTCCCCTCCGGTATGAGTTGCAACGACGCTCCATTCGCTGGCCTCTCGTGACGAATCCTCTGCAACACTGTCAACGCAGTGCGCGAAACGTTAACTCAGTTCCCCCACCCAATCACCACACAGATACTCTTTAAGCGAGCCGGCTCTTTCCGAGAGTGTGGCTGCGAGTCCGCACAGGCAAAAAACCACGCATAATGAAGGACTTAGCGTTAAGTGTCTTTCGCCGGATCGCCATTGAGCAGAAGTGGCGTGCTTTGGCACATCCTATGCACAACATTCGGATCAGATAGTGAAAAAGAAAAGGAAAGGAGGTGAAGAAAATGAGAAAGACCCTATCACTTCTATCCAATCTGGTCCTGTCTTCGACGCTGTTCTGGGGAGTGCCGGCAGCGGAAGCGGACGAGCTAGCTATCAAAGAGGCAGCGAATCTGAGCTACTACTGCCACATGCAGTTTCCAGAGATGAGCGTTGACACTCTGTCTTGGGACCGCCCGGTGCTCGATGAAACCGCCGGCAACGTCATCGACTTCTACGGGCCATGCGATCACGACCCCACGGGAACCGATGAAATCAAGACGCAGCGTCGCGTGCTGATGCGAGGGTTCTACGGCGATGGTGAATGAGGACATGCGGTTTCAAGTACAGTTGCCTTAGGGGAGAGTTCGACCTCTCCCCTGGCGCAACCCGAGCGAGGAGATGGAGAGTACATGACGAGCGAAATTGGCAAACGTTCTAGGGAATAGGAAACCTCCTCCCCAGAACCAATCTCGCCAATTGGCGTAGGACAGTCGAGAGGGAGGCATTTATGAAGCCGGGAGATGCACTGAAAACGACAACACCCATTCGGTCGCAAAAAACCGGGCTTATCTTGCCGCGCGAAGGCAAGTTCGTCGCGGCCGTCGAAAACCTAGGACGGACACTTATCCTGGTCAATTTCGGGATCGCCGGCAATGAATACCTGTTCCCGAACGAATTGGAGCCTGAGACCGCTCATTGATGGAAGGATGGTGCTAACATGTTACGAGTCTTGTGGCTAGCTGTTTCGCTCTGCCTGCCGGGCGTATTCGGAGGCGGAGCCAGTGCCGCGGCTGAGGACTACTGGTTGACAGCGAGCGCGACAACAGCTGTGGGCCGTATTGACGCGCAGCCCAGCAGGCGCCTCGCTCGTCCTCTGAATCCCGCCGCTTGCTCCAGTGGCAGCTCGGAATTTGTCGCCTCGTGGCAAGGCAAAAAGTTTTTGGCTCCTTGCCAGTTCATTCATGAAACCATCTCGCACTTGCGAACGGCGTCGGAAACGGGCGCAACCACGTCTATATTCCCGCTGCGAACGGATCACGTTCACCTGGCGGTCCCTGCGGAGCTTTGGGAAGCAAAGTACTCCAGCTTGCCGAAAGATGAGATTTTGTCCGCGGTTTTGCGGGAACGCCGTTTAGTGGCTGTATATCATGCCACTGAGGCGCTTATGGTCGCCGATTCGAAAGGTACAGGACCCCAGCCGAATTACAAGCAACCATACCGTAATCGGCAAGTCCTCGGTTATTACGATGGCCGAGCCATCGAAATTCTGCCTGATCATGCAAACGCGTTAGCACAAAGGTATCGGTCCGTCGCATGGTTCTATTTTTTGCCGCGCCGACCGGACGAAGTCGCGGCGTTTTCTCTTGACGAAGCCGTTACTTTCGATATTTCGTTTGACCACGACTCCGCCATCGAATGCCCGTCTTCGGGCCGCCGGATGGAGAGGGAGAGCGCCAGCGTTAACTTCAAAACAGAAAAGACTGATCACGCTCAAGACTGTGGCGAACCGTTTCACCGCTCGGAGGGGAGGTAAGACTTCGACCTCGGCTGATGCGCCCGTGTATCGAGGCTGATGTATTGCTAGTGTACCGCCCGGCGCCAAGGACATGGTTCGGCAGTTTCATCATGCCGAACGACGTAGAAGGACGAAGAGCACGAAGAGTAAGAGGATAATAGATATCCGAGCGCTTCGTGCTTTCGTGGCCCAGACAAAAACCCACGATAGACAGCCGGTTGCTGCCCATCCATTCATTCATTGTATCTATTCTAATACGCCCTGTATCCGATTGTGGACGCTGCAAGGTGGTCCGGCTCGGTCGGCGGGCATTCCCGGGGTTAAATTAAATAGGGTTTTTGTCGCAAATCCGCTGCGCTGCATGGCGCGCATGACGACCATGGCGGTGGCGTAAAGGTTGCTATGTATAAACGCCTTAGGGTAATTCTGAGCCAGGATGCATTTATAACACAGGCCGGGCCGGATCAGATTAACGTGGCATCGAATAACGAAATCTCACGCCGCTCCGGGTTTGGCACATGGCCCGGAGATGCCATCGTCTCGCTGGCGCCGAACCATCGCGCGATTTTTTTGCTTTCGCTGGGCTTATTCATCGCGGCCTGCGCCGTTTTTTTTGCCGGCTCAATGGGTTATTCTGCGCAACCGGAGCTCCAAGCCGGCGAGACCATCGGTCCGCAGAACTGGGGCCGTGTGAAGGGGATGGTGGGAGAAAACCTGCTCAACCGAATCAAACAAGGCTACAGTTTCCAAATCAAAAACAATCCTGTCATCGGCCCGCCTCGTGAATATGTCGCGGCTTCCGCTCAATACGCGGGCCAAGTCAAGTTGGGCCCCAGGGGCGAGCTTTTCAACTATACCGCCGGCCAACCATTTCCCAACATCGATACGAACGATCCGCAGGCGGGCCTGAAGATGGCCTGGAATTTTTATTGGCGCTGGATCGGCGATGATTATAAGACCGGCGGCGGCACCGGACAAGGAAAAATCATCCGCTACGCCATCGAGAGAGACGGCTCGGAACGGCGCGCCGATGTATTGCACCATTCGATCAAAGCACGCGGGCGCGTAAGTCTCAGCGCGGACGCGCTGCTGCCCGGCTACGAGCATATCGACTGGATGCAGCTCCGGGCCGACGAGTATCCTCGGGATACCTCGGGCACCACGACCCTTGAAATCCGTTACGCCAGTCCGGACCGCGAGGACGATCTCTACATATACGTCCCAAGCATCCGCCGCGTCCGGCGCGCGCCGCCGATTCAGCGCTGCGCAACTATCGCCCCTAGCGAGTTCAACTTCGACGATATCAACAGCTTCGGCGGCAAGATAACTGACTTCAACTATCGGTTGCTGGGAAGATTTAAGATGCTTGGGAACTTTGTCCAAGACCAGATTCCTTTCGCGCGCCGCCCGGGGGATTATTTGCCGAGCAATGAAGGCTGGTCGGTAGTCGATAGCTACGCTCTGGAGATTACGCCCAAGGATCGAAGCTACTGCTACCCGAAAAAGGTAATTTATATCGATCCGGTCAACTATGAAGCCTTTTGGACCATGATCTGGGATGGCGGCGGCAATTATTGGAAAGAGCAGTTCGCGTTTCGCAGCCCAGTTAAACTGCCGGACGGCCAGGAGGTGCTATCCGTGGGGACGGTTGTCATCGCTAATCTGAAAAACGGCCGGAGCACGCTGGTTGACGCTGTGCGCGTTTATAATCAAGGTTATCAACCGAGCTTGTTTACGCTGGCGACGCTTCAGACGGTAATGCGCGGCGGGACGATCCGATGAAATATGCTTTGCGCCTGGCCCTGTTGCTGATCGCGGCGCAAGCCGGAGCGGGGAACGGTCCAACCCCTACTACACGGGTAAATCGGGTGGCGGTGGTTCTGCATGGCCCGGCGGTTGACAACCTGCCCCAAGTCAACGGGCTGCGCGCCGGACTCGAGGAACTGCGTTACAACGTCGGCGAAAATCTTGTACTCAAGTTTATTCACGATGAAAATCTGCCGCTGATGCGCGACCGGCTGAGAACGGAGATGCGGCGCGGCGATATCAACTTGATTATCGCACTCGGAACCATGGAAACCGTCGTAGCCAACGAAGTTGCCGGCGGCGCTCCGATAGTTTTCCTGCCCGCCACCGATCCCATTCAGTCGGGATTCGTGAGCTCACTGGCTACGCCGCGAAGCAATCTCACCGGGTTGACCTTTTTCATCGATAGCGACAGCGTCGGTAAGCAGCTAGAGGTTTTTAGCCAGATAGTTCCTTCTTTGCGCTACGTCGTGGCCCTGACCGACGGACGGCCGGACTCGGGGATGAACCAACAGTTACGGACTAAACTGAACATTACCGCCGCCCGGCTGGGAGTATCGCTATCCGAAGTGGCGGTCACCTCGGCGGCCGGGTTAGGCGGGGTTGTCCCATCACTTTCCAAACGAACTCCCGGCACCGGCATTTTCGTAGTGTGCACGGGACTCTTTAGACGGCTCATTAACTTGGCCGAGGCGGCAGCCAAATTGCGGGCGCCGCTGTTCGGTTGCAGCGCTGCGCAAGTCGCAGAGCAAAAAGTTCTCATGACATACGCGCCCGACCTATACGCGCTGGGCTACCGCGGCGCTTGGTATGTTGATCGGATCCTGAAGGGGGCAGCGCCGCAGTCCCTCGCGGTGGAGACACCGCGTAAGTTTGACCTGGTGATCAATCGGAAGGCCGCTCAGGAGATCGGTCTGAAGCTCCCTCCGGAGATGCTGATTCTCGCTGACCGAGTTTTCGATTAGCTTTAAGTTGCCATGATGGGGCCGGACGAAAACCAATCCCATGCGTTTTAAGCTCACCGATTTTCGCTCCCGCATGCCGCCGCGGAGCCGTCTGGCGCGGCACTATTTTTTTATATTCGCCACCCTCATCGGCGGCGGCATGATTACCAGTGGCCTCCTGGAAATCTATTTCCTCTACTATGAAAACCAGGAGCAAATTGCCGTGACGCAAGGAGAGGCGGCGAAAGCCGCGGTATCGAAGATCGCCCAGTATATTCTTGAAATCGAAGGGCAAATGAAGTCCGCGACCCTGAGCCAGGTTGTAGCTGTCAACGGGCTCACGCCGGAGTACCGTTTCGAGTTGAGCAAACTTCTCTATGTCGCTCCCGCCATTACTGACGTGGCGGCGCTCGACGGCCAAGGCGTCGCTCGGCTCCAGGTATCGCGCTTTCGCGCGACGGATCCGAGCGAGCAGACCGACTATTCCAAGTCGCCGGCTTTTCTCCAGGCGCAGCAAGGGGTTACCTTTTTTGGACGGGTCTATTTCGTGCGCGACTCCGAACCCTATTTAACTATGGCCGTTCCCATAGAAAGATTTCCCGGCGGCATCATCGGCGTGCTTCTTGCCGAAGTCAACCTCCGCAACATCTGGGAAATCGTCCGGGACATTCGCGTTGGCAAAGCGGGCTATGCTTATATCGTTGCCCGCTCCGGCGATATTATCGCTCATCCGGATATCGGTCTGGTTCTTAACCGGCGCAAAGCCGACCATCTTGGGCAGGTCAAGGCTGCCCTGAGGCCGGCGCCGGTGATCCAAATACCGGAAAGCATGGTGACTTCGAGTTTGAGCGGTGAAAAGGTCCTGAGTTCCTACGCGTTTCTACCCGGCTTGGAGTGGGCTGTTGTCGTGGAGCAGCCGCTGGAAGAAGCCTACAAACCGCTCTACGCTTCGCTGCTCAGAACTTCGACGCTGCTTTTGCTCGGATTCGGCATCGCTTTGTTGGCCGCGGCTTACGTCGCGCGCCGGGTTGTTCAACCGTTGCACACACTGCAGCGGGGCGTTGAGCGCATTGGCGAGGGCGATCTTGATTTTCGCCTGCAAATTGCCACAGGCGATGAAATTCAGACTTTGGCGGAAGAATTCAATAAGATGGCGGCAGCACTGCGGGATGCCTACGCCACTTTGGAGGATAAAGTGCGCGAAAGAACCCAGGAGTTGGTGATTGCCAATGAGCGGCTAAAAGAGCTCGACAAGGTGAAATCCCAGTTCCTTTCCAACGTCTCCCATGAACTCAAGACGCCGCTTACCGCGATCGGAAGCCTCGTCGATAACATGATCGACGGCCTGACGGGTCCGCTCAACGGCAAGCAAACCCGCTACATGAAAGGAATCAAGGACAGCGCGGAGCGTTTGGCGCGGCTCATCCGAGATTTGCTGGATCTTTCGGTGATCGAGGCGGGCAAGACCGAAATGAAGCCCGCGCGGTTTTCTCTCGCTAGCTTGATCCACGAAGTGGTGGAAACCCTGAAGCCGTTGGCGGTGGAAAAAGGCATCGCCGTGGAAATTGCCCGGAGCAATGGCGACGCCACGGCCTGGGCGGATCGCGACAAGATCACACAAGTCTTGACCAACTTGATCATCAACGCCGTGAAATTTTCCCCGGCCGGAGGCAATTTAAAGCTGAGCATGGCTCCAACCAACGACACCGGGTTGTTGGAGGTATCGGTGTCCGATACGGGACCTGGAATTCCCCCCGCTGAGGCGGAGCGGATTTTCCATGAATTCTATCAGATCAGCCAGCCCGGCCGCGAGAAAACCACGGGAGTCGGGCTTGGCTTGGCGATTTCAAAAAAGCTCGTCGAAATGCATGGTGGGAAGATTCGCGTGGAAAGTATCCCGGGTAAAGGCAGCACGTTCTTCTTCACCCTTCCCGCGTGGCAGCCACACACGGATACGTTCCTGCCGAGCTGAGGAACAGATCAATGACCTTTTTTCGCGAAACCATTCTAGTTGCAGACGACGACCCGTACATTCAAGAAGCGCTAAAGGACCGGCTCGAATCCCTCGGCTGCCGCGTCTTGCAGGCAGCCGATGGCCTCAAGGCTGTGGAAATTATCGAGCGTCAGACGCCGCACATGGCGTTTTTGGACATTGAAATGCCGGGTATGAAGGGGCTCGATGTTCTCAGGGAGATACGCAAGCGCGATCATAATTTGCCGGTTGTGATGATCACCGCCTACGGCACGATCGGTTTGGCGGTTGAGGCGATGAAGGAAGGCGCCTACGACTTCATCGCCAAGCCGTTTCAGGGGAGCCATATCGCGCTGGTGGTGCAGAAAGCGTTAGAGAAAGAAAGACTCACGCGGGGGATCGAAGTTTTGTCCGAAGAAATAGACAAGCGTTACCAACTCATCGTTGGCGCAAGTCTCGAGATGAATCGCGCCCTCGATTCGGCGCGCAAAGCGGCGAACAGCAACTCCACCGTCTTGTTGCTCGGCGAAAGCGGCACCGGCAAAGAAGTCTTCGCCCACGCGATTCACAATTGGAGCGAGCGCAAAGACAAGCCGTTCGTCGCCATCAATTGCGTTGGCCTTTCGCGTGAGCTTCTGGAGAGCGAGCTTTTCGGCCATGAAAAAGGCGCGTTTACCGGCGCCAATGAGCTGAAGAAAGGCAAGATTGAACTCGCCCACGGCGGCACGGTTTTCCTCGACGAGGTTGGCGATATATCAGCGGAACTGCAGACCAAGCTCCTGCGTTTTTTGCAGGAACGAGAGTTCGAGCGCGTCGGCGGCATTAAGCCGATCAGTGTCGATGTCCGGATTATTGCCGCCACCAATCGCGATCTAGAGAACGCCCTCCAGACCGGACGGTTCCGGGCGGATCTGTTCTATCGGCTCAATGTGGTGCCGATTGCCCTGCCGCCGCTGCGCCAGCGCAGAGAGGACGTTCCGGTACTGGCCGCCTATTTTCTGCAGCGTTTCGCGATTGAAACGAAGAAGCGTTTTGCGGAGATCAGCTCGGAAGCCGAGGAATCGCTGCTCGCCTACGACTGGCCCGGTAACGTGCGCGAACTTGCCAATGTCATCGAAAGGGCCGTGGTGCTCGGCCAGGGACCGGAATTGACGCTGCTCGACCTGCCCGCTAACGTTGTCGCGGCGGCGCCGGGTGCGGCGCGCGAAAATTCCAACTATCACGACGCTGTCGATGCTTACCGGCGCGAGCTGATCGCAAAAGCCCTCGAACAAACTCAGGGTAGCCGCGCCGCGGCGGCAAAAATGCTGGGACTGCAGAGGACCTATCTTTCGCGTCTAATCAAGTCACTGGGCATTGAATGAAAGCGGTTTGCATTCATGACGTGGATCCTTTCGGATAATCGGCTGTATCCAATCGTATACACTGTAGCCGCCTGTTGCTGGTTTTCGACCAATATTTAAAGGGCTTTTTGAGCTAATTCGCCGACTTCCGAGGGAATTCAGACCTGTCTAACTTGGCACGGCGGCTGCATTAATCCCCCCGAGTAACGGTTTCCGGGCAATTATCGAAGTGGCTGGGTCGATGAAAGGATGAGCTATCAATGAATAGGATTACTCTGTTGCCCCCACTTTACGATCAAGGCGCGAATTGCTCTGCCAGGGACACGAAAGAGACGGAAATAACAGCGGTCGTGCATGAATTAAAGAATCAAGCCTGCACGATTGGCCTGGGAATCGCAGCGCTCAAGTATCCCGATGAAACAGAGGATGAGAGACAGCGTCACCTTGCCGCGTTGGAGGCGGTGATCGGCGCCATGAACCGGCAGTTCCGCAGATTGGATGATTGGCTCACGGAGGCGGGTTACAAACGCAAACCAGGAGAAATCGGTAGGCGTGGTGCGAAGCGGGCGGACCGTAAGACGGCTGGGCCGCAGGCATCGGCGCGTTGCGGTCGGAATCGTTGAGGGTCACGGGCGCCTGTTACTGTTCGAAGACAATCGATAAGCGTGAGCGCGCTTTGTTTATTCAGTCGCGTTCAGCATCGCATAGTTTTGTAGGTTGAGCCGCCGTTTCCCTGATTCCAGCTCGTGCACCATGTTCAGAACCGTTTGGCAGAGCGGCGTCGGGATGCCGCGCTTTTTTCCCTCGTTGACAACATACCCCAGGGTGAAATCGACTTCCGTTTTGATGCCCTTCTGCATCTGCCCCAATGGCCCCTTGCGGTCGTCCAGCTTCCACGCTTTGGCGAACTCGTGTAGCGCCGAGAGCCGTTTGTCGAGTGTATTACGCGGATGAAAATCCGCAGGATTATATTCCGCCAAGGGAGTCCAGCGCGCGCCCGCAGCTTGACCGACGGCGACGACTTCGCCAAAAAAATTCGCCAGAGCCCGGCGGTCTTGGTCGTCGGCGCAACTCGTCGCCAATGACGCGTCGGCCAGCGACCCGTAATAGCCGAGACAAGTGTAGGTCAGTTTGCTCCAGAGCACGCCGAGGATGTTGTCGGAAATTTCCGTTTCCATCACCGTGTTGAGAAGCCCGCTGAAGCTCACGAGTTGCGGCGTCGTCTTGCCATGAGTGTGGCCGATATAAAGATGGCCGCGGGTGGCGGTGCGCAAGTGGCCCGGACCGACCTTGCGGCTGCCCATGCGAATCGCCATGCCGATGGTGCGATCGGCACCGACCCGCTCTTCTAGCAGCGGTGGATTGATGCCGTTCTGCATAGACACGAGCAGGCCGTTTCGGGTGAGGTGCGGCATGACCGTAGTCAGCGCGTCCGGCGTGTAATTGGAGCGCACCGCAATCATGCCGATGTCGTAATTACCCTCAATCTCGTTGGGAAATACGATTTTGATTCTGACATTGAAGGGGCCGTCGGGCACGTCTATTTGCAGACCCTTTTCGCGAATCGCCGAGACATGCTCCTTGTCGATGTCAACGAAGGTCAGGTCGTTGCCCGCGCGCGCGAGTCTGCCGCCAATGATTCCACCGATGGGTCCCACGCCAATGACGATCATGCGCATGGTTGTAATACCTCCTCATGTTCTGCTGGATAGATAGTTGAAGTGTGAATTTCGGTCAAGTCGAGCCCCCATACCGACAGATGATGCGTGCCGGCGCTAAGCTCCGAAGGTCGCTTCTCTTGACAGCGGATGAAGCGCTCTGTAGAGCATCGTTCAAGGAAGCCTTTCAGCTGACGCGCTGATTGCGAACCTCAGCTAAAAATCTTCAAACACTGACGCAAAGAGCGCGGCACGAACTTCCTGTAGCAATAGCAACTGCGGAATTCCGGTTCGCCATTGCGAAGCAGGAGCACGGACCACGAGGACGTTTTCACGAGGTTTCTATGCCGCTGTTTTTAAACAACGAAGAAGTGGAGCAGTCGCTCACCATGAAAGACACCATGGAGGCGCTGGAAACTCTTTACAGGGAAATGGGCGAGGGCGTCGCCATCGCGGCGCCGCGCTCTGACGTGCATTCGCCTACCTCTGCGGCGCTGAGCGTCGAAGGCCCCATGGCCCATTATCTCAAGAGCATGAGCGGCGCATCGCCGCACTTTGGCACCGCCGCTTTGCGTTTCTCCTCCGACATTGTGGCATGGCGCGTTAGCGGCGGCGGCATGCGCCGTGAGAAGTTGCCGATGCTGCCGGGCGGCCGCTGGATGGGCATCGTTCTGCTATTCAGCACGGCCAACGGTGAGTTGTTGGCGATTATGAACGACGGTGTTCTGCAACGTTTTCGCGTGGGTGGCGCCAACGGCGTGGCGACCCGATATATGGCGCGGCAAAACGCCGAGAGCGCCGCTTTGATCGGTTCCGGCTGGCAGGCGGGTACTCAAGTGATGGCGGCATGCGAAGCGCGAAAAATGAAAAGAATCAAAGTCTACAGTCCGACCAAGGCCAATCGCGAGCGCTTCGCCAGGGAAACCAGCGAACAGGTCGGCATTGAGATCGTTCCGGTGGCCTCGTACGAGGAAGCCGTGAAAGATGTGGATATCATCATCACTTCGACAAATTCGCGCAAGGCGTTTCTCGGCAAATGGGCGTTGAGAGAAGGTATTCATATTAGCAGCATGCAACGGGACGAATTCGATGATGAGGCGTTACTGCGCTGCAAGCCGCTCGTGCTGCACAGCCAGGCGATGGAAAACAACGTCACCTCATCGGCCCTGGCGCACTTCGAGCGCGATGACTTCAAACTGCGCGACCATCCTACCGATCGCGGCATTGATTGGCAGTCGCTGCCGACGTTGCCTGATTTGCTCGCCGGCAAGATCAAAGGGCGCGAAAGCGACGACCAAATTACCGGCTTCGTCAACAACATCGGCGTCGGCGCGCAGTTCGCCGCTGTGGGCAAGATAGTCTATGACGCTGCGAAAGCAAAAGGGGCGGGACGGGAGGTGCCGCTAGATTGGTTTACCCAAGACGTTCATCCGTAGCCGGCCGCTGACGCAGCATGGCTTAAGACCACGGTTGCTCCGCGGCTACGTTCTGACCGGCAATTTTGCCGGCGACGAAGCACTCCGTGATATTGCCGGCTTCCAAATAAAGGTGTCCGTAGATCGAACTGATTTCGCCGGCGACGTAAAGGCGGGGAATCGGTCTCTTCATGGGGTCCAGGACCCGCTGATTCACATCGTGTTCGGGGCCGCCCTGGGTGTTGTTTACGATGGGCCAAGCTTCGGCGACATAGAAAGGCGGCGTGGCGATCGGCATCATGGTTTTCGGCGGGCGACGATAATCTTCGTCTTGGCCTTTCTGGCAAAGTTCGTTCCAGCGCTTCACCGTCGCTCGTAGGACTTTCGGGTTTAGGTCAATTTGTCCGGCTATGTCGTCAATGGAGTTGCCCTTTTTGATCCAGCCTTTGTTTATTTCAGTAAGGTTATTGTCGCTCCAACTGGCATCGTAGCGCTCGTCGTTGACGATGGGGATACCGATGGGGCCGACCTTTCGTCCTTCTTCATCGAAGATGAGATAGCACGGTATGCGCGGGTAGTCTTGAATGTCGGCGTCGTAGAATTCTAAAGGCCTAGTTCCGGTATCCTGGGGCGCTGGCGGATATTCATCCATGAAGCGTTTGCCGAAGCGGTCCACGGCGATCCAGATCATCCGGCGATTTTCGTTTCGCGGGCCAGCCCAGACATGGCGGATGGCGAACGGCAGCTCGGGATATTTGAATCCGTAACCACCGTGAAAATGCCACATGTGCCAGAGCCCCGCGCCGGCTTTTTGCGCCATCTTGACGCCGTCACCCGTATTGCCTAAATAGACCGGATATACCGGCTGGGCTTCGAAGTATTGTAGTTTCATGGCGTCGTCGTTCTCATAACCGCCGCAAGCGAGAATGACGCCTTTCCTCGCCTTAATGTCGATGGTGTTTCCCTGGTGCGCCGCCTTGAGTCCAATCACCGTGCGCTCAGAGCTCATAATAAGCTCTTGCGCAGGGGTGGAGAGCATGACTTCGATTTTCCGCGCTTTGACGTTGTCGTAAACAACTTTGAAAAGCCGCGCGCCGCCGCGCAGTCCCTTTGCCCAGGGAAATTCCGCATAGGCTTGAAAGTCCTTAAGCTTGATTGAATCAATATCTTTGGTGCCCGGGAAAGGATAAGTGCCGTGGCCGCGGGTCTCGGTTTTGGTGGGCTCGGTGCCGCTAACCCTGGCAAGCTCCGTGACCCAGTCGATCATACCGACCATTTCGTCGGCCATTTTGCGGAGAATGTCGTCGGGAGTAGTGCCATTACAGGTGCGTTTGAGATATTGAAAAGCGCCTTCGGCGTTATGCGCAAAAGCCACGCCGCCGCCGGAAAGAATAGAGATGCCGCCGGGATGCGGCATCTTCTCAATTAACAACACCTTTGCTCCGGCGTCGTGCGCGGTGATGGCGGCAATACCGCCGGCGGCGCCAAAGCCGACAACGATGACGTCTACTTCCTTGGCCCAACGTAGATCCTTATCCTTTGTGCTCACAAATATGCTCCTTGCATTGCCCACCAGCTGCCAACACCTTCAAACCGTTGAAAACGTTCAAAATGTTTAAAACGTCAATACGTTTGAAAGTTCCAATCATCAAACCGCCTCCTTCACCCTTGCCCGCGATGCGGGGAGGACAGAGGTGGGGGCTTGAACGGAGCGCAGCGGTTGAACGACTTGAACGTTTTGAACGCACTTCTTTTAAAGACGCTCCTCTAGCCAGTCCAACATAAAGGGCACGTTATGGGCCCAGTAGTCGTGACTACAGTGGATTCGCCCTCCGTCATTGGGGTCGTCGTAGATTCTGAGAGTCTTATCTTTCGCGCCGATTTCGTCGTATAGCCGCTTCGCGCCCTCGATCGACATTAGAGTATCTTTGCCGCCGTGGGTAATCAGTGTCGGGCAAGTGATGTTCTTGGCGATTCCCGCCATGGTGAAATCTTTCAGAAGCCTGCGCGCTTCTTGGTGACCGACGCCGCCCAATAGTCGTTGGCAAACCGGCTGCAAATGCGCGCAAAAATCGTAAAGGTCGTCGAGCACACTGTAACAACCGCTCCAGGCGACCAGCGCTTTGAGGCGTGACTCGAACGCTGCCACCCGCGGCGCATAATAACCCGCCATACTGATGCCGAGCGTGGCAACGCGATTCGGGTCGACTTCGGGCCGCGAGATCAAATAGTCGATGCACGCTTTTCCCGGCACCTCATAGTCCGGTCTCGTCTTGATGCTTTTCAGATAAATCGAAGAACCGCGGCCCGGGGTGTCGACGAGCAACATCGCCCAACCTCGGTCGAGCATCTGTTTGCCGCCGAAGTAGATCTCTTCGGCATAAGCGTCGGCGCCGCCGAGAAATAGCACCGCCGGCCACTTGCCCGGCTTGGGATTGACCGGATGACAGAAATATCCGTCGTATGCTTGGTCGCCGCAGCTGATCGACACGACTTCGATAATCGGTTCATGCAGCTTCGCCGCGGCCCGGAAGTTATCTTGCGCTTTGCGGAAGCGCTCGGCGCGTTTCGGTTCCTCCGCGATCGTGAGCAGCACGTCGGACATGCGGTAATAATTACTGGCATGGAAAAAATTTTGCTTTGCCGTGCGGGGGTGTCCCGCCGCCAAGGCTTCCGTGGCTCGGCCTTCCGTCCTACGCGCGAGTTCCAACCAGGCCCGTTCCCAAGCCTCTTTATCACCAGCGTCGACGTTCCGCATCGCTCTGGCGATGTCGAACACGTCCGCCCCGCCCTGCTGGGCCTGGGCAACCAGCCGCAGAGTGTGGCCGCCGAACGGATGGGCGGGAAAAAGAAAATCGAACATAAAGCCTCCTGAGGGCGATGATCGGCGGATTCTAACCGCCAGATTCGACAAATAATTTCATGCGTATTCCAAAAGAACAAATGAAACAAGCCGTTTTCATAAGTCTACGGTTCCGTCAAAGTCGTGTTGAGCAGATGGAAATCCCTCTAAAAAATCGCCGTCTGCCCTTCGACGAGGCTCATGACGAAAGGCTAGGTACTTACTAATGAGTTCGTTATTTAGAGACGATGTCGCTAGTGTGCGACCGAGAGGAGAGCCCTTCCGATCGCGGTCAATGGTTCTCTGCCTTGCCGGCCACCACCCCGTCCAAGGGGAGGATTTTTGGACAAACGTGGTTGTGAATGCAAGCCCTGCCCGTAAGTTGCCCCGCCAATCATCGTGCCGTCGCTGGCAGATGGCTGACTGCTAAGAATCGACTTGACAGTCTTTCACCGGGTTGGTAGCGTTCGGTAGACGGCTCCTTCATCTGTGTGCCTGCGATGTAGTCCGGAGCTTCGTTGCATAGAGCATAGCGTGGGTTTCGAGAGG
>DATBLC010000213.1:0-44766 GCA_036555515.1 Binatia bacterium
GTTCTTGGACTCTATCCGACGCCGCTGATGCCGGAGGAACAGCAGAAACTTGTTGCGGCGCTGCCGCGGGATAACGAGGTCATTAAGGTTTTTAAAACCATCTCTGGAGTAGATCCCCTTCCGCCACGCAAGTAATGAAATGAACCGTCGTTGCGCAGGTCTTTTCTTAGACGCAAACATTTTCATTTACGCTTTTCTTGGCCACTCTAGCCAATGCCGAGATTTGCTCGGACGTTGCGCCACGGAGCAGGTTTTCGGAATCACCAGCCTTGACGTGGTCAACGAAGTGACCCACAGGATGATGCTTGCTGAGGCGCTAGGCAACGGCGTTATCAAGCGAGATCGCGTTAGGGATTTGCGAGGCAAATGGCGTGAAATTGCTAGCCTGGCGGAATACTGGGCGCAAACGTCGACCATGTTTGCGTTGAACATTCTTGTTCTGCCGTCACACGAGGCTCGGTTGCACCGCGCTCACAGCGTCCGAGCGCGGTACGGACTGCTTACCAACGACTCGCTGATCGTGGCGGTTTGAGCCGATAGGAGGCGACGACCCTCGATCGCGTCCACGCGGCGATGCTGCTGCAAGCACGCGGCCGCACTGATGGGCTCCATGCCTTACTCAAAGCCGAGCATGGCGGAGGGGCTTACACCTGAAGAAATCATTGATCATTATCCGTCTCTCATCGTGGAAGATATTCGAGCGGCAGTAGCGTATGCCGCCGAGCTTGCACGAGAAAACGTCTGGAAGATCACCGCCTGGTGAAGATCAAATTGGATAAAAACCTTTCGCGTCTTTTGAAGGACCCATTGTCCGGCTTCCGCACGCCGCGGGGACAGTCATCCTTGCGCTCGCACGACTTTGTATTGTATGACCGCATCCGTCTTCGACCACCACCGTTTCGGCACTGGTGGCGGGTTACATACGGGTCGGAAATATTTCAGGGGGCGCAATTGCCAACGCGGCGGTGGGCGGCGCCGATGTGTTGGCAGTGGGTTGTTTCATTAATACCTTGCCCTATGAGTTGATCGTTCATGAGTCCGTTCGTTCGGCACAGCAGTTGAAAGGCAAAAGCGTCGGAATCAGCCGATTGGGAAGTTCGTCCGACGTTGCCGCGCGGGTATTGATCAGAGGATTGAAGCTCGATCCCGATAAAGATGTGACGATCCTGCAAGTCGGCGGAGCCACGGAAAGGGCGGCGGCCTTTCGCACCGGACGAATCGCCGCATTCCCTTCGCCGCCTGGAGTGATTCACCTCGCTAAGGAAATGCCCCACCGCGTGCTCATCAGCACGGCCGATTTTCAAAAGGGGTACGCATTTCCCTATGTTTGTCCCACGATGGCCAAGAGTTACCTGACCGGCAGCCGGGACACCGTCAAGCGGTTGCTCATGGCATTGATTGAAGGCACCTATTTTTTCAAAACGCGCACGGAAGAAAGCAAAAAAATACTCGCCAAGTACACGCGGCAAAACAACGAAGCTTATCTTGAGAGCGCGTATCAAACCGCGGCCAAGCTGTTCGAGCGCGTGCCGCTGGCTACGCGCGAGGGAATGGATGTCCAGATCAAAGAAGCCCTCGCGCGCAAACCCGGCGCAAGCCTAAAAGTCGATGAGATCGTGGATGATAGCCTCGTTGTGGAATTGGAGAAAGAAGGGTTTATCAACCGAGTCTACAATCAATGATATGACAACTCGCTAGCCACCCGCTAAACCGTGGTGCGATCTATGCTTCACCCGAGGTGCTCGGCCTGAATTGCCACCTGTAATAACTAGACCAATACCGATATCATCCCACTTCTCCAACACTCCAGCCGCCAATTTCAACCGCCGGCTAGACTTTTGCCGGCGAAGCGAGCTATCTTCGCGGTAGCAGTAGAGCCTCAGTTGCCCTCCGATGAATACCCCCGCGAGAGACGCCAGGCGGTCGTTTCAGGAGATCAAAACCAGGGTCTTAGAGCAGATTTGGGAAATAGAACCTTCGGAGTTTGTCGGCGTCAAGCGGGTTCTGCGTACCTGCTTGCGCGTCGCCCTGATGGTGGGCCGCGATTTCATCAAGAATCTGGTCAAGCTCCATGCCATGGCCTTGGCTTTCAAGACGTTGCTTTCACTGGCGCCCTTGCTGGCGGTGATCTTCTCCCTTTTAAAAGCTTTCGGCGTGCACAACCGTATGGAACCAGTGCTCGCCGAAGCGCTCGCCCCGTTAGGAGAGGGCGGAGTGGAGATCACGGCATATCTGATCGGCTTCGTCGACCGCATGAAGGCCGGCGCGCTGGGCAGCGTCGGTCTGGTAACATTGTTTGTCACGGTGATGTCTTTGATGGGAACCATCGAGGAAGCTTTCAATCATATCTGGCGAGTCAAAGCGCCGCGCAAGTTGTCGCGCAAGTTCAGCGACTATTTAAGCGTCACACTCGTCGGTCCCGTGCTGGTATTCGCGGCGTTGACGATCACGGCCACGCTGCAGAGCCATAGTTTCGTCCGCCAGTTTCTTGCCTTCGAACCCTTTGGCACTGTGTTATTGGGCTTGCTCCGTCTGGTGCCTTATCTCGCGCTCTGGGGCGCGTTCGCGTTTTTCTACATTTTTGTTCCCAACACGCGAGTGAAGCTCAAATCCGCATTGATCGGCAGCCTGGTGGCGGCGTTGTTGTGGCAAACCGTGGGTTGGGGCTTTGCCAGGTTCGTCGCGGCTTCGACGCAGTATTACGCCATATACTCCAGTTTTGCGGTGCTTTTGCTTTTTTTGCTTTGGCTCCATGTCGGTTGGTTAATCGTTCTGCTGGGCGCTCAGGTGACCCACGCGCACCAATCCATTCGATTCTATCACCGCGACCGCGATCATCTTGCCAATACGCTGGCGGGCCGGGAAAAGATTGCGCTGGAAATATTGTTATTGATCGGCGCGAGGTTTTACGGCGGTCTGTATCCCTTGACCATAGATGAAATCGCAGCCAGGTTGGAGGTCCCCGCCGGCACGGTAAAGGATCTGATGGAAACGTTCCAGAATTTTGGGCTGGTACTCGCCTTGGCCGGTGAAGAGTCTTTTGTTTTGAGCCGCCACCCCGAGACGATCAGCATCAAGGAAATCCTGGATTGCGTGCGCAAGGGGCGGGAAAGAAGAAAGTCGCGGCGTTCGGTCGGCAAGGAAGAAAGCGCTGTCGATGAATTATTGCTCGACGTGGAACAATCGGTGGCGGATACCCTAGAGGGAAAGAGCCTGCAGAGTTTGATTCTCAGCGTATCGCCGCCGGTGCGGCCGTAGCGCATGCTGTTCAACGTTTCGGACATAAAAGCTGGGACAACGTGAGGTGTTCCACCTCGCTTCCGGGCTCCTCAGTTTAACTGCGGAATCCGGGCTCATTTGCTGCGAAACAGATTTTTAAAGAATGACCCCAAGCCTTTTTCAACGTTGGCGCCGACGCCGCGCTTGAGCGCCGTTTCGCTATCGAGGCTCACCGACGGGCTTTCAACCTGGCCGGTGATTCTTAATGGCACGACAATGCGCCCCTGGTTATCTTTGAAATAACTAGCGACTCTGCCTCGGCCCGACCGCGCCGAAGCGGCGGGAGACAGTGCGGCGTTGAGTCGCATGTCTAAGGCCGGCCGGTTCAAGGTCATGGTTCCATGACCGTTCACTTCCAATTGTGGATTCACTAAATAGAGTCGATTGAAGTCGGCAACGCCGCCGCCGATGGTGAAATCGCCTTCCAGGGTCTTAAAAGTCGTCGCTTCACGGCGCGCCTGCTTCGACATGCCGATTACTCCGGCGACCCGTTGGATCTTGTCGATAAGATCGACATTGGTGAGTTCGCCGTCGCGCGCGCTGAGTTTGCCGTCGCCTTGCAGCCGCTGACTAGCATCACCGCTGCCACCTAGCGGAAGTTTAATCGATACTTCGCCGTTGAGCGAACCTTTGAGTGCCCGTTTGCCGCGGACTTTTACGTCGTGAAACTTGCCGCGAACTTGCGTCACCAGACTGTTCGACGGGCCGGCGACGGTGAGGCGCAGATCCAGCGGACCGGAAATCTCAGTATCAGCCGGCGCCAAACCGAACACCGAAAGAATGTCGAAAATGGGTTTGGCTTGGACATGGTCGCCAACCACCGTGAGGTTGACGCGGGGCACGGTGGCGAGCTGGCTCACGGTCCCGTAGATTGGCAGGACGAGGTCGCGAATGCGCAGCCGGTTGTCTTTGATTCGCAACTCCGCTTGATCCTCGCGGTAATCGAGCATGCCTTCGAGGAGGACGGTTTTGAGGCCGGGATAATTAAAAGACGCGCGGTACGGAAACGGGTGGTCGGCGGAAAACTCTTCTAGGAAGAGATCGACCTCGTCGATACGCACTGGTTTTTGCCCTCTGGTTTCGAGCTTGAACTGGCCGTCGCGAATGCGCATGCGCGACGGCAGGATAAGCGGCACAGCGGCGGCCTCTGGGGCTTTGCCGGCGGCCTTCTTTCGTGCTTCCCGCCTGTTTGCGCCCTGAGTTCTTGTGGTGGCGATGTCGGAGTAATTGAACGTCCCGTCGGCCTGCTTCAAAAGACTTACCACCGGTTTGTCAAGAACCAGCTCGGTGACCTCGAAGCGCCCGCGCAGGAGCGGCCAGAGTTTCAAGCGGAGTTGGATCTGTTCGGCGGCGAAAAACGTATTGTTTGGGAAGTCCGGAGTATCCGAAACTTTAAGGCTTGATAATCGGATGGACGGCGCCGGCACCAAGCGCAGGCGCACTTCGCCGACATCGATGCGCCGGTGAACGGCATCTTCGACTAGCGGAAGATAGGCATTCTTGTATGATGCTAGGTCGACAAAGGCTGGCGCTACAAAAATCACCGAGGTCAATACGAAAACCAGCCCGGCGCCGATCCAAAGGAATTTCTTCATGACCGAGCCCCGCGGCGGTGACGAAGACCCTTTGCACATACGCGCCGCCGCGCGTCCCGGTAAAGCGATCCCACGCAAGAAAGTATACCCCTTTTTGCCTGCCGGCGTAAGTAATTTAGTGGCGGGACAGCGGTGGATTTGTTAGCATAGCGGAGTTGAAAGGCTGCCATCAGCGTTGGAAATCGCGCTCGAAATTCTGCCTCAAGTTCTCGTCGACGGCATCGTCCTCGGTTTTATGTATGCGCTCATCGCCTTGGGCTATACTATGGTCTACGGCGTTTTGGAGTTCATCAATTTTGCCCATAGCGAGATTTTCGTGTTGGGCGCTTTTATCGGCGTGGAAATTTTGCTAATGCTGCAAAACGCCGGTTCACTGGCGTTGTTTCATCCCGCGTTCGTGCTCTGTCTCGTGATTGCCGCGGGCATGGCCATCAGCGGCCTGGCCGCCATGGCGCTGGAGCGGGTGGCCTACCGGCCGCTGCAGGGCGCGCCCCGTCTAGTGGCGCTGATCTCCGCCATCGGCGCATCGTTTTTTTTGCAAGACGGCTTGCGGCTTCTTGAAAGTCTCTGGCGCAACACCTTTTATCTCACCTATCCGAGCTTGGAATTTCTCGATCGCACGGTGGCGCTCACGGCCGCTCTCGAAGTGCCGGTGAAATCGATTCTGGTGATCGCAACCGCACTGCTGATGCTCGTGGGGCTTAATCTGTTCGTCAACCGCACCCGCGTCGGCACCGCCATTCGCGCGGTGGCCCAGGATCCGGACACGGCATCGCTCATGGGCATCGCCGTTAACCGGGTCATCGCGCTCACATTTTTTGTCGGCGGCGCCATGGGCGGACTGGCCGGCGTGCTCTTCGGTCTCCATTACAGTCTGGTCAATCCTTATACCGGCTTCGTGCCCGGCATGAAAGCATTCACAGCGGCGGTTTTGGGCGGCATCGGCAACATACCCGGCGCGATGGTGGGCGGCATGGTGCTGGGTTTGCTGGAAGCCTTCGCCGCTTCCTACTTGTCGCTCTTGACCGATGGCGCCTTCGGCGCTGAATACAAGGACGTCTTCGCCTTCCTGGTGCTGATCCTGATTTTGATTTTTCGCCCCAAGGGACTGCTCGGGGAAAAGGTGCGGGAGGCGCGGGCGTGAGCCGTGCTCTTGCCGGCCTCGGCGCGTTCGTTTACATCGCCGCGAGCTGTCTTTGGGCCTATCTTTACCCGCAGTCGGTTTTGGGAATTCTTTGCTTCGAGACTTCTCTGTTGGTTCTCTACCTGGTTCCGGCGCCGCGCCTGGTAAAAAATTTTCTCGGCGGCGCCGCGCTGCTGGTGCTTCTGCCGCTGCTCGGTTCGGTCAACGCATACTATCTGGAAATCGGCACTCAGATCGGCATCTTTGTCGCTCTGGCATTGGGCCTCAATATCGTCGTCGGATTCTGCGGGCTCTTAAATCTCGGCTTTGTCGCGTTCTATGCCATTGGCGCTTATTTCTGGGCGGTGTTCGGCTCGCCGCAAGCCAACGAGTTCATCCCCGGCAATATTTTTCCACTGTCGCCTAACTGGTTTTTCCTGTTCTTGTTGCTGAGCGTCGCCCTTGGCGCGCTTACGGGACTGTTGCTCGGGTTGCCCGTGCTGCGCCTGCGCGGCGATTATCTCGCCATCGTGACCCTGGGTTTCGCCGAGGTCGTGCGCGCGCTGGTGAACAATCTAGACAAGCCGATTAACTTGACCAACGGGCCGCGGGGCATCTCGCCTATCGTCAAGCCGCCGCTATTCTTTCAGCCCTGGCTGGAGCTCCTTGGCGTTCAAGTTGCCGAAGCCAGGCTTTACCCTTTTTATTTTTACTTCCTGGTGCTGCTCTTCGTTTTTGCCGTTGTTGTGGTCACCCGGCGGCTGGAAGATTCGCGCATCGGGCGGGCGTGGAAGGCGATCCGCGAGGACGAGCTCGCCGCCTCCGCCATGGGGATTCCGGTGGTGCGCATGAAGCTTTTCGGCTTCGCCGTGGGCGCTTCCTTCGCTTCGGCGGTGGGCGTGCTGTTTGCCGCCAAGCAAGTGTTCATCAATCCGGAAAGCTTCACCTTCATGGAATCCATCGGCGTCCTTGCCATGGTGATTCTTGGCGGCATGGGTTCGGTGCCTGGCGCGATATTGGGCGCCGCCGGCGTGACGATATTAAATTTACAACTGCTCAAAGGGCTTTCGCTCTGGCTCAACGCGCTACGCCAGTCCGGCGCGGCATTCACCCTGCCGCTGATCGGCAGTTTCGCCTTGAGTCAACTACCGGTTCAATTTGAGCCGGCGAAATACGAGCGCATGGTATTCGGCCTGATCTTGATTCTCATGATGATCTTTCGCCCCCAAGGGGTCTTGCCGCCGCGCCGGGAGCGGAACCCGTAATATGGCGTTGCTCGAACTGCGCGGCATCTCAAAACGCTTCGGCGGTTTGCAGGCTCTCTCGCGGGTCAATCTCGACCTGGACGAGGGCATGATCGCGTCGCTTATCGGCCCCAACGGCGCGGGCAAGACTACCCTGTTCAATGCCCTCACCGGCCTTTATCGTCCCGACGAAGGCGAGATCCGTTTTCAAGGCCTTTCGCTGATCGGACTCAAGCCCGAGAAGATCACTGGCGCTGGCATCAGCCGGACCTTTCAGAACATCCGCCTGTTCGGACATATGACCGTCCTCGAGAACGTCCTGGTCGGAATGCATGCGCGCCTGAAAATTCGGCTCAGTGAAATCTTGTTGGCCACCCGTAACGGCCGGCTGCGCGAGGAACAGGCCAGGCGGCGTGCCCTCGATTTGATCGAGCTGAGCGGTCTATCGGGCCGTGAGAACGAATGGGCACGCCAGCTTTCCTACGGGGAGCAGCGGCGGCTCGAAATCGCCCGCGCGCTGGCGGCGGAGCCGAAGTTGCTGCTCCTCGACGAACCCAGCGCCGGCATGAACGCCAGCGAAGCGCAGTCGCTGATGGCTTTATTCAAAGATCTCATCGGCCCTTATGTCCACGCGATTCTCTTGATCGAGCACAACATGCGAGTGGTGATGGGCGTCTCGCACCGGGTGCATGTTTTGGACTATGGGGAGAAGATCGCCGAAGGCCACCCCGACGACGTCCGCCGGGACCCGCGAGTTATCGAAGCGTATCTAGGCGAAGGCAAGTGGGCGGAGCATGCTCACCGTTAGCGACATTCACGTCTATTACGACGCCATTCACGCGCTTAAAGGCGTGACGTTTTCGGTGGCCAAAGGAGAGCTGGTGACGCTGCTCGGCGCCAACGGCGCGGGCAAGACGACGACCTTGAAAACTCTTTCGGGTCTGTTGCACCCGCGCCGGGGAGCGGTGGAGCTGGAAGGCGCGCGGCTGGAAAAGGTCGAACCCCATGACATCGTGCGCCGCGGCGTGGCTCATGTGCCCGAGGGACGAAAAGTCTTCCCGCGCTTTACCGTGCGGGAAAATCTCGAAGTCGGCGGCTATACCCGCGACAAGGGCGCCCTGGGCGCAGATCTCGACTATGTCTATCAGATGTTTCCGCGCCTCAAAGAACGGCACAAACAACATGCCGGGACGCTCTCCGGCGGCGAGCAACAAATGCTCGCCATCGGCCGGGCGCTAATGGCGCGGCCGAAATTGTTGCTGCTGGACGAGCCGTCTATGGGTCTCGCGCCGAAAATCGTCGAGCAGATTTTGGAAAACATCCGCGCCATCAACCAGGCCGGCGTGACGGTATTGCTGGTCGAACAAAACGCCGCAATGGCGCTGGCGATCTCTCATCGCGGCTACGTGCTGGAGACCGGCGCGGTGATCCTCGAAGGGAGCGCTGTCGATCTCGCCGGCAACGATCTCGTGCGCCAGGCGTATCTCGGCGGGTGACGCATAGCGTCACCGTTCAAAGTTCAAGGTTCAATGTTCAACGTTTTGGAAGTTGGCAGAAACAAGACCGCAAGGCTTTTTAGAGCGCCGCATAAAACATTGAAGCGTAGACTGTTAAGCGCACTCCGTTATATTTCGAATCCGATACTTTGAACTTTCGAACCTCGAACGGGGACAAGTTGCGCCAGTCTTTCAATCATTCCGCCCAGCGGGTAAGCTAAGCAAGATGCTTTACCAGACACGCAGCTTTGCCTTTGGCGGCGGTGCTCTCACCCCGGCGGTCAAGTTTTTGTTGATCGCCAATACGGCGATCTTTGTTTTGCAGCTCGTCCTGCCCTATTGGGTGATCAACCTGTTCGGCCTAGTGCCCTTTTTGGTGTGGCGGGATTTTTACCTGTGGCAGCTTTTCACGTATCAGTTTTTTCACGGTGGCCTGATGCACCTGCTGTTCAATATGCTCGCCCTCTGGATGTTCGGCTGTGACCTGGAGCGGCGCTGGGGCAGCGAATTCTTTCTGAAATACTTCTTCGTATCGGTGGTCGGCGGCGGAATACTCAATGCGCTGTTCCTGCCGGGACAGATGGCGCCGAGCATCGGCGCATCGGCGGGTATTTACGGCATTCTCCTCGCCTTTGGCCTGATTTATCCCAACCAGATCATTTACTTTTATTTCTTGTTTCCCATCAAGATGAAATACTTCGTCATGATCATCGGCGCTATCGCGCTCTATTCGTCCCTGGTGTCGGGCCAAAGCGGCATCGCGCATCTTGCGCATCTCGGCGGCATGGTTTTCGGTTACCTCTATCTGCGCGGCGGCAGTCGCTGGGGCCGCTGGCAATCCTTCAACCCCTGGGACCGCTGGAAACTCTACCGAGACCGGCGCCGGCTTGCCCGCCTCAAACGACGCTTCCACGTGCTCCCAGGCGGCAAAGATGATGACTCAGGACCAACGTTGCATTGAGCCGGCGCGCAGATTTCGGTGTTCGTGTTCGTCGCTCGTGTTCGCAATTCGATTACGAGCACGAGCACGAGAAATGAACACGGTTAAAGCTTCTCCCAGGCAATCAAAAACACCCCCAGGATCACCAAGAGCGTGGCGCCGATCTTGCGCGCCGTGAGTTGTTCCACGTCCTTGAGCATGAAATAGGATAGCGGTAGGACGAAGAGTGAAGAGCCATTTACCAGCGGCGATATGATCGACACCCGCTCCATGGCGAGGGCAGTGTATGTCAATACGTAGGAAAGAAAATTCATGAAGCCGGAGACTGCAAAGTAACCAAGGCCGCGCCTGGCGAGCTCGGGAAGCGGTTTTTTCTCGCCGAAGCCGAGATACACAAAGGACATCGTCAGAAACGACGTCCCTGCCGCTATGGCCGCGCCTACCACCGGCGACGGAATCTGTACTACGGCGAAGCGCACGAGATTATCCCGCGCGGCAAAAAGAAACGCGGCGGTGATAGGAAAAACAAGGTCACGGGTGCGCCAGGTCTTGGCGGCGCCTTTCCAAGAGAGCGCGATGATGCCGCCGACGATAGACAACGCTCCGAGGATGTTGGTAGCCGTCGGCTGCTCGCCTAGAAACGATACCGCGATCAGGATGGCGAATAACGGCCCGCTATTGGTCAGACAGGAGGAAATCGGCGCGCCTAGCCGTTCCATGCTTTTGAAAATAAAAAAGCGCGCCACGCCTGGAACGAATATGCCTACGGCGACGAAGACCAGATTGACCGGCCGCCACAGCTCGATTACGTCGACGAACAGCAAGACGTAAAGCCAGATAAACAAGGCATTGGCGCCCAAATTGGCGAGCAAACCGCGGAAGTAATCGATGGAGAGCACGCCGCGGTTAATGACAACCATCGAAAAGGCAAACCAGAATGAGCCGAAGAGCGCGAGCAGGATGGCGACCATGGCAATTAACGACAAACCTTAGCCCTGGCGGCTCGCGCAATCAAACGCCTGCCTTGTGGCGATTTAAAGGTTCATTGTTTAAGGTTCACGACAGGGTGAGGACGTTACTTTGAATCGCCTATCGGCCGCGCTATGTTATGAATTGGTCGTGTCAGGCGTCTAACCTGGTTGGGAAGTAGGTGACGCTGGCCTTGTTCTCGGCAGCAGGAGGTCCCCGATGAAACGCTATTTGATCTTGACGTCTGCATTAATTCTGATGCTGTCGTTTTCCGGGGAGCTTGAAGCAGGGGGTCCCCGTGGCGCATTGTCCCGCGGAAAGATCGGTGGTTCGTTTGTCGGCAGCGCGCCACGCAATGACATTCAACGGTACTGGCGCCCTTCTTTGCCGGCCGGGCCGCACTATCCTTTCTACTATCGTCACGACTATTATCCCTATTCTCAATTTCGCCATAACCCGCGTTCCGTCATTATCATTACGCCATCCACATATTATCCCTACTCTGCACCGGTCACGGTAGTCACCAGCGAGCCGTTTTATTGCCATATGCATCACGCCGGCTTCGTCAGCCGGGTGGGGTTTCTCGATCACATAAGCGGAACTCATAAGATTCCGTTAGACACAGCCGACTCGATCTGCACCGCAAGCGACGAGCGCTGTGTCATCGAAGGCTATTGAGCTTAAACCTCGCTCGCTTAGTCCCGCCCCGTCAAAGGGCTCGGAACGCCGAAAAATATCCAGCGGATTAGAATACTTCGCTTCAGCACTGTGATATTTTTCAGAGATCAACGCAGTGTTCGATTTGCCGATGGCGGAGAAGAACTTTACCCCTGCCAAGCTCTACGATGCGTGGCCGATACTCTCAAAGGCCGAACGCGTCGAAAACTTTGAGTGCCTGCAAAGGGACGATGCGGATAATTTTTTTCTGCAACTAAGCACGCGCGACCGGGCCGAACTAATTCTGGCGCTGCCCGCCGGGGAAAGGCGGTTATGGATGAGACTCCTTCCGCCTGACGACGCCGCGGATGTGATTCAAGCGGCGCCCGCCGCCGCGCGCGATAATCTCATCGCGCTGCTCGACGATTTCACGCAGCGAGAAGTTAAAGGGCTCCTCGACTATGCCGAGGACGAAGCCGGCGGGTTGATGAATACCCGCTATTCGCGGCTGCGCGTGGATATGACCGTGGATGAGGCGATCAGTTATTTGCGGCGCGATGCGCGCGCTCGGGAGAAGACGGTCTATTACGTCTACGTGGTGGACGCTGAAGAACGGCTCCTTGGCGTGGTGTCCTTTCGCGATCTGATCGTCGCGCCGGGCGACAAACGGATCGGCGACGTAATGCGCACCGAGTTCATTTCGGCGCCGGACGATTTAGACCAAGAGGCTCTCAGCAAGCTTTTCATGCGCCATCACCTGCTGATGATGCCGATTGTCGATTCGGCGGGCCGCATCAAGGGCGTGGTGAGCGTCAACGATATCGTCGATGTGGTTCAAGAGGAGGCTACCGAGGATATGCAAAAACTCGGCGGCGTCGCGACCTTAGACGAGCCTTACCTTAAGATTTCTCTGACGCGAATGATCAAGAAGCGCGCGGGCTGGTTGGCCGCCCTTTTTCTCGGTGAAATGCTTACGGCGACAGCGATGGGCCGGTTCGAGGCGGAAATCGCTAGGGCCGTCGTCTTGGCGCTATTCGTTCCACTGATCATCAGCAGCGGCGGCAATTCCGGCTCCCAAGCTACGACGCTAGTGATCCGGGCCATGGCGCTCGGAGAAGTGCGTCTGCGCGACTGGGGGCGCGTGATCCGGCGCGAGGTTACGACGGGTTTAGGGCTCGGCCTGATTCTAGCCGGTCTCGGTCTTCTTCGTATCTTGCTCTGGCAGTGGTGGTTCGACGCGTACGGCGATCATTACTTCTTGGTGGCTTCGACGGTCGCGCTGAGTTTAATTGGCGTCGTGTTGTGGGGCGCGGTGGCCGGTTCCATCTTGCCTTTTGTTCTGCGCGCCTGCGGTCTTGACCCTGCAAGCGCCTCCGCGCCATTTGTGGCGACCTTAGTCGACGTTACGGGCCTGATAATCTACTTCACTATTGCCGCCACTGTCTTGCGCGGCACTCTGCTATAATTCGAGTTCGCGTTGCCTCTATCCTGCACACACTTCGAAGGGCTTTTCACCGCGCCGTAAATTTTGGCCGCTTCCGCGCATTGATCGATTGCGCTATAGTTTTGCAGGGAAAATCGTTACCAGCAGACTGCAAATTTTTATGAGCGATATCGTCGAAAAACTCACGCGGCTGATCGGTGCGGCACGGGTTTCTACCGAGCCAGATAAATTGGACGAACTGTCGTGGGATGCGCTGAGCGCAGCGCGTTTGCACCCCAAGCACCGACCTGAATTGGCCGCGCCGCTTTGCGCGGTGGCGCCAACGTCAACCGAAGAAGTGCGCTGCATCGTCGCTGTTGCCAACGCGGAGAAAATTCCGCTGGTGCCCTACGGCGGCGGCTCCGGTCTGATGGGCGGCGCCCTGTCGATTCGCCCCTGCGTGGTTGTCGATCTGCGCGCCATGAACCGCATCATCGAAATTGACACAGAAGCGCGTTCGGTGCGGGCGCAATCGGGAGTGGTCTTAGAGGCGCTAGATCAACGCCTAACTGAAGCCGGACTTATGTTGGGTCATGATCCCTGGACTGTTCCCGTAGCCACCCTCGGCGGCGCGATTTCCACCAACAGCGTCGGTTATCGTGCGGGTGTATACGGTTCGATGGGGGATCAGGTGTTGGGATTGGAGGCGGTGCTACCCAACGGCGAGGTTCTGCGCACGAGGGCCGTGGAGAAATCGTCGGCGGGAATTGATTTGAACGCTTTTTTTATCGGCGGCGAGGGCTGTTTCGGAATCATTACCGAGGCGACCATCAGGATTTTTCGGCAGCCCGAAGCGCGTTTATTGCATGCGCTGCTATTCGAGTCTTTCGAGGCGGGCTACCAGGCGATACAAGAGTTGTTTCGCCAACGTTTGCGGCCCGTACTGCTCGACTTCGGCGATTCCGATGACAAATTTGACGGCGGCGCCCTGTTGTACCTGGGATTCGAAGGTATGAAGGAAAGCACCGCGGCCGAAGACGCACGCGCGCTGTCGATCTGCAGGCTCCACGGCGCCAGGGCTTTGCCCCAACGGGAGGCCGAGCGTTTTTGGCGCGAGCGCCACTCCATTGCCAGACGTTTTCTGAGCAATCGCCGCGAACGCCGTGGGCGCGGCAAAGACGGTGTTTATCGGGATTGGGTTCACGTGGCCCTGCCGGGATCGAAAGTTTTGCCGTTCCGAAAGGCGGCCATCGAAATTGTCGAGCGGCGCGGCGTACGCTTGCACGAGAGCGGCTTATGGATTCAGCCGGAACTTTTTTCCATGCCGCTGATGATTGAAGACGATGGTAAAGACACAGGCGGCCACGATGCCCAGCTGGTCTTGGAAGAAACCGTGGAGGAACTGCTTCGTCTCGTCCAGGAAATGGGTGGCTCGATGGAATATACCCACGGCGTGGGCGTGAAGTTGGCCCCCCTCATGGCGGCAGAATTGGGTTATGGTCTCGAGGTTCTGCGGCAAATAAAAAAAACTCTCGACCCGAACAATATCATGAATCCGGGAAAAATGGGGCTGTGAAAAGTCGCAACATTCGCCGGGATATTCCGGAGGCTTGGAGGGTGACTCATTTTGGCGTCACTACAGGTTCAACCCAATATCGCAGAAAGAAAGATTCTTCGCTCTGCTCAGGAATGACACTTGACGGGGTCGTCATCCTGAACGAAGTGAAGGATCTGGAGCCAAATGGAGTCACTACCGCGGTTTGTTTGGCTTTGACTTCTGGGCGGAATCGGGATACAAATAATCTCTTGGGAGTTTTGGTGGAGTGATAAGGCTTGGGTTAAAGCGAGATTCCGTACTGCACAAGAACAACGCAAAAATGCACCCGAAGGGGTGCATTTTTTTTTGCCTAGCAGCCCGCGAAGAGTGTTTTTCAATTATCGTCTAGGGGGGACAAAAAGTTGAGTGCGCAAATTGAAATCCTCGCGTCTTTGCAAACCGTGGATCGCCAGATCAAGGAACATCACGGCAAGAAGCAAGATTTGCTCGCTGAACTTCAAGCCAAGGAGCAGGAAATTCGGATTAAAAAAGGAGAAATCATAAAACTGTCGGCGGCCCTGGCCGAAACCGAAAAGCTGCGCCAGGAAAAGGATCAGGTCTTTCAGGACGAAGGCAAAAAAGCCACGGACCGGCGCATGCGCATGAACCGGATCAAGAATTCCAAGGAACTTATGGCGCTGCAACGGGAAATCGACCTTATCAAGCAAGGGAATAGCGAGCGCGAGGAAGAGCTGATCAAATTGATGGAAGAAACCGATCGCGCCAATTCCGAGCTCAAGGCCAAGAAAGAAGAACTTGCGAAATTGCAGGCCGAATGGGCACAGCAGCAGGCGGAGTTGCAGTCGCAAATAAGCGGCATTGACCAAGCCGTGTCGGAAGCAGCGTCGCGGCGGCAAACCATTGCCGCGCAGGTGGCGCGCGATCTGATTGCTCGCTATGAGTTGATCTTCTCGCGTCGCGGCGGCACCGCAGTTGTGGAAGTTGCCGGCGGTATCTGCCAGGGCTGCTACATGAATATTCCACCGCAGCTATGGAATGAGATTATCAGGAGTGAGAAAGTTCACCTCTGTCCCAGTTGCCAGCGCATTCTCTATTACAAACCCGCGGAAGAAGCGGCGAAGTCCGCTTAGGATTCGGTTCCTACCAGCGCCGCCGCTCCAAACGAAGTTGATTGCAATTTGCGACTGAACTGCTCGTGCCACGGGGGAACCCGCCGCGCACGCAGCCGTTATGAATATTGTTCCCCTTCAACGGAGATAATGAGTGATGAACGCGGAGGCTGAGTGGGTGCTCATGGTCGATGGCGCCGCCCGCGGCAATCCGGGTGACGCCGGCTGCGGCGCGGCGATATGCGACGAGAAGGGCGCGGTGGTGAAAGAGCTGAGCCGTTATCTCGGCCAGGCGACCAACAATGTCGCGGAGTATGAAGCGTTGCTCCTGGGATTGGAAACGCTCATCGCAATGGGGAAGAAAAACATCCGCGTGCAGAGCGATTCAGAGCTGCTAGTGCGGCAACTGAACGGTCTATATCGGGTCAGAGACCCGAAGCTTCAAGTGCTGTTTGGACGGGTGCGGAGTTTGTTGCGCCACTTTGATCGTTGTACTATTGTTCACGTGCGGCGAGAGGCCAACAAATTAGCCGACAGGCTCGCCAACCGCGGCATCGACGACGCCCTCAAAAAACGTCACGCGGGCTAAAGTGGATCAAGCGATCGCCCTTCTTTAACGCGGGGAGGAAAGTCCGGACTCCATAGGACAGGGTAGCCGCTAACGGCGGCCCCGAGCAATCGGGGGAAAGTACCACAGAAAACATACCGCCCGTCGTTTCGGCGACGGGTAAGGTTGAAAAGGCGAGGTAAGAGCTCACCGGTCCATCAGTGATGGTGGACGCATGGCAAACCCTACTCGGAGCAAGACCGAATAGGAGGGTTGGGTGGTCCGCCCATAGCCCTCGGGTAAGGTCGCTCGACCGCGCCAGCAATTGCGCGGCAAGATGAATGATCGCTGTGGCTTTTTTTGTGAGCCATGACAGAATCCGGCTTACCGATCCACTTTAGCCTGCATAAAATTTGCTCAAAAACTTCAATTTGCTATCGCGCTACCGATCTCCGAGCGCATGAGTTCGAGACCCCTTGAACTCAGGGCCATTATCCCACCTCATTGGTCTATGGCTCATCATATGCGTGGAACACCGTAAGCCACGACAAACTTCTGCTAACCTAGGCAGCGAATACCGTCAAAGAATTGACGGCTAAATCAAAAAAAAATCCTTTAATTCCGTAAATTTATGTTGACATAGAAATGATGAGAAGTTATAAATGTGGCCTTATGTGGAAATATGTGGATGATTAACCCTGAATTTAATTATTATGCGGTCTTAGTCAATGTTTCGCGGTAGTTTCGAACACACACTCGATGCCAAGGGTCGATTGAGCCTGCCAGCAAAGTTTCGCGATGTGCTGTCAGGAAAAAATGATAGCCGCGTGATGATCACAAATTTCATCACGAACGGCGCGCGCTGTCTCGACGTTTATCCGTTGGATGAATGGCAGCGCCTGGAAGAAAAGATCCGCGGCAAGCAGCGGTTTGGCTTAGAGGTAAATGATTTCGAAAATTATTATCTCGGTCGCGCCCAGGAATGCGTCTTCGACAACCAGTGGCGCATTTTGATTCCACCGACGCTGAGGAAATACGCCAATCTGCAACGCGATGTGGTTTTGGTCTCGGCGGTGGAAAAGTTTCGCGTCTGGGACCAGGCAACCTGGAATAAAGTTTTTACAGATGCAGAGCAGAAGTTTACGCAGAATCCCGAGTCCTTCGGCAACTTGGGCTTGTAAAATGATCGAGCGGCAGAAAAAAGTTTCGCGTCAATGAAAGGAGAGCGTGGAATGTTACCCCGCAAACCGATCCAAGATATTTCGGTGATCGATGTCGCCGGCGATATCGACTTTCGTGAAATGATTCGCATCAAGGACACCATCGGGTCGTTGATTGAAAAGGAGCGCATCAAGGTCGTTATCAATCTCAAGTCGGTGGACCACATAAACTATCTCAGCATCGGCGTGTTGATCGAACGGCTCAAGCTTTTGAGAAATCTCAACGGTGATCTGAAGCTCGCCGGCATGAGCCCGTTTCTCCGCGATATTTTTAAGGTGGTGGGCATGGACCGGGTCTTCGAAGAATACACCTCCCTCGAAGACGCCATCGAAAGCTTCGACGACGACTGGGAGGGAGACGGAACTAGTCACTAAATGGCGTTTGAACATGTCTCGGTATTGGCCCATGAGGTCATCGAGTTTCTCAAACCCGAACCGGGCAAACGTTATCTTGACGGAACTTTGGGTGGAGGAGGCCATTCAGAGCAAATTCTAATTAAAAGCGGCCCGGACGGGCTGGTCTTGGGATTGGATAGGGATGATGAGGCGCTGGCCGCAGCGGGGCATCGCCTGAGTCATTTTGGCGCGCGGCTGTGCGCGCGCCGAGCGAGCTTCGCGGCGGCGGGGGAAATCTTAAAGGAACTAAATTGGCGATCGGTGGACGGAGCGATATTAGACCTCGGCGTGGCGTCGCACCATCTCGACACGCCGGGGCGTGGTTTTAGTTTCCGCCTGCCGGCGCGACTCGATATGCGCATGGATCGCCGCCAGCGACTGGACGCCTATGAGATCGTTAACCGCTACTCCGCGGCAGAGCTGGAACGCATTTTCAGAACCTATGGCGAGGAGCCGCGGGCGCGGCGCATCGCCGCGGCAATCGTCGCCGGTCGGCCCATCGAAACCACGGTCGAACTCGCGGCACTGGTCGCGCGGGCCAAAGGCGGCCGCACCGGCGACAGCCATCCAGCGACGCAGAGTTTTCAGGCGCTAAGAATTGCGGTGAATCAGGAACTGGATCACTTGGAGAGATTTTTGGAAAATGGTTATGAGCTTTTGGCGCCCGGCGCCCGGCTGGCCGTGATTTCATTTCACTCGCTGGAGGACCGGCTGGTAAAATCGGCTTTTCGCAAGTGGAGCCGTGACTGTATCTGCCCGCCGCGGGTGCCGGCGTGCACCTGCGGCTGGAGCCGCAAGGCGAAACTGCTGACGACCAGGCCGATAACCCCATCGGCGGCCGAATGCCGAAGCAATCCGCGGGCGCGCTCGGCGAAACTTCGGGTCGTGGAGCGAGACTAGAAAGCGGCGGAGAAGGCAAAAGAACAATCAAAGATGTCGGGTGACGGCAATTTGACGATACATAATCGGCCAACTGAAAGCTGCATTAATTGACCCTATGGCCATCGCTCAACGCCGCCAAGTCGCCCAGGTTAGCACCTTAAAAAAAGCGCGCTTCGACCGCGCCGCACGGCTCGAACGCAGACGGCGCGTGCTGCGCTACAGCATCGCTCTGTTTTGCTTTTCATTGGTGGTATTGCTGAATGTGTGGCTGCGCTTGCAGGTGGTCAACCAGGGTTATGCGCTATCGGCGACCACCAAGCTGCACGATCGGCTGGAGCAAGAACAGAGCGAACTCAGAGTGGAGCATGCGACATTGACATCTCCTGAACGGGTGGAAGCGCTGGCGCGCCGGCGCTTAGGTTTGCGCCCGCCGGAAAGAGGACAGGTGATCGTGCTGCCATGAGACGCTCGTTTAGGGAATTAAAATTTCGCCTGGGCGTGGCGAAAATCATATTTCTGTTTCTTTTCGTGGTGGTGGGCGTCCGCGCGTTCCAATTGCAGGTGGGGCGCGGGCAAGAAATGCGACGGCTTGGCGAAGCGCAGCATCTGAAAAAGATGACCTCGCTGCCGAAGCGCGGCGCTGCACTGGACCGCTCCGGTGAATCGCTAGCCGTCAGTCTCGTGGTGCATTCCGTGGGCGTGCATCCGCGCCGGGTCGAAGATAAAGATCGCCTGGCCAGAGAGTTGGCGAAAATTTTGAGCTTGAAACTAAACGAGGTGCGAAAAAAGATCGACTCGGACAAGCCCTTCGTCTGGATCAAGCGCCAGATTACACCGCAGGAAGCGGAGCAAATTCAAAAACTCAGTCCCAGAGGCGTGGAGCTGTCCTTTGAGCCGAACCGCTTCTATCCCCAGGGACAAATTGCCGGCCAAGTGCTCGGATTTGTCAACCGAGATTCCGAAGGGTTGGAAGGATTGGAGCTCCAGTATAACGATTACATCCGCGGCGAGGCGGGCTCATCGCTGATCGAGTTCGATGCCAAAAGGCGCGGCGTCCTGGTCCAAGGGGTCGAAGAATCAAGGATTCCTCCCGGCGCCGATCTTCACCTAACTCTCGACAGCGCGATCCAACATTTGGCTGAAAAAGAGTTGGAATCGGCCATTGTGAAGAACCGAGCCAAGGCTGGCGTTGCGATCGTGGCCGACCCCTTCACCGGCGAGCTACTGGCGGTCGCCAACTATCCAACCTTTGATCCCAACATGTTTTCAACGCAGGGCAAGGAGCGCGCGCGCAATCGGGCGATCGCGGACAGTTACGAACCCGGATCGACGTTCAAGACCATTCTGGCGGCAGCGGTTCTGGAAGAAGGCGTGGTCGGGAAAGAGGATTTATTTTATTGCGAGATGGGCAGATATGCCTACGCTGGCAGGATTATTCACGATGCCCATCCCTACGGTTGGCTGCCTTTTTCCAAGATTCTCCAGGTGTCAAGCAATATTTGCTTTACCAAGGTCGCGGAGAAGCTCAATAAAGAACGGTACTTTCGTTACATCGAAAAGTTTGGCTTTGGCAAACCGACCGGCGTCGACATGCCCGGCGAAGTGGCGGGAATTTTGCGCAACCATGAATCCTGGGCGGCTATCGACCTTGCCACCCATGCTTTCGGCCAGGGAATTTCGGCGACGCCGCTGCAAATGACCATGGCATACGCTGCGGTAGCCAACGGCGGCTTTCTTATGCGCCCGTACGTCGTGCGACGGGTGACCGGGCCCAAAGGCGAAGCGCTGCGGGAGAATCAGCCCCATGTCGTGCGCCGCGTCATCTCGGAAAGAGCCGCGCGCGCATTGGCCTCGATGCTCAAGGAAGTTACTAGTGAAGGCGGCACCGGGACCATGGCTAGCCTGGAAGGGTTTGACGTCGCGGGCAAGACTGGCACCGCGCAAAAGGCCGACCTGGTTCATGGCGGTTACTCAAAAAAGCGGGTGGCGTCCTTCGTCGGATTCGTGCCCGCGGACGAGCCGCGTTTGGTGGTGATGGTGGTGGTGGACGAGCCGGAGGCGAGCGTCTATGGCGGCGTTGTCGCCGCGCCCGCCTTCGGCAACATTGCCCGCGGCGCGCTACGCCATCTGGCGGTGGCGCCACGCAATCCTGACCGGATGCCAGTGGTCACAGCGGCGGCGAAACCTCCGCTGCAGAGGCCACGAACCAAAGAAACGACTCCGGACTCCGACAGCCGCCAGAACGGAGCGCCGGATTTTCTCGGACTTAGCCTGCGCGAAGCCGTTGAAAAAGCACGCGCCATCAAAGTCAAAGTTAAAATGCATGGGCATGGTCATGTGATCAAACAGGATCCACTTCCGGGGGCGGCTTGGAGCGAGAACGGGGAATTGGTTCTCAATTTGCAAGGTTGAGGCGATGCGTCTTAGAGAGTTGCTGGCGCTTGAGGAGATCGAAGCAGTCGAAGGCGACATAGATCGAGAAGTGACCGGATTGGCGTACGATTCGCGCCAGTTGGGCGCGGGCTATGTCTTTTTTGCGATTCGCGGCGAAAAAGCCGATGGGCATGACTTTCTTCAGCAAGCTGCCCAACGGGGCGCGGCTGCTCTGGTGATCGGGAGGCCAGCGCCGCGTCCCAATGGGACGGTCTTGATTCGCGTGCGCGACCCCCGCCGCGCATTGGGTTTGTGGTCGGCTCATTTTTTTGGCGAGCCGAGCCGCCGATTGCAGCTTGTCGGCATCACCGGGACGAATGGGAAAACGACTTGCAGCTATCTTGTGGAATCCATCGCAGCGGCGGCGGGTCTGGCCCCGGGAGTTATCGGCACGATCAATTACCGCTACCGGGGCCATGAGGTTCCGTCGCATCACACCACGCCGGAATCCCTCGATCTGGAAATGCTGATGGCCGAGATGGTGCAGGCGGGAGTCAAGGCGGTGGCACTGGAAGTGTCCTCCCATGCCCTGGCGCAGGAGCGCGTGCGCGGATTGGAATTCGCTGTCGCCTTATTTACGAATCTCTCGCGCGATCATCTCGATTATCACGCCGACATGGAAGATTATTTCGCCGCCAAGAGCAGGCTCTTTACGGATTACCTGCCGGCCGGCACCAAGTCGCAGAAGAGCGCAGTAGTCTACGGCACGGACCCTCATGGCGCTGCGTTGATCGAAATGATTCGCCAAAAGGAAATTGATGTCTGGAGTTACGGTGAGGAGCCCCAATGGGATGTTCATCCGTTGGAAGTCAAAAGCGACGTGGCCGGTCTTAGAGGAAGGATTCGTGCCAGAGACCGCGTCATTGACTTCTCATCATCGATGATCGGCGCGGCCAGCCTGCAAAATATTCTGGGCGCTACCGGCGTCGGCTGCGCGCTGGGTTTGCCGTCAGATGCCATCGCCGCGGGGATAGAGGGCCTCAAGGCGGTTCCCGGCAGACTGGAGAGGATTGATAATCGAATCGGCTTATCGGTCTTGGTGGACTATGCGCATACCCCGGACGCGCTGGAAAAAATGCTCACCGCGGTACGGCCATTGGCACGAGGCAGAATCTTTGCCGTATTCGGTTGCGGCGGTGACCGGGACCGGGGCAAACGGCCGGTAATGGGCGAGATCGCCGCGCGACTGAGCGATATCGTCATCTTGACTTCAGATAACCCGCGCACCGAGGACCCCTTGAGCATTGTTCGCGAGATCGAGGCGGGTGTGCTGAGCAGCGGCAAAATAAAAATTGCCGGATCGAAATCCGACGCCCGAGTCTCTGAATTCGACGTGGAAAATGGCTACTGCATGGAAGTGGACCGGCGTGCAGCGATTCGGATGGCGCTCCGCTCGGCGCGGCCCGGCGACCTGATCTTGATCGCCGGCAAGGGACATGAGGATTACCAGATTCTCGGCCATGAGAAGATTCATTTCGATGACCGGGAAGTGGCGCGGGAGGAACTGACCGGACTTGAGCCCGCGGTTTAAAGCCTGCCCTGAGCTTGGCGAATGGGTTCAACGTTCAAGATTTGGATGTCGAGTCCGAATCTTCCTACTTGAACTTTGAACACTGAACCTTGAACAGAATCATTCGCCTCGCCGTGGAGGCGACGCAGGGAAACGATGGTGAGTTTGACCGGTGACTCAAAAAGACCATGTCCTGGACGTTAAACGAAATTCTCGCGGCGACCGGGGGTAGGATTGCGCGGCAGGGAAAAAAAAATTTATTCGGCGAAGTCGTGACGGATTCGAGCAAGGTCAAGAAAGGATCGGTTTTCGTCGCTCTAAAAGGCGAGCGCCTAGATGGCCACCGTTTCGTACCTGAAGCCCTCAAGCGCGGCGCGGCTTGCGCCATCGTTCATTACGCCGTGCGTGGCTCGACTAAGCTCACCACAGGTGGTTCGACTAAACTCACCAAAGGCGAGCGAGACGCGTCGGGCGCGACCATCGTGCGTGTGCGCGATACACTGAAGGCGCTGGGCGATTTGGCCCATTATCGACGCGAAAAAATCGCGCCCAAGGTAATTGCCATAACTGGCTCCAACGGAAAAACGACGACCAAGGAAATGGCCGCGGCGATTTTCAACGAATCGATCTTGAATGGACAAAGATTGCGCGGCAAGATTCTTAAAACCAAAGGCAATTTCAATAATCTCGTCGGCCTCCCGCTGACTCTGCTCAACCTGCGCCCGTCGCACAAAGTCGCAGTCGTCGAACTCGGCACTAACCGTCCGGGAGAAATTCAGCGACTCGCCGAGATCGCCGCGCCGGACGTGGGCATCATCACTGCGGTTGCCGCGGCCCATATCGAGGGATTGAACAGCTTGGCGGGCGTGACGCGCGAAAAGGGCGCGTTGTTTCTCAATCTTCGTCCTGGTGGCGCGATTGCGCTAAACCTCGACGATCCGCGGGTGCGCCGGTTGGGCGCGAAATTCAAAGGGCGAAAAATTTCCTATGGACAAGGCGGCTCGGTGCGGGCTGAAGCGGTGCGGCCCATGGATGGGCACGGGATGCGTTTTATACTCCGGGCGGGCGGACGGCGCGGCCCCGTAAGGCTGCGTTTTCTGGGGCGGCACAACGTCGGTAACGCAGTAGGCGCCGCGGCGCTAGCCCTCGGTCTCGGCGTAGGTCTTGCCGCTATTCGGCGCGGCCTCGAAAAGGTGAAACCTTACCCCATGCGCATGGAAGCCGATTCATGGCGCGGCGTAGGTATCATCAATGACGCCTACAACGCCAATCCCGCTTCGATGGCGGCGGCGCTGAAGACGCTGGCGGCTATGGGTGGGAAGGGCGAGAAAATCGCCGTGCTGGGCGACATGTTCGAGTTGGGGAAAGCCAGCGGGCGCGAGCACCGAGAACTCGGCAAACGGGTGGCGAAAGAGCGCATCGACCGGCTCTATCTCCTCGGGCCGCGCGCGACGGCAGTCAGGGCGGGCGCGCTTAGCGGCGGCATGGGCGAAGAAAAAATTATTATCGCTAAGGACCATGGCGCCGTCGCCAGGCAGCTGAGAGGCCATGTCAAAAAGGGCGACTGGCTGCTGATCAAAGGTTCGCGGGGCATGAAGATGGAAAAAGTCTTGGACGAGTTGAAAGGTTAGGACTGAGGTAAGGCAGTGCTTTACTACATATTGTTTTCCCTGCACACCACCTACACCGGCTTCAACGTCTTTCGCTACATCACCTTTCGCGCCGCCATGGCGGCGTTACTGGCGCTGCTCGTGTCATTTTTGACGGGACCTTGGTTGATCCGCGCGCTGACGCGCAAGCAGATCGGCCAGCAGATTCGTGACGACGGCCCGGCCTCTCATTCGGTCAAGGCCGGCACCCCCACCATGGGCGGGACACTGATCCTCCTGGCTTTAACGCTGGCGACCTTGCTCCTCGCCGATCTTGCCAATCCCTATGTGTTGATTGCGTTGCTGGGCACGGTGGGCTTCGGCGCGGTAGGGTTTCTCGACGACTATTTGAAGCTTTCCAAAAAGAACAGCAAAGGACTCAGCGCGCGTGCCAAACTCATCGGCCAGTTCAGCATCGCCGTGGCGGTGGCGGCGGCGCTTTATTTTTTCCCCAGGTTCAGCACCGCCATCGGCATTCCGTTCGTCAAAAATATCCGTCCCGACCTCGGCATCTACTACATTCCGTTCGCCGCGCTGGTGATCGTCGGCGCCTCCAACGCGGTGAATCTTACCGACGGACTGGACGGACTGGCCATCGGCCCGGTGATGATTTCCGCCGGCACTTATGCAGTGATCGCCTATGTGACGGGTCACCGGAATTTGGCCGAGTATCTCCAGATACCCTATGTCGCCGGCGTCGGTGAACTCAGTGTATTCTGCGCCGCCATGGTCGCCGCTGGTTTGGGCTTTCTCTGGTTCAATGCCTACCCGGCGCAAATGTTCATGGGCGACATGGGCTCGCTTTCTCTCGGGGCCGCGCTGGGCATCGTCGCCGTGATGACCAAAAACGAAGTACTCCTGATCATCGTTGGCGGCGTGTTTGTCCTGGAAGCATGTTCGGTGATTTTTCAGGTTTTTTACTACAAGTTCAGGCGCAAACGCATTTTTCTTATGGCGCCGATTCACCATCACTATGAGCTTAAGGGCTGGGCCGAGCCGCAGATCATCGTGCGCTTCTGGATCATTTCTTTTATTTGCGCGGTGATCGGTCTGAGCACGCTCAAGCTCAGGTGACGGCGGCGGCGATGCATGGAGCTCAAGGGCAAAAATGTTTTGGTGATTGGTCTGGCGCGCACGGGCAGAGAGTGCGCGCGTTTTCTCGTTGAACAAGGGGCAAGCGTGACGGTGAGCGATTTGCGGCCGGAAGCGGAGCTCAAAGACGAAGTGAAAAGCCTCGGCGGACTGCCCATCCGTTACTTGTTGGGCGCTGAAGAGCGCCGCTGGGTCGACGCCATCGACTGCGTCATCCCGAGTCCGGGCGTAGCCGCGGACAATCCACTGCTCAGGGAGGCCGCGGCACGGGATATTCCGGTGCTCAGTGAAATCGAGCTGGCTTTTCGGTTTTTTCCCGCGCCTTTAACGGCGGTCACCGGCACGAACGGCAAGAGCACGACGACAACATTGATCGGCGAAATGATGCAAGCCGCCGGCCGCAAAGTCTTCGTCGGCGGCAATCTGGGGACGCCGTTCATCGGCGCGGTTTCCGGCGAGTGGGATTGGGGCGTGCTTGAGATCAGCAGTTTCCAGCTGGAATGGATCGAACGTTTCCGCCCGCGCATCGCGGTTTTGCTCAACTTGACCGAAGACCATCTGGACCGCTACCCAACTTTTAACGAATACCGCCACACCAAGGAAAGAATTTTCGAAGCGCAGTCGGAAAGCGAGTTCGCCGTGCTCAATCGCGACGACCCATGGGTGTGGGCGCTTAACGAGACCGTGAAAGGGAGGGTGGTATCGTTTGGATTCGCCGCAGTTCCTGAAGGCGCATATGCCGCCGCCGGCATGATCGTCTGGCGCGATGGCTCGAACGAGGAAAGGTTCCCGCTGGCCAAAGTCAAGATACAGGGCGTGCACAACGTGGAGAACATGATGGCGGCCATCGCCGCGGCCAAGCTGGCTGGAATTCCGCGCGAGCCGATTCAGCAAACCCTGGAAAACTTTCCCGGCCTGGAGCACCGTCTCGAATTCGTGCGCGAGAAAGACGGCGTGAGCTACTACAACGACTCCAAGGGAACCAACGTCGGCGCGGTGGTGAAATCACTGGCTGGTTTTACCGCACCTGTGATTCTTATCGCCGGGGGTGTCGATAAAGGCGGCGATTATGGGTCCCTCGAGGAAGGCATCAAGCGGACAGTGCGCCGGCTGGTGCTGTTCGGCGCCGCAAAAAATGTCATCGCCCGCGCCCTCGGCCATCTAACCGAAACGGTGATCGTTGAGAATCTAGCGGCGGCCGTGAGTGATGCCGCGGCGGCGGCGCGCGCCGGGGACGTGGTGCTTCTCTCGCCGGCTTGCTCGAGTTTCGATCAGTTTCGCAATTACGCGGAGCGCGGCCAGTTGTTTAAGCGCCTGGTGCGGGATCTATGAAAGATGGATTCGCGGTGGATAAATGGCTGCTTATCGCCGTCACCGGTTTGCTGATGGTGGGAGTGACCATGGTGCTCAGCACCAGCTATCTTTACGCCGCCGAGCGCTTCGCCGACGGCACGTATTTCTTCCGCAAGCAGTTGATCGCCCTGGGGGCTGGCGCGATCGGAATGATTGCCTGTTCCTTGCTGTCGGCGCCGGCGTACCGGCGGCTCGCGTATCCTCTACTGGGATTGACCGTGCTGATTTTGATTCTGGTCGTGATTCCCGGCATTGGAGTGCTGCGCGGTGGGGCGCGGCGCTGGCTGATGTTCGCTGGCTTCGCGTTTCAGCCGGCGGAGTTGGCCAAGCTGGCGCTGGTGATTTATCTCGCTCATTCGATGGCCAAAAAAGAGGACAAGATCAAAACTTTCGCCATCGGCGTCTTGCCGCATTTGATCGTCACCGGTGTGTGCCTGGGACTTTTGCTGCTGCAACCGGACTTCGGCACCGCGCTGATTCTTGCCATGCTGCTCTATTCGATGCTGTTCATCGGCGGCGTGCGCATTACCCACTTGCTCGCCACCGCTTTCTTGGCTTTGCCGGCGCTGATCTACGTCCTGCTCACCGCGCCCTATCGCGTGCGCCGGCTGGCGTCTTTTTTAGATCCCTGGAGCGATCCGCAGAATACCGGCTTCCAAGTCGTTCAGTCGCTCATCGCTTTCGGTTCCGGACAGTTTTGGGGGCGGGGCTTGGGCGAGGGCAGGCAAAAGCTTTTTTATCTGCCCGAGGCCCACACCGATTTCGTTTTTTCGGTGATCGGCGAGGAGATCGGCCTTTTGGGCGCGCTGGTGGTGTTAGCGCTATTCGGTGTAATCGTCGCGCGTGGACTCAGGCTGACGGGCAAAATCGAAGAGCCCTTCGAACATTATCTCGCCTTCGGTTTGACGGTGTTGTTGGGACTGCAAGCGTTGATTCACATGGGCGTGGTCACGGGGATAATGCCCGCCAAAGGGCTCGTGCTGCCGTTTATTAGTTACGGTGGGTCGGCCCTGTTTATCAATTTGGCGGAGGCGGGAATTTTATTGGGTCTTTCGCGCCGGAGACTCTAGCTATGCGCGTGATATTGGCCGGCGGAGGAACCGGGGGCCATCTTTTCCCCGGGCTGGCCGTTGCGCGCGAATTTCAACGGCGGGAAGCGCAGGATTCAATGTCGGATATCCTATTTATCGGCACGGAACAGGGGATCGAAGCGCGAGCGTTGCCGCGGGAAGGATTCAAGCTCGCGTTGCTTTCCGTCAGAGGGCTGAAGGGCCGGGGCGCGCGCGGCGTGCTCGACGCCCTCTACGGCGTCCCGGCAAGTTTGTGGCGCTGTCTCACTATCATCCGCGAGTTTCGCCCTGACATCATCATCGGGCTGGGCGGTTATGCCTCGGGGCCGATGGTGCTCGCCGCCGCGCTGCGGCGAATTCCCCGTGCCATCATGGAGCAAAATTTGCGCCCCGGTTTTACCAATAAATTATTGGCGCGCTTCGTTGATCGCGTGTTCACGTCATACGCCGGCAGCCGCCAATTTTTTCCCGGTGCCAAGGTGACAGAGACCGGAAATCCGGTGCGCTGGCGGAACCTGCCCGAGGTTCGCAAGGGCGAAAAATTCACTCTGTTCGTTTTCGGTGGCAGCGCCGGAGCGCGTCGCATCAATTTTGCAGTGATCGAAGCGCTGAAACGGATGGTCGATCTGGCGCCCGGAGTTCAGGTGATTCACCAGACCGGGCAAGCGGACTTAGTCGCGGTCAAAGCGGCGTACACCACGCTTCCCTTCGAAGCTGAAGTGACGCCGTTTATTGACCAGATGGATGAAGCGTATGCGCGCGCCGATCTCATTGTTTGTCGCGCCGGCGCGACCACCGTAGCGGAGCTGACCGCCTTCGGTAAGGCCGCGGTCTTAGTGCCGTATCCCTACGCGATTTACGATCACCAGCGCGGTAACGCGGAGGCGCTGGAGGCGGGAGGCGCGGCCGAGATGATTCTGGATCGAGAACTCAACGGCGAAAAGCTGGCGGCGCGGCTGCGGTTTTATTTCTCGGCGCCGGACCGGCTGCACACGATGGCGCAAGCGGCTCGGGCCATGGGACGGCCCGAGGCGGCGGCGCGTATAGTGGACGAATGCTACGCGCTGGCGTCCAGGTGATGTACGTGTTGGCGCGATCGTCATGTTGCACAAAAAACATAAAATACATTTCGTCGGCATCGGCGGCATCGGCATGAGCGGCATCGCGGAGGTTTTGCTGAACCAGGGTTATTCGGTAACCGGCTCGGATCTACACGATAGCGAAGCGACGGCGCGGCTGCGCGCTTTGGGCGCGCGAGTGTTCGTCGGACACGAAGAGGAAAACCTGGCGGTAAATCCCACGGTGGTGGTGGTTTCCACGGCGGTGAAATATTCCAATCCGGAAGTGCTCGAGGCGCGCCGCCGCCAGATCCCGGTGATCCCGCGCGCCGAAATGCTCGCGGAGCTGATGCGCACGAAATATGGCGTGGCCGTGGCCGGGAGCCACGGCAAGACCACCACGACGTCGATGATCGCCCATGTGCTGAGCGCCGCCGGACTCGATCCGACCATGGTGATCGGCGGTCGGGTGCGTAGCCTGGGCACCAACGCCAAGATGGGCCAAGGCGAGTTTATGGTCGCCGAGGCCGATGAAAGCGACGGCAGTTTTCTCTTCCTGGCGCCGACCATCGCGGTGGTGACCAATATCGACCGTGAGCACATGGATTATCATCAAACGATGGAGCGGTTGGCCGAGAGCTTTTTGAACTTTGTGAATAAGATTCCGTTTTATGGTCTGGCGGTGTTGTGTCTGGACAACCCCTACGTGCAAGCGCTGTTTCCCAAGGTGAAAAAGCGCTGTGCGACTTACGGGTTCTCGGCGGACGCCGATTTTACCGCGCAGGAGATCAAAATGAGCGGTAGCGGCGTTGAATTCGCCGTACTCCATCGCGGCCGGTTCCTCGGGACGATAAACTTGCGCTTGCTCGGGCGTCACAGCGCGACCAATGCCTTGGCCGTGGTGGCGGTCGCCCACGAGTTGGAAATTCCTTTTGCGCGTGTCGCCGAGGCTTTGGCGGAATTCACTGGTATTCACCGCCGCTTTGAGGTGAAAGGCGAAGCCGGAGGGGTCATGATCATCGACGACTATGGCCATCATCCTGCTGAAGTGCGCGCCACCGTCGGCGCCATTCGTGACAGTTGGAAGCGGCCGCTGACGGTGGTGTTTCAACCGCACCGTTACAGCCGCACACAGGATCTTTTCGACGACTTCGTCACCGCCTTCGATGGCGCCGACCGGCTCATCCTCACCGATATTTACGCCGCCGGCGAAGACGCCATCGCCGGCGTGAGCAGCGAAAGTTTGTTTCAAGCGATCAAGAAACAGGGCCACCTCGAAGTGCGCTACATCGCCGCGCCAGACGATGTCGTCGCGGCACTGCGGGATTCTTCGAAAGAAGGCGACATCGTGCTGACCTTGGGCGCAGGAGATGTTTACAGAATCGGCGAAGCGTTGGTGGCGGCGCTGCAATAGAAGAGCGGAGCGTTGGAATGAGACGGAGTGATGGAGTGATGAGCGAATGGATCATCGGCGCGCTGAAGTAGTGGGCCATCGGCTGGGGGAGAAGAAAAGCACTTTGCTCTGCCAACATTTAACAACTCCGATAATGCAGTATTCTAATGAGTGTTTCATGGCGGCAAGCGAATTGGCAGAAGAACTAAAACTGATTGCCGGGCTCAAGGTTAAAATCAACGAGCCGCTGGCGCGCTACACGTCGATGAAAATCGGTGGCCCGGCAAACTACTTCATCGAAGCGATAGACGATGCGGCATTGCGCCAAGTGTTGGTGCTGCTTAGACGTCATAACACCGCCCTGTGCCTGCTTGGCAACGGCAGCAATGTATTGATCAGCGACCACGGCGTGCGCGGCGCGGTGGTTCGCTTGGCGGGCAACTTCAAGCGCGTCGAGTGGCGCGCCGATGAATCGGGCGTGTGGGCCAATGTGGGGGCGGCATACGCGGTCGCCCAATTAGCGCGCGAAGCAGCGCGCCGGGGCTACGGCGGTTTGGAATTCGCCGAGGGCATTCCCGGGACTATGGGCGGCGCGCTGGTGATGAACGCCGGCGCGTATGGTGCGGAATTTGAAAAGATCGTCGATCAGGTGGAGGGCGTCACGCAGGAAGGCGGATCGGCGCGCTTTAGTCGAACGCAGATGAACTTTACCTATCGCGATGCCAATTTGCCGCCGGGCATGGTGGTTACAAGGGTGCGGTTACGCTTGCGCAAAGAAGAAGCAGCGCAGGTCAGTTCTAAACTGCGCAACCTGGTGACTCGAAGGAAAAGCAGCCAGCCCTCGGGGTATCCCAATTCCGGTTCCATGTTTCGCAATCCGCCTGGTGACTTCGCGGGACGGTTGATTGACGCGGCAGGTCTCAAAGGTCAGCGCATCGGTCAAGCGCAGATCTCCGAGCGTCACGCCAACTTCATCATAAATTGCGGCGGCGCCAAGGCGGACGATGTGCGCCAGCTGATGGACTTGGCCCGCGCCGAGGTAAAGCGACTCTTTGGCGTCGAGCTGGCGGCGGAGGTTAAGTATTTGGGCGACTGGCCGGCACGCTGAACGAAAAGACGAGCATATGCAATTGACGGTCTATCGAAAAGGCAATCGCAGACGGGGCGCGGACGGCTGGCGCCGCAGGCTCTGGTGCATCGCCGCGCTTCTCACGGCCTGCTTGATAGTGGCGGCGCTTTACCGATGGGGCGGCCAGTTGCGTGGCGCGGCGCGGGCAGCCAAAGGGTTTGTTCTGGACAGCCCCTATTTTTCCGTGCGCGAAATTCAGCTGCGCGGCGGCGATCGCGTCGGCGGTGGCGAGTTCGTAGCCATGGCGGGTCTCAAACATGGCATGAACATCTGGAAAATCGACCCGGCGGCCATCGAAAAGAAATTCGCCAAACATCCATGGGTGCGCCGCGTGCTCGTGCGCCGCGAGTTTCCGCGTCGCGTGGTGATCGAAGTCGAGGAACGCGTGCCCAAGGCGATTGTGGCGATGGGTAAACTCTACTACGTGGATGCCGAGGGCCTGATCTTCACGGAAGTCGGCGCCGGCGACAAGCTCGGATTGCCGATGATTACGGGACTTCGACCGGAGCAATTGTCGGCATCTGATCCGGGCCTACGCCGCCATCTCAAAGAAGCGATTTGGCTGGGCGATTTGATGGCCATGGATACGCACAAGATTTCCGAGATCCATTTCGCCGCGCCGCAGCGCGTGGTGCTCTATACCACGGCTTACCCGACGGCGCTGCACATGGGATGGGGCGACTGGGAGGACAAAGTCGGCCGGGTCAAACGCGTGCTGTCCCTTTGGCAGGGGCAGGAGGAGCGGTTGGCATCGCTGGACGTGAGTTATCGCGGCCAGGCCGTGGCGCGCATTAGAGAAGTGCGGCAAAGCCTCCGGCAGAAACGATGACAGGCGGCCGGGTTGGAAAGTGATGACGAAGAGACACGCCATAGTAGCGGGCTTGGATATCGGGACTTCGAAGGTCGCGGCCGTGATCGGCGAGATGACCGACCAGGGAGTAGAAATCATCGGCCTCGGCACCCATCCGTCGCTGGGGCTGCGCAAAGGAGTGGTCATCAACATTGAGACCACGGTGGCCTCCATCAAGAAGGCCGTGGCAGAGGCCGAGTTGATGGCCGGTTGCGAAATCCATTCGGTGTTCACCAGCGTCGGCGGCAGTCACATCAGGGGGTTCAATAGCCACGGTATCGTCGCCGTGAAGAACAAGGAAGTGGGGGCGCGCGATATCGACCGAGTACTCGACGCGGCGAAGGCAGTGGCGATCCCGACCGAACAAGAAGTTATCCATGTACTGCCCCAGGATTTTATTCTTGACGAACAGGACGGTATTAAAGAACCGCTGGGTATGTCAGGGGTGCGCCTCGAAGCGCGGGTACATATTCTAACCGGCTCCTCGATGGCGGCGCAAAACGTAATCAAGTGCTGCAACCGTGCGGGGCTCAACGTCGCCGGTCTGGCGCTCATGCCTCTGACCACGGCGGAAGCGGTGCTCAGCGAAAAGGAGCGCGAGCTGGGTGTAGCCGTCGTAGATATGGGAGCCGGCACTACCGACATCGCGGTCTATCACGATGGTAGCCTGCGCCACACCGCGGTGCTGCCGATCGGCGGCAATCATGTGACCAACGATATCGCCACCGGCCTGCGCACGCCGTTCGCCGACGCGGAGCGCATCAAGCAACGCTACGGGTTGGCTAAGACTTCAATGGTTGCGGCCAGCGAGCGCATTGAAGTGCCGAGCGCCGCCGGCAGGGCGGCAGGCACTGTCTCACGACAAATTCTCTGCGAAATCATAGAGCCTCGCCTGGATGAAGTATTTCGACTGGTGCGCGAAGAATTCGGCAAGAGCGGATACGCGGCGTTGTTGGCGGCCGGCGCGGTAATGACGGGCGGCTCCATGCTATTACCCGGCGCCGTCGATTTGGCGGAGCGAGTTTTGGAAATGCCGGCGCGTCTCGGTGTGCCGACCCACATCCGCGGCCTGGTGGACGTGATCTCCAGCCCAGTGTACGCCACCGGTGTCGGCCTGGTGTTGAACGGCATGGCGCGCCAGGACCGCGGCCCATTTGGCATACGCGACCACAGCCTGCTGGCCAAATTTCGCCATCGCATGGCCTATTGGCTGGACGAATTTTTTTGATGAGAAATGGAATCTGTCAATCTTTTTTGGAGGGAGGTACATGTATGATTGAGATTGTCGAACAAACGAACTTGACTGCCCGGATTAAGGTGATTGGCGTTGGCGGCGGCGGCGGCAACGCGGTGAACACCATGATTCGATCCAAGCTGACGGGAGTCGATTTCCTGGTTGCCAATACCGACGCGCAGTCTTTGGAGCGCAGCCAAGCCCTGAACAAAATTCAACTGGGTGAGTCGGTAACCAAAGGGTTGGGCGCCGGAGCCAACCCGGAGGTTGGGCGGCGCGCCGCATTGGAAAATCAGGAGGAGCTCAAGGAACATCTCTCCGGTTCTGACATGGTCTTTATCACTGCCGGCATGGGCGGCGGAACCGGCACGGGAGGCGCACCGGTGATTGCCCGCTTGGCGCGGGAAGCGGGCGCCCTGACGGTGGGGGTGGTGACCAAGCCCTTCGTCTTCGAAGGCAAGCGGCGACTGCGCCAGGCCGAGGAAGGCATCGAAGAGTTGAAAGAAAACGTCGATACCCTGATCGTTATTCCGAACCAGCGTCTCTTAAGCATCGCTGCCAAGACCACCACGATGCTCGAAGCGTTCAACAAGGCCGATGACGTGCTCTTGCAGGCGGTGCGCGGCATCTCGGATCTAATCATCACACCTGGATTGATCAATCTCGATTTCGCCGATGTGCGCACGGTAATGGCGGAGATGGGCCTGGCGCTTATGGGCTCGGCTACGGCGAGCGGGGAGAACCGTGCGGTGGAAGCGGCGCAGAAGGCGATCTCGAGCCCGTTGCTCGAAGATATTTCGATCCAGGGCGCCCGCGGCGTGCTTATCAACGTTACCGGCGGTCCCGATCTCGGCGTCCATGAGATCAACGAGGCGGCCTCCATGATCCAGGAAGAAGCCCACGAAGACGCCAACATCATCTTTGGCGCGGTGATCGACGAAAACCTAACCGACGAGTTGCGCATCACGGTGATCGCAACGGGCTTCACCGACAACCGAGAGGAACAATCGCCGGTGGTTGTAAACCTGGCGCCCATCGCCCCCAGCCCGGCGCCGAAAAACAAGAAAATTGTCCATCTCGGCACCATCGTCGACGATCTGGAAATGCCAACCTGGCAGCGCAAGAAACAGGGCAGCGACGAGACCGAAAAGATAACGCTGAATAATTCGACGTTTCAGTTAGGCAAGAACGAAGACGAGGACGACACTTACGATATACCGACGTTTTTGCGCAGGCAGATCGATTAGACTAGATAGGGTATAAAGTTCAACGTCGCTGGTTCAATTCCGCATTTGCGCTCGACAGGAAGCGCGAGGCGCAACCCTGCCATAGAAAAGTCTCAGCCGAAGGCTGATCCGCCTGTGGCGGAGATGCCGTCTGCCTCTGGGCAGACATCAAGCAGCGGTGCGTCGACGGAACGTCAAGCTCGTAACGACGAAGTGCGAAAGCGCAAGATGACTTTGAAATTTTACAGTTGGACGCCTTCGCCACTCCAGGGTTACACCTCGCTTGCCGTTTCCTCAGTCGAACTGCGGAATCCGGGTTCAAATTCGAAGCTTTGAATCGATAAAGCGATTTTGACCGAGCATTTATAATGCGCGTGGCGGGCCTACCGTTCCTTGCGGTAGCGCATGCGCGCGCCATGTTCGATGGAGAGCGCAATTTCATCGGCGCTGAGCTCGACGGGAAAATAGGCGCCGGATATCTTGGCCTCATTGAGGCTCGCGCCTTCGAGCCGGGAGTCGGAGAAATCCACGCCACGCAGATTGGTGTTGCGAAAATAGCAGTGGCTGAAGTCGAGGCCGCTGGCGTCGATACCGCGCAGGTCCAGACTCCGCAAATCGCAGTGAGTCAGATCGCAACTTTCCCCCGCCGCTTTGCGCCGATTGAACTCCACGATGTTGCCGTCCCGCAACAGCTGGTACAGCGGGTCGGCGTAGGTCAGCGGTCGGAGCGTCGTATTGAGCGTCGCTGGGTTCGACATACAACCCAGTAATCGACATTAGATCGACGATCTTAACCGCTTCTCGGCGCGGAACTTTTGCAAGGCCAATTGGATGAGGCGATCAATCAACTCGCTATAGGAAAGGCCGCTTGCTTGCCATAGCTTCGGGTACATGCTGATTTTTGTGAACCCAGGTATCGTATTGATCTCGTTGACAAAAATTTCGTCCCGCCCACGCAGGAAGAAATCCACGCGAGCCATACCTTCGCAGCATAGAGTTTTGAACGTGTGCAATGCCATCTGCTGAATCCGTCGTACAACCCCTTTGGGAAGGACGGCGGGAATGACCAATTGAGCGCCCCGGTCGTCGATGTATTTGGCATCGTATGAATAAAAGTCATGGCGCGTCATTATCTCACCGGGCAACGAGGCAATAGGTTGCTCATTGCCGAGGACAGAGCATTCGATCTCCCGGCCATGAATACTTTCCTCGATCAAAATCTTGTTGTCGTAACGAAAAGCGTCCCCTACGGCTCCCGAAAATTGCCTCGTGTTACTTACCTTGCTAATGCCCACCGAAGACCCGAGGTTGGCCGGTTTAACAAACACTGGCATGCCCAAAGCCCGTTTGACGTCGGCAAAACGTATTTTATCTTTCGCCGGGCGTTCAACAGTGAGAAAATTGGGGATGGGTATCCGCGCGTCGCGCAGTAATCGCTTCATCACATCTTTATCCATGCCAACGGCGGAACCGAGAACTCCGGCGCCGACGAAAGGGACGTCGGCAAGCTTCAAGAGTCCTTGAACAGTACCGTCCTCGCCAAAAGGACCATGCAGCACCGGAAACACCACGTCTATGTTTCCCAGCGGTTGGCGCGGACCCAGTCGAACCATGGGGGTTTGCGTCGCTCCCGGAACGATGGCGGCGGGTTTGTCGCGTCGCCCAAACTCGACCCGTGCTTGGTCGCCTCGACACAATAGCCGCGCCCCTTCGTCGAAAAACCAGCGCCCCTGTTTGTCGATGCCGATGCCAATGACTTCGTACTTTTTTTTGTCCATCGCTTCGACAATGTTCCTAGCCGAGATGAGAGAGATTTCGTGTTCCGCGGACTTTCCGCCGAACAGAATCGCAACCCGCAGTTTTTTCTTCATCAGTATTTCTTCGAAAGTGGATTGAGAATGAAGATGGAGGATGAAGAAATCTATCTCCGATCCTCAATCGTCTATCTTCCAAGCCAACCGACTGGCGATGGGTGGTTGAGTGCGGTTAGGGTTTTTTCGCCGCGGCCGGAGCCGGTTGTTCAATGACTTTGGCAACCTTGCCCGGATAGCTCTCTTTTTCGAAGCGCAGCACGAAATATTTCGACTTCACCGGGTCGCCTTTGTTATCAAAGGCGATGGAGCCTGTGACCCCCTTGAAATTCTTGATCTTCCTGACCGCCGCCGAGATTTCGGCGCGGCTTGGCTTTTTCCCGCCGTTTGCCTGCAGGGTCTGTTCGATGGCTTTGATACCTACCAGCGCCGCGTCGTAGCCATACATACCGAAGGACTCGATCTCCTTACCGAAGCGCTGTTTGAATCTTTTGGAGAAGGCGGCCGATTCGGGATAGACTTCCGGAGGGCCAGCCACCGTAGTGTAGTAGCTGCCCACGACATGCGGTCCGGTGATCTTCACCATCTCAGAGGAGTCCAGACCGTCGGGACCCATAAACACCGCCTTTACACCTTTCTCGCGCATCTGTTTGAGCAGTAACCCGCCCTGGTGATAGATACCGCCGAAATAAACCATATTCGGGTTTCTGGCCTTCATCGGAATAATCATCGGCGCGAAGTTGGCGCGCTCCTCGGTGCCCTCGTAGCCGACTATTTTAAGACCGAGTTTTTTGGCTTCGTTGCGAAAGTTATCCGCCACTCCCTGGCCGTAAAGAGTTTTGTCATGAACGATATAAACCGATTTGAGTTTCAACTCCTGCGCGGCGAAGCGCGCGCCCACCGGCCCTTGAACGTCGTCTCTGCCGCAGACGCGGTTGACGTTGGGATAGCCGCGGTCGGTAATCTCGGTCGCGGTATTGGCCGGCGAGATCATCGCCAGCATGGCGTCCTTGTAGACTTCGGAAGCGGGCAGCGCGACGCCGGAATTAAAGTGGCCCACCAGCAGCAGCACGTCAGGATCGGCAACGACGTTGCGCGCATTGGCGACGCCGACTTCCGGCTTGGCTTGATCGTCATAGGGGACCAGAACCAGGTCGTACCCCAGTCCTTTGAACGTCTTGGTCGACTCCTCGACCGCGAGCTGCGCGCCGAGTTTGATATGTTCGCCGAGGGCCGCTTGCTCGCCGGAAAGAGGCGCCTGAACGGCGATCTTGATGGCGCCCTTTTGTGCCCAAGCGGCCGGTTGCAGATGGAACAATAAGGACGCGATTAGAATCCAAAAGGTCATTTTAATCACGGCGATCATTCCTCCCTTTTGCCTTGATTTTTACGCCAAGCCATTACGGCAGTCAATCAAATCGGCAAAATGGCCGCCCGCTTGTTGTTGTTCGGAGGAAGCACGAACTCAACGGCTCACCTCCATAGAATTGATTGCGGCATTTTTTGAGATACAATCATAGCGCCTGCGAATCTACACCACCGATGATTTGCGCGGCCACTGAATCGTCGACTTTGTTTCGGCCGATCGGCGTTCGCTCCAATCGAACCCATGATCGGCGTTTGCGAGAGCTCTCTGATGGAGGAAATTTAGCTGTGATGAACGCACGATGGCCCAGGCGGGAGTTTCTGCGCGCATCGCTGACCCTGCCGGCAATCTTGCTGTTGGAGAGTAGCGGGACGGCGGGGGTTGACCGGGCGGAAACTCTACCGGCGACTCCTGCTTGCAGGGATAACGACGAAGCGACGCCGCCGCAAACAGCGGGCCCGTTCTACAAACCGAACTCGCCGAAACGCAATTCGCTTATCGAGCCCGGCATGAAAGGCACGAAAATTCTCCTTCAGGGTTACGTGAGATCGACGCGGTGTAAGCCTGTGGGCGGCGCGCTCGTGGATTTCTGGCAGGCCGATGCCGCCGGAATATACGACAACGCCGGCTCCAAGCTCCGGGGTCACCAGTACACAGACAACTCCGGTCGCTATTCTGTTGAAACCGTGATACCGGGGCTGTATCCCGGGCGAACCCGCCACTTCCACGTCAGAGTGCAGGCGCTCAACCGTCCGATTCTAACGACCCAGCTTTACTTTCCGGGAGAACCACAAAACGGGCGTGACCGGATTTTCAATGACAAGCTGCTGTTGACTATGCGGCAAAACGGCGAAAAGCTTGCCACTTTCGATTTTGCCCTCGATCTTGGCTAACCGCCTCCGGGCAGTCGTATCGGATTTGGGCGCACACTACCAGCTATGATCGTCAACACAGGCGTAGATTTGACGGTGGTCGGACGTATCCAGAGAGCGTTGGAAGACCCTCGCACCGGCCTGCGTTTCCGCGACCGGGTATTTACGCCGAAGGAGATCGCCTATTGCGAAAGCAAACAGCGCGGCAAGTACGAAAGTTACGCAGCTCGCTTTGCCGCCAAGGAAGCGGTTATGAAAGCGCTGGGCCGTGGTTGGGGCGCGCAGGTCCGTTGGCTCGACATCGAGGTGGCGCGGGCGCCCGGCGGTAAACCGGACATCGTGTTGCATGACAAAACGGCGCAGCGAGCCGATGGCTTAGGCATTCGCCGTTGGGCATTGTCGATCACCCATACCTCGGAGCATGGATTGGCGTACGTGATTGCACTTGATGAGTAGCGCGGAGCAGTTCAACGTTCAAAGTCCTAGCCCCGACCTTGAACATTGAATCTTGAATGCGCTCTCGGCGCACAAATAGGTCGAATATTTATTTTTCTTGCCGTTTTTCGGGCAAGAGAAATAATATCGCCAGGGCCCAAATGCCGAGAATCAATCCAGCTGCCATCCACAGATTCCTTGGCCGCCCGCTGTGCCCGGCGATAACGCGGCAAAGAATTGCGTCGAGAAAATGGACCAGCGCCGTCGTATGCAGCAACGTTGTGGGATCGATCTCTGGTCGAAAAAAAAACAGTCCGGTGAGATACCCTAGGACATGATAAATATCCACTGCGACCCTTGACGCTTCCTTCCGCCAGCTAATATACTCGGTGTCCGTGAAAATGGGAACGTTTTGATGGCCGTAAAGACGATTGAATGGAAAAAGGACCGGGTGGTCATGATCGACCAGCGCCTGTTGCCACAGAAAGAGGTGTTTCGCGTTTGCCGCGACTATCGAGAAGTGGCCCAAGCAATACGCGGTATGGTTATACGCGGCGCACCGGCGATCGGCGTGGCGGCGGCGATGGGCGTAGCGTTGGGCTGTCGCAAGGCAGCGGAAAAAAACTTCGACCGCGAGTTTGACCGCATCGTGTCTTGTTTGTCCAAGACCCGGCCTACGGCGGTCAATCTTTTCTGGGCTCTCGAGCGCATGCGCAAGGCGTACCGCGAACACCGCGGACAAGGCGTCGAGGCCGTAAAGCGGCGGCTCGAAGAGGAAGCGCTGAAGATTTATCGCGAAGACATCGCGGCCAACAGGGAACTGGGCCGGCTCGGTGCCGGTCTTTTGCGCAATGCCAGGCGCATCATGACCCATTGCAACGCCGGTGCACTGGCGACGGCGGGTTATGGCACAGCTTTGGGTGTAATCCGCGCCTTGAAAGAATCCGGCAAAGAGGTCGAAGTCTGGGTCAATGAGACACGGCCTTTGCTGCAAGGGGCGCGTCTTACGGCTTGGGAACTCAAAAAAGACAAAATTCCAGCCACGCTGGTCACCGACAACATGGCGGGCTACCTGATGCAAAAGGGGAGTGTCGATGCAGTGGTCGTCGGTTGCGATCGGGTGGCGGCCAACGGCGATGTGGCGAACAAGATCGGCACCTACAGCATCGCCGTTTTGGCGCAGCGGCATAGGATTCCCTTTTATGTCGCCGGGCCGACCTCTTCCATTGATATCAACTGCCCTTCGGGAAAAGAGATTCCCATCGAGCAGCGGGATCCCGCGGAAGTATCCCATATTTCTGGGCGATCGCTGGCACCCCGGGGGATCAAGACACTCAATCCGGCGTTTGACGTGACGACGCAGGATCTGGTTACGGCAATCATTACGGAAAAGGGCGTGATTCATCCGCCCTATACGCAGGGTATTCGCAGCCATGTCGATCATTGAGAAAAAAGAGGAACTGGAAGCTTTTTTTCACGACGCCGGCAAAACGCCGGAGCACTGGCGCGTTGGCACCGAGTACGAAAAAGTCGGCATTGACCGCGGCACCGGCAAAGCGATTCCGTATTTTGGTCCACGGGGAGTAGACAGAATACTGCGCGAATTGGTCGACCGCTTCGGCTGGGAGCCTCAAGAGCAGGACGGCCACATCATCGCGCTGAAAAGAAACAAGCACGAAGTCCACCTGGAGCCCGGCGGCCAGATCGAGCTCAGCGGGGAGCCCTGCGAAAACATTCACTGCACCCGCGCCGAGTTTAACCAGCATATCCGGGAGCTGCTGGAAGTCGCCGATCCACTGGGCATCGTCTTTCTCGGTTTGGGCATCCAGCCGGTGAGCCGCCTCGCAGAGATCGAATGGGTGCCCAAGAAACGTTACCGTATCATGGGACCCTACATGCTCAAAGTCGGCACGATGGGCCAACGCATGATGAAGCAGACCGCCACGGTGCAGGCCAACATCGATTTCCTCGACGAAAAAGATGCTATGGCGAAGTTTCGCACCGGCATGGGATTGACGCCAATCTTGATCGCTATGTTCGCCAACTCGCCGATTTCGGATGGGCAGCTTAACGGCTATCGCAGTTTTCGCGAACATATCTGGACGGATACGGACAAGAATCGCTCGGGATTACTCAAGTTCGCTTTCGATCCGGATGTTTCCTTCGTGCACTACGTCGAATACGCCCTGGACGTGCCGATGTACTTTATCATTCGCAACAAAGATTACCTCGACATGACCCATATGACTTTTCGCCAGTATCTGGAGCGCGGGCACAACGGCCAAAGGGCGACTTTAGAGGATTGGAGCGATCACCTGACGACGCTGTTTCCGGAGACGCGCATCAAGCGCTATATCGAGGTGCGTTCGGCGGACAGCCAGCCGCCGGAGCTGATGCCCGCGCTTTCGGCGCTGATCAAGGGCGTGTTTTACGATGCCGATTGCCTCCAGGCGGCCTGGGACCTGGTCAAAGGATGGACTTGGGACGAACGGATGCAAATTTATCTAGACTCGCATGAGAACGCGCTGGCGGCGCGTGTACGACGGTATTCTCTGCTCGATCTTGCCAGGGAACTTCTGCAAATCGGCTGGGAAGGATTGCGGCGCCAGCGGGCGCTTAACAGCCAAGGCGATGATGAAACGATTTATCTAAAGCCGCTGAAAGATCTTCTCGACCAAGGCAAGTGTCCCGCCGATCTTCTCGTCGAGAAATGGGAGGGCGAACTGGCCCGTGACGTGAAGAGACTGATCGCCTACAGCGCCTACAAACTGCCGTAAATCTCGGCCACCATGCGGCCATGATCTAGAGCGGCGAGCCGCTCACTAATCTCTTTCTCAGCGGCGCCCGTAAATGATCTCAACGAACGTCGCTTGAGCCCGGCGACCCGGGCGTAGCTCTCCTCCGCCCGCGCCCGCAGCCCGGCGTCTTTTTCCGTCTCCGCGCATAGAAACTCGCAAGCCTGAACCGTTCGCGAGAGCTCATGGCAAAAGAGCAACATATCGATGCCGGCGCGCAGGCTTCGATAGGCCGCTTCCTCCACGGTGTAGCGGTCGCTGAGGGCTCTCATCTCCATGTCATCGCTGAAAACCACGCCGCCATAGCCCAGTTGCTGGCGCAACAAGCCCGTCACGATTTTTTCTGATAGCGTGACCGGCCATTGAGGATCGAGGGCCGGGAAAAGCACATGCGCGGTCATGAGGGCTTCAATATTGTTCCGACACGCTTGTTCGAAGGGCGGTAGCTCAGTGGCTTTCAGTTCGTCTATTGACTTCGTGACCAAGGGTAGATCGACGTGCGAGTTCTTGTCGGTGGCGCCGTGTCCGGGAAAATGTTTACCGCACGGAATGACGCCTTCGTCCCGAAGACCTTGAGCCCATGACCAGCTCACCGTCATCACTGCCCTCGGATCAGCGCCGAAGGCGCGGTCGCCAATGATAGCGTTTTCCGAATCGGGATTTACGTCCAGCACCGGAGCAAAATTCAGATTGATTCCCGCCAGCGCTAATTCCACGGCGGTGGCGCGCCCTGCGCGATAAGCCAGGCCCGGATCGTTTTTCGCACCGATGCGCGCGGCCGGCGGAAAATGAGTGAAGGGCGGCGGCAATCGGTGCACCCGGCCGCCTTCCTGGTCGATGGCGATGAACGCCGGCAACTCGTCGGCTAGATTCCAAAGGGCACGGCATAACGAAACAACCTGACCGGCCTCGCGGCAGTTTCGTTTGAAAAGAATGAACCCGCCGAACCCATACTCTTCGAACAGCAGTTGCTCGTTGAGTGTCAGCGTTTCTCCTTGAACACCGACCACGAATAACTGGCCGATTTTTTTCCTGAGACCAACCATCACGGACGAATTGGAACTTTACGAATTAGGAATAACCTTCGGCAACAAGCTTTCCAGGTGATTCAGAGGTTGTTCCAAGCTTTGAATCGCTTCAGCCCAAAATTCGCTTGACTCGATATCCCGACCAAGCGCGCGCTTGACGACGTTTTCCGAAGTGTCGCTGCCGGCTAGCCGGAGCAGTTTTTCGTATTTGGGCAGGAAAGAGGCGCCTTCCTTTTTGAACATGGCGTAGAGACCGCGGCTCAACAGGTAGCCAAATGTGTACGGAAAATTATAAAAAGTAAGACCGGTAATATAAAAGTGCAACTTCGACGCCCAAAAGTAGGGGTCTTCGCTGCCGGGCTCGAGTACCTCGCCGAGCACGCGCCGTTGAGTATCGATCATTAATTGTTTTAGGCGGCTTACGCTTAGCTCGCCGTTTTGCCGTTCTTCGTAAAAAGTTTTCTCGAACTCGTAGCGCACCGGGATATCGAGGAGATAAATGGCGCCGTGACCCGCATCGATGTCGAGGATCATCGCTTTCTGCGCGTCGCTGATCGCCGGGTCGTCGAGCAAGCCGTTCATAAAAACCTGTTCGCCAAATGTCGACGCGGTTTCCGCCAAGGTCATCGGGTAGCCGCGGGCGTAAGGGCGGACGTCGCCCATCTGATGGCCGTGATAGGCATGTCCCGATTCATGGGCCAGCGTGAGCACATCGCCGAGGGATTCGTTATAGGTCATGAAGATGCGCGATTCTTTGCTGACCATGGAACTGGTGCAGAATCCGCCGGGCCGTTTGCCGGCGCGCGGGGCCCAGTCGACCCAGTTTTTGCCGATCACATAGCGCTCGAAGAAATCACCCAGGGCCGGGTAGGCACGCTGAAAGGATTCGCCCACCAATCTGCGCGCCTTCTCCCAGGAGAGTTTTTCCTGGCCGGGCAAATTAAGCGGCGCGCCGAGGTCGAACCAGGCGACACCGGACCGCCCCATCAGTTTGGCTTTGAGCCGGAGAATGTGGCGCGGGATTTCCAAACCGACAAATAGCGCCGCGAACATGGCGTCGAGAGTTTTGCGCGAAACCGCCGCTTGAAACAAGGCGATGTCGAGAAAATGATCGACGCATCGATGACGATTGAGCGTTAACCGGGTGCCGGCAATGGCGTTGAGCGCTGCGGCGGCGGTGTCTTCAACGCTCCGCCATGCTTCGTTGCCCGCTTCAAATGCGGCTCGTCTGATGCGGCGGTCGGGCTGCTCCATGAGCGAGCGGCGCTGTGACATGGGCAAGCGTTCGCACCGACCGTCGGGAAAAGTCATTTCGAATTCGAGCTTCGCCGATACACGATCGTATAGCCGCCCCCAGGATTGAATGCCGTCCAGGCCGAGGTCGGTAGCGAGGATCTCTTTTTCCGCGGTCATAGCGCGGCGCGCTTCTTCGCGCAGCCGGGTGAGATAATGTTCCGCGCCGCGCAAAGAAGGCCGCGCAAGCAACCGGGCGAAGTGAGCGTCGGTTGCGCCCTTGAAGGCGCGCAAGTATTCAATGCGCACCTTGGCGAACTCCGCGCGCAGGAGCGCCAGCGCCGCTTCCTCTCTCAGAAAATCTTCGTTGCGCGCGTCGGAGGAGGCGAGACAGCTGATATACGAACTCAAGTGCGACATGCGGCGGGTAAGATCTTCACCTCGGATCAATATGTCTTCCCAAGCAGCCGCATTGGCATCGTTCAGATCGGGCAACACAGCGGCGCTTTCTCGTAGCAACGCGATATCGCGCCGCAGCGCTTCCTTGAACCGGACCATCTCAGGGCCGTTGAATTCGGAAAAATAGCTTGTGAGGTCCCAGGTCGGAGTCATGATAGTTTCTAGTTTCAGGTTCCGCGTTCCATGGATCGAGTTACTAATGAGTTCGTTATTTAGAGACTATGTCGCTAGTGTGCGACCGAGAGGCGAGCCCTTCCGATCGCGGTCAATGGTTCTCTGCCTTGCCGGCCACCACCCCGTCCTCTCCATAGGTGGAAATGCCCGCCGGCAGG